>CAZRGL010000121.1:0-21549 GCA_964599485.1 uncultured Polyangiaceae bacterium
CGCACTCGGCCCGGTGTTCCAAACCAGCAACAAGGCCGACCCCGAGCCAAGCTTGGGTCTCGAGACCCTGGGCAACTTGGCCAGCCGCATTCGCGACGCCGGATTGCCTGCGGTCGCCATCGGCGGGATAAGCCAGGACAATGTCGCCACCATCGCCAACTGCTGCCCTTGCGCGGCGTGCATTGGCGCGCTCGTACCCGACCAGGTCGACGCCGCGCAGACACACTTGGGCGGACAAGCGAGCTACCATGAGGTCAGCCAACGAGCAGCGCGCTTGCATCACGCGCTGCTGCACGCAACGGAGCCAAGCACGTGAGCCTCATCGTCGCCGGGATTATCGCAGCAGCAGCCGCTGGACTCACCGGTAGCTTGTTCGCCGCGCGCGCTGTTTCGCGACGCCGCGCCGCGCGACGACAAGCCGAAGCTGCCCCCCCCGCCTTGCCAGCTCCGGCTGATCCTTTTGCATCACTGCCAGCCCGCCTCGGCGATGTCATCCAGCACGAGATGGTCACACGCTGGCCCCGGTCTGCGGTGATAGTCCGCCGAGACCAACAGGTGCGCTGCGCGCTGTTGCTTTCGCATGAGCACAGCGAGCAGCTCGCGGTTGTCGTGTTCGAGCCACCCCAGCGACACATTCTGTGGCTTCGAACAGCAGCGCTCGCTCTGCCCCCATCGCCACCAAACCGGCTCGAAGTCGGTGCAACGCTGCTCGACCGCGTGGTGCAGTTTCCGGCTACGCTCGAACCGCTCGGCGAGCCAGCGCTGCAGATTGGGCAGCAGGCGACCATGGCCATTTATGAAGGCGCTATTGGCGACGCCGCCGTGATTCTGCACTCATCCGAACAGTCTTTCGTCTTCCATGGAAAGAAACTCGATCAGGGCGATTACGACGTGCTTGGCCAGGTCGATCCTGACCATATGCACAACCACTGATGAGATGCGTGCGGGCTGCGGCTGGACCTGCGCTGGGCTGCTCGCAGCTGGACCTGTGCGCTGGGCTGCTCCGCAGCTGGACCTGCGCTGGGCTGCTCGCAGCTGGACCCGCGCTGGGCTGCTCGCAGCTGGGCCTGTAGTGGTGGGCTGCTCGCAGCTGGCGTGCTCGTCAGCGACGCGTGATGACCGCCACCGGTGGGGTGCCTGGCCGACGCTGATATGCGTGACGAAGCGAGGCAACGAGCGTCGAGACGCACAAGCCGGCGGCACCGTTTCGCTGCACGGCATTGATGGCGTCGAGCACCAGACCGTAGCGTCGGGCGGCGACTTCCGCGCGCCGCGGCGCACCTCGAGCCCTTGCGCGGGCCTCCTCGACGAAGTGCGCGCCGAGGGTTCGAAGACTGTCGACGAGTTGGTGCCGATCGCGATTGAGCGACTCGCCGAGCATCACCGCCGAAGCAAGATGAGGCGCCCGCATCGCCTCGATGACGCGCGTTGCAAAGCTGTCGGCAGCGCCCGTCGTCTCGGCATCAGCGGACTCGAGGGCCACGCTCGCGCTCCCGCCGGCGAGCTGGACAATGGTCGCGACGCGCTCCTCTGCGATGCCTTGCGCGCGCAGGATGGTCGTGAGCACGCCATCGGCAAGTGGACCAAAACGGACCGGTACGCTGCGTGAACGAATCGTCTCGACCAAGCGCTCAGGTTGAGCGCTGAGCAACACGAAATAGGTGGCAGCGCGCGGCTCTTCCAGGGTCTTGAGCAGCGCGTTGGCCGCGCTGATGCTCAGCTCCTCGGCGCGCCTCACGATGAACACACGCGCACGACCCTCATGGGGCGGGTAAGCGGCGCGCGCCAACACGACCCGGCGGATCTGTTCAACGGAGATCTCTGCCGCTTCTTTCTTGCCGCCGATCAGCTCGGGTGGATAGAGCGCGCGCTCTACGAGCACCACGTCGGGATGCAGCGGCACACAGGGCTCAGCTTGGCTCAGCTGTACAGCCCGCCGACAACTATCGCAGCTGCCGCAACCAAGTGAATCACCGGCTTCGCAAACGAGCGCTTGCGCAAATGCCATCGCGGCGAGCTCTTTGCCAACGCCCGCCGGCCCTTCGAAACGATAGGCGTGATGGACCAAACCGTTGCGCAGCGCACGCTGCAGCGTGGCGATGGCTGGTGCTTGTCCGAGAACTCGATCGAAAGGCAATACCAGCCAGCTGTTAGCACGACGCCGGCTCGCTGACGACGCCTGCAAAGTACAGCTGAGGGGGCTCAGCGACAGGACGATGGTGCCGGGACCAGCAAGGAGGCGCGCACTTTTGCCATCGCGTAGGAACGCGTGATCTTCCCTTGTTTGACCGAGTGACTGTGGCGCGCGCAAACCTTCACTGCCGCACGGTAGTTCTCACGGGCACCGAGATTCTTGGCGGTTCGCCCTGCTGAGCCCAGTGCAGAGCAACAGCTGTCGATGCCGCGACCGCCAACATGTTTGGGTCTGGCAACACCGCCGCTCGACGAAACCGACGAGCTGGTGGTGTCAGCAGCTGTTGTCGACGCCCCGCGCCGCTCATCGGGAAGCTCGATGCCGGTAAATGGCACATGGATCGGGTCTTCGTCGTCATCGCAAGCGCCACATGATGACAGCGTCAGTAGGAACATCAGGCTGACAATTCGTCCCATCCCGCCGATCTAAGCCCAACAGGAGCCGGCTGAAAACAGCCACGCTACGAATAATGGGCCGCGGGCCGTCGCAAACCCGAGGCGAATCCGGCAAGCAACGAAGCAGAGGCCGAGAGCAATCAGCAGAAAAAGCGCGACAAAAACAGGGCCAGGCCACCTCAGTCCAAGTCGCGTCCTGACGAGAGCGCGCAGAACGCGACAAAACGCAACATTTTCCACGCATTGGCGACAGATCGGGACGGCGACGGTGCTTGACAATGAGCGGGAAGCGGCTACGGTATAGTCCATCGCAACGGCTGATAGCTGTTGCGGCCCGACCGCCATCAACCGCAGCGCGGCCATATGGCAACACGGGTGCCTCGCGGACACGAGGCGAGCTCGCCGCGGCGGGCAGGCGCGATGACTCGCGCCACGACCATTGGCCGGTCCGTTTCGGGCCGGTAGTCAACGGTCGACAAAAAACCTACATCGGTGAGCCACCAACCGGGGGGACTTGGTACGTCAAACCTCTCGACGCGGATGCGGAGTTGGTGCTCACGACGCCAGAAGGAGGCGTGCCTATGAAGCTCGTGGCTTTGTCAGTGCCGCAAACGGCCGAGTGCTTGGATCACCCCAAGACGCAAAAACGACGAAACGGCGCGAAAGCTGTCTCGTCGATTTGTCTCAAGCCTCCTGAGCCACGCTTCAAGGTTCTTTCGACCTCCTCACTCGGCAAGATCCCTCAGCTCGCCCTGCTCGACGACGAGCAACGCTTCGCCATGCGGGTCGTGGCAGAGGTGCTGCCATTTCGGGCCAACAACCATGTCATTGAGCTGATCGACTGGTCCGATCCATTCAACGATCCGATCTTCCAGCTCACTTTCCCACAGCGTGGGATGCTATCGGACGAGCATTTCGGTCAAATGGCGGCACTCCTGACGAGACAGCCCGGCAAGGCCGAGATCAAAGTGCTGGCGCGTCAGATTCGCCGCGAGCTCAACCCTCATCCGGCCGGGCAGCTGCAGCACAACATACCTACCTTGGATGGCCAAGCGTTGTCTGGAACGCAGCACAAGTACGCTGAAACCGTGCTCTTCTTCCCGACCCAAGGCCAGACCTGTCACGCCTTTTGCAGCTTCTGTTTTCGCTGGGCTCAGTTCTCCGGCGACCGCTCGCTCAGGATTGCTTCGAGCGACGTCAGGCCGCTGATCACATATCTGCAGCGTAGCCAGCAGGTCAGCGACGTGCTCATCACCGGAGGCGACCCCATGGTGATGAAAACCCGCTTGCTCGCGCAGTATCTCGAGGCCTTGCTCGCACCCGAGCTCGACCATGTGCGCAATATCCGTATCGGCAGCAAAGCGCTCAGCTTCTGGCCTCATCGCTTCGTGAACGATGCCGACGCTGACGAGTTGATGCGCTTGTTCGAGCGCGTGGTGGCTTCAGGAAAACACCTCGCCTTCATGGCGCACATCAATCACTGGCGCGAGCTCGATTGCGATGTCGCCCACGAAGCTGTGCGACGCATCCGCAACACGGGCGCGACCATCCGAGCTCAAGCGCCGCTGTTGGCTCACATCAACGACAGCGCTGACGCCTGGGCGCGCAGCTGGCGAGAGCAGGTCAAGCTCGGCATCGTGCCTTACTACATGTTCGTCGAGCGAAATACCGGCGCGCACTGCTATTTCAAAGTGCCCCTGCACCGTTGCCTGCAGATCTACCGCGACGCGCAGCAACAAGTCTCCGGGCTGTGTCGGACGGCGCGGGGCCCATCAATGAGCTCCGGGCCCGGCAAGATCGAGATCCAAGGCGTCACTCAGATCGCCGGCGAGCGCGTCTTCGTGTTGCGCTTCTTGCAGGCGCGCAATCCCCGCTGGACGCACCAACCCTTCTTCGCCAAGTTCGATCCCGAAGCGACCTGGCTCAACGATCTGAGACCGGCGCTGGGCCGAGAGAAGTTCTTCTTCGAAGACGAGCTCGCGCAAATGGCCCCTTGAGCGCTCGAGGGTCGAGACGACCCAGCGAAAATACGGACTGTTGCAGGGCACCTAGAGCTCAAAACCTAGAGCTCAAAACCTGGAGCTCAAAACCTAGAGCTCAAAACCTAGAGCTCAATACGCAGCGTCGCCGCGCCCAGTGCCGGGTCCATGTCCGGCGACGGGAGAGAGACACTTGCCTTCTAGAGCAGCCCAAGACGCGAAAGGACCCACAGGAGCGCAAATATCGCCAGTGCTGAGCCGGCGGTGAGCAACGCCAGCTCGGCGACGGACGGCGACTTGACGCGCGACGCGGCCCGCTTTCGCACCGCTGAGTGCGGTGGATTGGTGTCATGCGCTGGCGACGGCGGTGGATCGGAATCCGCGGGAGGCGGATACGATGATAGCGGCCGGGAAATGGTCTCCATGACCACTGGGGGGCCGAGCTCGAGGGCTTGCAAGACGCGCTGTCGCGCCCTGACCCGCTGCCGCTGTTGTGCCGCAAAATGCTCACTGAGCCAGCCACCAAAACGCATTGAGCTGCTGAGCAGCTGGCTCGACACGCAGTAGCCCTCCAGATCGTCGAGCATCTGGGCAGCGCTCTGGTAACGGTCCTGGCGATCGACCGTGAGCGCGCGGCGAACCACGACGTGCAGCTCTTGCTCCCGAGGCAGACCGCAACGTGGCGGGGGCGGCACCTTGGCGCGCCGTGCCACCTCTATCAAAGGCAGCTCGCCATGGCGCTTGTACATGCGGCGCCCACTGAGCAGCTCCCAGAGCATGATGCCAGCCGCGAACAAATCCGCGCGCGTGTCGACCGGCTCGCCGCGGGCGTGCTCCGGGCTCATGTAGCCCGCTTTTCCTTCGATGGTGGCGTTCAGCGTCTCGTCTGCGGTCATCGCGCTGGCGATTCCGAAATCGCAGAGCTTCACTTCGCCATCGAAGCTGAGCAGGACGTTTGAAGGCGACACGTCGCGGTGCACGATCCCTTGTTGGCCAGGATCAGCACCTTCTGGAGCGAAGCGGTGCGCGTAGTCGAGCGCCTTGAGCACCTCGCACATCACAGAAAGGCTGTAGCCGATCGGCAGAGCGAGTTTGCGACGTGTGCAGCGACGCAACAACTCGCGCAAATCGATTCCTTCGACATATTCCATGGCGATGAAGAGAATGCCGTCCTCTCTACCGAGGTCCTCTACGCGTGCGATGTTGGCATGGCTCAGCTGGGCGGCCAGCTTGGCCTCGGCGATGAGCATCTCCACGAAGTGCTCATTGTCGACCAGCTGGGGAATCACCTCTTTGATGACGACCAACCGAGCCGCACCCAGCGCGGTCTTGGTGCGCGCCAGGTAGATGTCGGCCATCCCCCCGCGACCGACGTGGTCGAACAGGGTGTGGCGACCGAGCTGAAAGGGTAAGGTGCGCAAAGCGACTGACCATGCTCGCGACAAAAACCAACAAGAGTCAAGTGTCCACCGGCTAGCCGAGATGGCGAACAACGGCGAAGCTCAGCTGCTCGAACGCTTGCCGCGGCTCGGTGAGGTGCTTACCGACACCGACGAAATCTTCGACCGATTCCTCGACTACACGAGCGCACTTGGCCTCGAGCTCTACCCGGCCCAAGAAGAAGCGCTGCTCGAGATTCTCGCTGGCAACAACGTGATCCTGGCCACGCCCACGGGATCCGGCAAGTCGCTCGTTGCCTTGGCGATGCACTTTTTGGCCATGGCACGCGATGAGCGCTCGGTCTACACAAGCCCGGTCAAAGCCTTGGTCAACGAGAAGTTCTTCGCGCTTTGCGAGGCGTTTTCGGCCGACAACGTCGCCTTGCTCACAGGCGACGCGACGGTCAACCGGGATGCGCCCATTTTCTGCTGCACGGCTGAGATCCTGGCCAACATGGCGCTGCGCGAGGGCGCAAGCGCCGACGTGCAGTACGCGATACTGGACGAGTTCCATTTCTACGCCGACCGGGATCGCGGCGTCGCTTGGCAAATCCCGCTGCTCACCATGCCGCAGACCACTTTTCTGTTGATGAGCGCGACCTTGGGCGACACCGAATTCTTCGAAGAAGCGCTCACCGCGCTCAATGGCAAGCCCACGGTGACGGTGCGATCGAACGACCGGCCGGTGCCATTGGACTTCAGCTACCAAGAGCGGCCGCTACACCAGACGATCGCCAGCTTGATCGAGCAAGACAAGGCCCCGATTTATGTCGTGAGCTTCACGCAGCGAGGCTGTCACAGCGAGGCGCAGAACATGATGAGCGTCAACGTGTGCAGCAAAGAGCACAAGCGCGCCATCGCCCAAGCGCTGAAGAGCACCCGATTCGATACGCCTTATGGCAAGGATCTGCAGCGCTTCCTCCGCCACGGCATTGGCGTGCACCACGGCGGAATGTTGCCCAAGTACCGACGCTTGGTGGAGCGACTCGCCCAGCGGGGCCTATTGAAGGTCATCAGCGGCACCGACACCCTCGGCGTGGGCGTCAACATTCCAATTCGCACTGTAGTGCTCACCAAGCTCTGCAAGTTCGACGGCTCAGCCACGCGTATCTTGAGCGTGCGCGACTTCCATCAGATTTGTGGGCGTGCAGGTCGCAAAGGCTTCGACGACCAGGGCAGCGTGGTGGTTCAAGCGCCTGAGCACGTCATCGAGAACCTCAAGCTCGAGGCCAAGGCGGCGGCCAATCCGGCCAAGAAGCGCAAGCTGGTGAAGAAGAAGCCACCCACCAAGGGCTACGTGCATTTCAACCGCGCCACCTTCAAGAAGTTGGTGGCGGGAAAGCCCGAGCCGCTCAGCTCCCAGTTCCAGGTGCGCCACAGCATGCTCCTCGACGTGCTCGGACGTGAGCACGGCGGTTGCGCGGCGATGAAGCAGTTGGTTCGTAGCTGCCATGAACGAAAAGCGGTCAAGAGGCGGATCGGCAAAACCGCCATGCAGATGCTGCGCTCCTTGGTGCAAGCCAAGGTCGTCGAATTCGTCGACAATCCTGACGCGCCACCCGCCAAGCGCATCCAGGTCAACCGCGCCCTGCAGCGAGAGTTCTCCATGGTCCACGTGCTGTCGTTGTTCGTGATCGAGACCATCGAGCAACTAGACGAAGATTTCGAAAGCTATCCGCTGGACGTGCTCAGCCTGGTCGAGGCGATCCTCGAGAACCCAACCCTGATATTGCGCAAGCAACTCAGCGCCATCAAAGGCGAGGCCGTAGCCAAGATGAAGGCCGAGGGCATCGAATACGACGAGCGCATGGAGCGCCTCGAGGAGCTCGAATACCCCAAGCCCAATGCCGAGTTCATCTACGCCTCCTTCAACGAGTTTGCCGACAAGCACCCCTGGGTTGGCGGCGAGAACATTCGTCCCAAGGGCGTGGCCCGAGATCTTTACGAGCGCTGCTTGGACTTCCGTGGCTTCGTCGTCGGCTACAAGCTCGAGCAAGCCGAGGGGATGGTGCTGCGCTACTTCAGCGAGGTCTACAAAGCCCTGGTGCAAACCGTGCCCGAGTGGGCCCGCACCGCCGAGGTCGTCGACTTGATCGACCACATGAGCGGTGTTGTGCGGGGCGTCGACTCGAGCTTGCTCGACGAATGGGAGAAGCTACGCGATCCCGACTACGTCCCCACCCCACCATCGCCCGAGACCGCGGAGCCCGAGCCAGACAAAGGCATCACAGCGGACCACAGAGCCTTCACCGTGCTCACCCGAAATGCCGTGTTCGGCTTCGTGCGCGCATTGGCACAGCGACAATACGAGCTGGCCGCAACCATGGTGCAAGCGCTCGATGATGCTGAAGACTGGACTGCCGAACGACTCGAACGAGCCATCACGCCGTACTACGAGGACCACGAGTCGATTCGGCTCGATCCCCGCGCACGCGCGACCGAGTTCATCCGCATCGACGAAAGCCCCGAAGGCTACTGGGGGCTAGAGCAGATCCTGGTCGACCCCGAAGAGCACAACGACTGGGTCATCGTCCTGCGGGTCGACTTGCAACGGTCCGACGAAAACAGCCGGCCGCTGCTGCTGCTCGAGCAGATCGTAGGCTGAGACTTGCCTCGCTAGGGTGTGTCGTTTGTCTCGCCGGCCTCGAGGGGCAGAATGGGGGCCCAGACCAGGCGGTCGAGCAGCTCATCGCTCACCTGCCGCCCTCGATCGCTGAAGATGAGCACGTTACGCTCCTCGTCCTCGTGTTGCTCAGCAACGAAGATGATGCCAGCGCCCTCGGCGTTGTAGCCGAGCTGGACGACCGCGTTTTTGAGCCAACGTCCGCCACCGTCGAAGCTGAGGTCTTCGGGCAGCACGTAGAAGCCTTCCGGCGGCAGCTTCTTGAGGCTCTCGGCCCAGTTGAGCGCACGCAAGGGCGTAGTGGGCTCGCCCCAGAACCAGCGGTTGTTGCGGTTCGAGCCCGGCCGCACCACAAAGGGCAGGCCGCCGTTGGCGTTAGAGCCAACATAGACGAGGGCGTTTGCTGGCAACGCATCCTCGTGACCGGGATAGGGCTTGGTTGTTCGATAGAGACCAGGATCGGGCAACTTCATGTTCATTCACTCCTGCGGCGGCGCCAGCCGAGCTGAGGCTCCGCCAAGCTAGTCATCTTTCCGTGGTTGGCAAGCCCCCCGCTCACCAACCGCACTTCTCACCTTTGACTTGATTGGCAAGCCACACTCTGAGCGGAGCAAAGTAGGCTAACAGGGCATTGGCATCGCCCTGATTCTCGCCGCTCATGGCTTTCAGTGCTTCTTGCCATGGCTTGCTGGTGCCCATCTTGAGCAGCGCCTTGAGCTTGTCGCCAGCAGCCTTGTTGCCATAGATGCTGCACTTGTGGAGCGGTCCGTCATGGCCCGCGGCGCGGCACAGCGCACGTTGGAACTGGAATTGGTAGATGAAAGCCAGGAAGTACCGGGTGTAGGGAACGTTGGCCGGGACGTGGTACTTGGCGCCGGGATCGAAGTTGTAGTCGGTACGTTTGATGGGCGGCTCGATGCCTTGGTAGCGGCTGCGCAGACGCCACCATCCCTTGTTGTAGTCATGCGGCTTGATTTTGCCGGCGAAGACATCCCAGCGCCACTGGTCAATCAGCTTGCCGAACGGCAGGAACGCTACTTTGTCTAAGGCCATCTTCATCAGGAAGTTGATGTCGGCTTTTTCGTTGTTCCTGACACGATTGATGAGCCCGACCTCTTTGAGATAACCGGGCGTGATGGACAAGGCGATGGCGTCACCGACCGCCTCGTGGAAGCCGTCGTTGGCGCCCTGCTGGAAGAGCACGGGCAGCTGGTAGTAGTAGTGGTAGTAGTAGTTGTGGCCGAGCTCGTGGTGGATGACCTGCAGCTCTTCCTCGGTCCGATCGATGCACATCTTGATGCGCAGATCGTTGTTGTAGTGCACGTCCCAAGCGCTGGCGTGGCACACGACCTCACGGTCGGCCGGCTTCTTGAAGAGCGAACGCTCCCAGAAGGTCTTGGGCAGCGGATCGAGCCCCACGGAGGTAAAGAACTTCTCCGCGAGCTTGACCATCTTGATCTCGTCGTACTTCTTGCGTTTGAGCGCCGCGGTCACATCGGGGGTGCCTTGCCCCTTGTAGGGCTCGACGAGGTTGTAGATGTTGCCCCAGGTTTGCGACCACATGTTGCCGAGCAGATGGGCGGGAATGGGTCCGTCGCTCTTGACGAGCTTGGCGCCATAGTGCTTGGCCAGGCGCTGGCGCACATAGCAATGCAGTTGCTCGTAGAAGGGCTTCACCTGACCCCACAGCCGCTCGGTTTCGCGACGGAAGGCCTTCGGTGACATGTCGTACCCACTGCGCCAAAGCTCGCCGACATCGCTGAAACCAATCTCACGCGCGCCCTCGTTGCCAAGCTCTACGTAGCGCTTGAACTTCTTGCGGATGGGCAAGGAGATGCGCCGCCAGCCAATCCAAACCTCGCGGAGTGCTTCCTCGTTTCGACTCGTCGCCAAGAACTTGGTGAGCACCCCCAGCGAAACCCCTGCGCCTTTCGGATCAGCTGGGTCGCAGCTGAGCGCAGCCTTGTTGGCTTTCTTCCGAGACAACTCCCGCCGCAGCGCGCCCTTCTCTTTCGGGCAGTATTTGCCTTTGCCATAAAGCGCGGTCATCGCTGAGGTGATTCCGGCGAGCTCGGCGGTCTTCTTGGGGTCGCTCGGCGCGGGCAAGGTCTGCGCGCGCCTGAGGAGCTTGAACTTCCGGGCCAACACCGGAGGCAAGCTCAGCTTGTCGAAGCGGGTCGACTCCTTGATGGCCTTGGACAGAAAGCCCATCGTGGCCTCGCCGGCTTCCGTGGTGAGCTCTTCGGTGTCGCTGGTGATGAAGTTGTAGTTGATCCAATGGGCCCGCTCCGCCCGGATCCACAAGCGTTTGAGCTCTCGCTCGGTGCTCTGCATGAACTGTCGGGCATCGTCGATGGTCGGCTCCTCGGGCTCGACCGACTCAATTTGCGGCGGTTCCTTTACGGACTGCGGCCCGGGAAACACGACCGCGTCACATTGCGGGCACGGTGGGGCCTTCCATTGCCCTCCGCCGCTGCAGCCAACCGCGCTGACTAGCAGCAAGCCTGCCGCCCATCCCCAGCCCTCGAGCAACTTCGCAAGATCCACCTGCATCCTTGGTCTCCTTCCCGCTGCCACGGGGCGCCGATGCTACACCAAGGAGGCTCACGAACCAGGTCCTTTGTTGGTGTCGGGACCGAGAGCAAGTGGGCAAGAACTTGGCCCAAGGTGCGCTTTCGCGCCACCAATTGCCAACATGGCGTCAAGTCCTCTACAGCAGCAATCCCAGGGCGACCCCCACGGCGCAGGCGACAAGCGCAGCAGCGGCCTGTTCTTGCGACCCGAGCACCAGCTACAGCAAGCCGTCGAAGCCCTGCCCGAAGCGGTCGACGACGCCCGCTACGCCCTTGGATGCGCCCAAGACGTTTTGCACCACGAGCTCGACATCAACGTGCTTCGCGGCGTGACCGCCGCCGCATGGGGCAGCTTCTCAACGGTCCTCGAGCTGGCCGAGTCAGCGCTCGAGGCCCAGCTGCTGGTGCTGTCGGGGGTAACCCGCAGCAGCGCCGCCTGCAACCAGGACGGCGAAGGCGCGCCTTGCAGCGGCATGTTGCTGGAGAAACTGGACGCCGGGCGGCTGGAGCGTGACTTGCTCAGCGCGCTCGAGGAGCAGGTTGCCGAAGGCAAGAGCTTGAGCGATGCAGTGAGCGAAATTCATCAACAAGCGGCAGACGCCGCCGGCAGCCTCGCAACACTGCTCGTCAATGTTGCTGAAGCGGCTACCTCGAGTCTGGCGCCTGACGGGCCGGCTCACTTGGTGGCCAAACTTGCCCGCGTCCTGCGCAAAGCGCTGAAGCCAGCAACCCAGTTGGGCCACGCATGGCTGCTCATCGCCGCAGCTCATGATCGACGCACGCCTCAGAAAGCCCGCGCCATCGGCCAATGAGCGGCTACATCGATTTCAGAGTATTGATACAGCCTCGAAAGCCCTGGGTCCGTCTCAAAACGCAGCGGCGCCGTAGGGGCGGGTTTATCCGGTTTATCCCCGCCCGTAGCTACGCAGAGACCGCAAAGCGCTGAAGCCAGCAACCCAGTTGGGCCACGCATGGCTCAGCGGGCGCTCTCGATGGTGAACGAGGCTGACGCCGCAGCCCAGCTGCACAACCCCAACAACCGTTCGGGCGAGATCTCCACGATCGCAGAATCTTCTGCGATTTCAGCAATGCGCGGCCCGAGCTCATCCAGATCGTCCCTGCCAGCGGCTTGGACCACATCAGGGGCAACCCGGCGGCTGAACACGGCGATGCGGGCAAGCATTCCGGCATCTTGATCCCGCAAGTCCCAGCTTGCCTCGACTGCGCAGCAGATGGGCTCTGGCAGCTGGTTGCGCCGCAACAATCCAGCACCGACCACCCGACTCGCCATTCCGTAGCGCGCCAGCTCCCGCTCTTCGCGGAAGGCTGGATCGCCTCCGGCCTCGCGGTACAGAACAGCGTACGGCGCGTCCACTGCGAGACAGGCCATCGCCCCGATCTCGCCCAACAGTCCAGCCAAGAAGGCGGTACCTTTTTCGACCTGATTGGCCTCCGTGGCGAGGAGCCCTGCGACCGATCCGGCGAGCACGGCTTCGCTCTGCAGCCTGCCGAATAGCGGCCCCGAAGACTCCAGGGCGCTCATGATGGCCATCGAGGTCGCCATGGAGTGGATTTGCTGCAAACCGAGGGTCATCACGGCTCGGTGCAGATTGTCGATGGGCTCGCCCCGGCGAAACACCGCGCTGTTGGCGATCCGCATCGTCTCTGCAGCCAGCGCTGGATCGGCGGAGATGGCATCGGCCACGCGCGTCACGTTGACGTCTTGCTCGCCACTGAGCAGCATCACGCGCTGGGCGGTAGCGCGAATGGGTCGCACCTTGGTGATGCGATCGAGCAACTTGCGCGCGGCCTCTTGTTGGGCAGTCACAAGCGAACGTTAGCGCACGCTGGGCCAGCTGCCCACTGTCGACCGATTGTTGCGGGCTCGGCGACGGTGGGTGTGCCGCTGTCTGAGAAAGCCATATCGATGACGAGATCCACACCCACTTCAGCGCCGGAAGACCACGCGACGGGTCTTCAGCGCGACTCGCGACATCGAGCCCGCCGAGCAAAGCAAGCCGGCAACAATGAGTTATCTCGCTCAGCAATAGGCTCCATGACAAAAAATCGAGAAGAGCGCGCTTGGAGGCGCACTCTTTTTCGCAATCGCGTCAACGCCGCCTACAGCTTCGATAGCCAGCGGTTCATGAAGGCGCACTCGGTGTCGAAGGCCTCGCGAACTTGCTTGTCGGTCGAGCTCTCGATGATCTTGCCGAGCCCGAACACTTTGGCCTCGACCTTGGCCTCATCGATTCGTCGGCAGCTGTCCTGCCCGGCCGGCTCGAGACGAAAAACACCAGAGGTGAACAACTTGCCAGCCAGCGTGTTGGGCTCGATGTGCCAGGTCCAGGTGTTCTTGTCACGGTCGAGCATGGCCACCTCTTCGTAGCCAAAGCTGTCACCGAGCAGCTTCTGCACCGCTTTGGGCATGGTCAGCTTGGGCACGATGCGCAACCGTCGCGTCGTCTCCGTCTTCTCCAGAACCTCGAACTGCTTGAAGCCGAGCTCCTCCAGAATCAGTGCCTTGGTGAAGGCCTCGTCGAGGAACACCTTCCAATAGGTCTCGGCATTGCAGTTGATGGTGTGAGTCGCGTTGATCGTTCGCATCGGGTACCCGCTGGCTAGGGGCAAACAGCTGACGACGAAGAGCTAGCACCAACCGCTAAGCGCTAACAGCTGGCAGCTGACCGGTCCCTCTTAGAGACAGTCGTAGTCGCCGTAGTCTTCACTGTAGCCGCATGTCCACTCGGCATCAGCGCAATTGAAGCGCTCGAGCTTGCCGCCATCGCACCACTGGAGCACCGAGCCCGAGCAACCGCTCTGATAAACGGCCTCGTCACAGGTGGCGTTGGCCGCAGTAGTGAACGCGTCCGTGGGCAGGATGGCTTTGCGCCAAGGCGTTTCTTTGGTCTTGCGACCACACTTGTCGTCGCCGACCTCGTGGCATTTGTCGATGGGACCGTCGAGATAAGCCATGTACAGATCGTGGTACCCGGAAAGCTCTTCGACGTTGTCGGGGGCGAGTGACGCGCCCCAGGAGTTCTTGATGCGGAAGAACTCGATGTTGGCTTCGGGAGAGAGCGCCGCTTCGAGTACCGTCTCGTCGAGGATGGTCTGGCCCGCTTTGAGCGTGCCGTGTTCCGGCACGTCGTTGATTTGATAATCCTCCAGGACGATGAGGTGACCGCCTTGACGACCGGGCGTCTCTGGCGGCGCCTTGAAGTGGTTTCCGCTCATCGCATTGAAGTCCACGAGCCAGCTCATGATGACCGGCTGGCTGGCGTGCATCGCCTCTTGGACGTCAATCTGGAAGTTGCGACGGCTGTTGGCGTTGCTGGGGTAGTAACGCGACTGCCAAGCATAGGTGCCTTTGCGGCTCGTGAAGCTGTAACCAGCCGTGCCGATGGCGTCAGCCAACGTGATGGTCTGGCGCCCTGCTTCTTTGTCGAGATGGCCCACGCCCACGGTGTGAGGCTTGAAGAGCTTGCTGCCCTCCGGCACCTCGCTGTCGTAGAGCGTCTTGTCGACCCCTTCGCCGAAGGCGCTGTCTAGCATCGCGACCACGTCTTCAGAGAGCTCCCAGGCCTTGTTGAGCTCAGCGCGAACCACCTTGGCATCGCGGCGAGCATCTGGATCGCTCAGCACACCGTCCTTGAGGGAGGCATTGATCGCGTTCTTGGCCGAACGCTGGCGGGCAGAGCGGATCTTCTCGGCCTCCGTCTCGATGAAGTCACCTTCTGCGAGCAGCCCGTAGCGCAACATGATTTCACCGGCCACGCCCCACCAACCGCCAGTGGTGAGCTCATCGTCCTTGCTCGCGCTGGCGATCGCTTTGTGTCCAGGAGCGCCGCCGCGGATCTGCTCGAACCAGTGCCAATAGGTGATGTACGACTCGCTGAGGTTGAGCTCTTGCGAGGTGTAGCGCAAATGCAGCGACTCAGCCCAACCGATCGAGGCGTAGATCCAACAGTTGCCAATCGACTGGTTCTTGACCGAGCTGTGCTGGATGTCCGTCACGTTGGAGCTGTCTTCACCGAGCCCGTCGCCGCAGGCGGCAGTTGCGAGCGAGAGTGCCAAGGCGGCAGCGGTACCAAGTCGGGATACGGTCTGGACGGTCATACTATCTCCTAGTGGGTCGTTGCCCGCGCATGAAGCAAGAAGTGATCCCGTGCTAGAGGACCGTATTCTCAACAGCTTAGCCGCCTCACGGCGCCAATGTATTCGTTTTGACTACATTGTGATCCAGCCCAAATGATCCGCCCAAAGCCGCAGGGCTCCAGCGGCCCCATCAGGCGAGCCAGCTGCAGCTGCGGCCGGAGCAGCTGCGGCCCGATCAGGGCGCGCCCAGGTACAGCTGCAGGGAGAACACGCGGCTTCCGCCTGAATGATCCGCGATGCGCACACTTCGCAGAACATCGCCGAGGCAACTGTTGGTCTGTGCATCGAGCGAGGAGCCGGAAAAACGTGGATCGCGCAGGGCCCCTTGTTGATCGATACGAGCCCGAAGTCGAATTGACAGCCCATCGCCACCTGATGCCGGCATGCACGCCGAAAGCTGGGCGATGCGACCCTCGAGCGCGCGCATCACGCCGGCCGGCGGCGGCACAAAACGCACGCGGGCGGCCGCCGGCGCTTTTCTCGCCTCGGGATCCCGGATCGGCGGCGACTCGAGGGGCCTGGCGGACTCGTCGCGAAGACGGTCGAGCTCTTCGTCGCGTTTCTCCTCGAGATGAAACCGCTCCTCACGCTGAACGCGACGCAGGAGGGCCTGCTTTTTTTTGCGCTTGGCGCGCCGCTCGGCCATCACCATGCGCTCGTGCAGAATCTGCTGGCGCGCCTCGTCGAGCCGCGCAGCGGCCGCCTCAGGCGTGTCGGTTGGCAAATGGGATGGGGCACGCGCGCTCTTGTCGGAGGCTTTGTCGGCGGCCGAGACGTTGCGTAGCGCAACCACCACAGCCAGCCGGTCGGCGAGCAGCTTGTCCCGAGCAGCGGCCTCGGACGTTGCCAAGATCCGTTTCTCTACCTGCTCGAGTTGCTCGACGAGCTGTTGCCGCACACGAGTCGATTGACGAGCAGCGCCCACCGAAGCGTTCGCCCGACCGACTGAGCGGCCACGGAGCGCAGGCCCGAGGGTGGGCTGGCAACCCGCCGCCAGCAATCCGACGAGCATCACGACGCCATGAGCGGTCAGCCGTAAACGCATCCGCATCATTGTCCTCATATCACGTTCAGTTGACCATTGCGGGTGGTGGTCAATAGACGCGTGAGCAACCAGAAGGATTCCTCCGTTTTGGCCGCGCGCGCACATTGCCGCATCCGCACGACGTCCGCCAGGGCAGACGACTGTGTGATGGAGTGTCGTCGGCGCTGCGGGAGGTGTCGTCAGAAACGCGCGAAACGTCTTCTAACCATCACCAACCCAAGCGCGAGCAGGCCCAGCCACGCAGCTCCGGTCGGCAGGCTGCGGCCCGGAAGCTGACAGCCGCAGCCACCCTGCTTCGGATCGACCTCCGGTGGGCCCGGCGCATCGCTCGCGTCCCCGTCACCGTCGACGGGGTCGTCGGGGATGTCCGACAGATCCGGCCCCATGTCCTCTGCAGCCTTGCGCGTGTTGGCGTCTCCCATCGCATTGTCGTCAGCGACGGGCTTCTTCTTCTTCTTCGGGGTGGCACGATCGTCGTGAAAAACCATCGCCCGTCGATCGATCGGCTTGTTCTTGCCCGTCAAGTAGATGCGCACCTTACGCCCAATCGAGCCGCCACTCGCCAAGCGAACGGACAGCTCGTACTCGCCCGCCTCGAAGTCGCGATCCCGCGTGAGCTTGATGGAGAACTTGGTGATCTTGAAGATGTTGCCGCTGGCGGTATCGCCGAAGCTGACGTCCATCGGCAAATTGATGGGCGTTTGGTTGTGCAGCCGGACCTTGCGCTCGATGGGCGTCTTGGGCGAGTCGTCGGTCAAGGCCCGCTCATAGAGCACGGTGCGCTTGAAGCTGAAGATCATCGGCACGAAGGCCAAGGCCGGTTTGCTGCCGTAGTTGATGGTGAACTTGAGCTTCCAGGCCCGCTTGTTCTCTTTGATGCGGGTCGTCTTGAGTCTCACCGAGCCGCGGGCAAATACCGGCATCGCCACGAGCAAAACAGACGCAGCCACCAGCAATCCGAGTACGCCGCGAAGCCGCCGCGTCAACCACCTCGTGTCGAGCTTCATGTCCCGAAAGGTACTAGAAGGACCACCGGTTTGAAACCTGCTGGGCAGGATTCAGCCGCAGTGGCAAGCGGTGAGCTGTGCCAGAGGGTCAGTCGCTGGGCTTGGGCGCAAGACTCGGATCGTGTGACAAGCTCAGCGGAAGCCACACGCGCGCTTCGTAGTCTTTCTGGTAGCAAGCCGCCCGCGCCGCATCCTCGTCCTTGGTGCAATCTGCGTCTGCTAGACAGCTGGCGATCCGCGCCTGCGCACCGAGGTTGTACATGCTGGTGAGCAGCGTTCGTTGCATACCGTCGAGCGTCGAGAAGCCGCGTTTGCAATCCGCGACGCTGACTTGCTCGCAGCGTTTCATCCGGTCACAGCGTGCAATCACCAAACTGGTGTTGCTGACGTCACCTGGCTCCGAACGGGCCAGCACCTCTTCGCTACAATTGTGCACCAGCGTGCCCATGTCCGGCACTTCGCTCAGCTCGGTGTGCTGCTTGATGTAACAGCTGGTCATGCGCGCCAAGAACTCAGCGGACGCGCTGGGAAAAGCACCTTTGCAATCAGCCAGATGCAGCCAGCTTTTTCCTTCCTCAACTTCATGCTTAGCCATCGCCGCGCACCATTTCTTTTGGGCCGCACGGACCTTCGAGCGGTCCGGGTAGTTGGCGAGACCGGGTTTGCAAGCGACCAAGGCGACAGCACCCAGCAGCGCGGTGAGGAGACCATTTCGCAACAGACCTGTAGGCAACGACACGGCAAACATCGCCGCCACCGTGATGGCACCAGACGCCAGGGTCAAGCGGCAGGCCGATCCACGCAGCGGCCGCAGACGAAGAGCTTGAAGAAGATCGGGCCAGTAGCCGCCATCCCATTCGGTTTCCCGCACGCGGACGCGGACCCAGACGCACCCTGGCGTCTCCTTCGTGGTCGGGTGCGAGCGGGTGCGCGACGGGGTGCGGGTGGTCGTGGGTGGCGTCCCGGCGTTGTTCTTCGTGGTCGGGGGCGAGCGGGTGCGCGTGCGTGTGGTCGGAATCGGGGCGGGACCGTGGTGGGGACCACTGGCGGGCGGAGTCGTTGTCGTCGACCGTCATGGGCTGACAAGGTGTCAGCGATGTCCTGAGACCGCACCGACCCGCACGCGGACCGGACCGCTATCGCAGCCCGATGTCGGGCTTGGCTGGCGGTCGACCGAAGGGCCGACGATCTCGAACCCACTTGCTGAGCCGTTTGAAGCGCAGATACCGCTCGCCACCGACGGGCGCCATCGCACGTTGGCTCACCGTGCTGTCGTCGGGAATGATCTGCGCCGAGTCGACCAAGGCCGTCTCCCCCGAGGCCAGCGAGTTTTCTACGATGATGCAGGTGGACGTATCTTGCTTCTTGAGCGAGGCGCGGTATTCGCACCATCCGTCCGCTGCGGGCAGCTCACTCGTCGACAGCAGGTTCGTCGCCGTACCCGAAAAATCACAGTGCACGAGGTAGGGCTGCACCACAGTGCAGGGCTTGTCGGCCGGCGGCTTGGCCCAAAATGAGGCACGCATGCCCGTTCCGTTGGCGGAAGTGCCACGGCCGTACAGGAACATGCTCGAGGTTATCACCCCGCAGCGCAGGCCCGTTCGACAGAGCCCACCGGTCTCGCCTCGCAAATAGCGTTGGCCATAGCCGGTGGCGCTCATCGCCAACCATCCTGCTTGGGTGCCGTGGCCCTCCAGCACGATCGAAAACTCGAAGTCGCCATCAACCAGAAGATTGCCCGCCGGCCCACCGAAGGGGCTGCGGGTACTCACGGTGCGCTTGACCACGCCAGCGTCTTGCGGCGCGGCGCCCCCCGTGCCGCCAGACCCGGAGGTGCTCGAGCTCGTGGTTGCAGTAGCCACGGGGTTGGGCGACGTGTTCTCGGAGAAGCTGCAGGCCGCCGCTAGCGACGCCATTGCACAAATGACCATCAGGCGTCTCATAGCGGCTTGAGCTCCTGACGCAGCCACGCAAGCGCGGCTTCGTGAATGGTGTCTTTTCCTGCCAAGATGTCTGACTGTTTTTGCAGGACGATGAAGTCAGGCACGACCCCCTGCCCGATGAGCGCTTCGCCATCCTTGCTGATGCTGTCACCGGAGGCCAGTTGCAGCGCGATGGGACCCCAATACTCGTAATTGTAATAGGTAGAGAAGGCGCCAGCGGTTGGCGCTGGACCGAAGATCTTGGTCTTGGGCGCTCCTTTGACTGCGAATGGAAAGAAGTCGCTCGCAGAGCCATCGCGGTGCGTCAACAGAGCCACCGGCAAGTCCTGAGCCCAGCTGCTGCTGCCCGCAACCATGGCGTTGTTGAGCAAGAACTTGTTGAAGATGGCCAGCCCTTCGTTCTTGTCGGCCGGGCCGTCATAACCGCTGTGCTCGATGGGGCTCTGAAACACCAGGACCGGCTCGGCAGGCATCATCAATTGGGTCGCGGTCTCAGCGCCGTCGAGCGTGCCGCCGCTGCCGGCGCGATGATCCAAGATGACCCCGCGAGCCTTGGCCTTGAAGAGGGCATACGCGTCGGTCAGGTTCTTGTTGACGTGGCCCTTGGGATCGCCTCCGCCGTAGAGGGTGTCCCACAGCAGACCGTGGATTTCCTCTTCGACTTGCGTATCGACGACGCGTCCCAAAAAGAAGTTCCAGCCCACGTTGTGGTTGGCGTTGGGATTGTTGTCACCGGTGAAGTGATAATACGGGCGGTTGTCGCAACGCACAGTGCCGCCCTGCTCTTCGGGCAATGCGCTCACCTTGACCGTGGTGGGCACGGCGTCACAGCTTTGTTTCCCCTTATCGCAGCGGATGAAGCTGAAGCTGGTCGCATAAGCGATGATCAACCCCCGCATGCGCTCTGCCAGCTCGGTCAAGACGATGTCGTCATTGGCCTGCCACCAGCCCCAGTCCGTCTCGCGCAGAGACAGCGCCCATTCGTAGGGGTGTTTTCCGTCTACTGCGACCAAACGGTCGCCCTGTCTGAGACCCTGAGCCCCCTCGGTACCAGTATGCGACACCAAAATGTCGCCATACTTGGGATGCTTGGGCCAGGCACCTGCGGAAGTATCGCCATCGCCCTCGATGAAACAGGCGTTGAGCCGCCTGGTCCGCGCAACTTGGAAGGCCCCGCTGAGCCGGGTGTGCCAGTCATGCAAACGACGGATCGCTTTGCCATAACCATTCCAGAAAGCCCACGCCGACTCGACGTAGCGAAGCTGCTCGATGATCGTGAGCGCTTCGGGCAAGTCCATCAACCTGGTTTTTCGTCCGCCGAACTGCACACGCAGCTGCGACAGCATCACGTCGACCATGCTGTCTCGGACCGCATCGGAGGGCAGCGGAGGCACATACGCGCTGAGCAAGCGACAGCGTTGGTGCATACAAACCTGCCCTTCGCCACAGACTGGGTCGCCTAACCCGCTGCAGGGTTTGTCGAGCTCGACGTATTCGCCCGACGAAAGGATCTCGAGCGCGTCGAGGTCACTGCCCTCTTCGTCGATGTCGTAGACCCGCAGATAGACCGTCTCTGCCAGGCTGCCGTCGATCGGCAGGTCGTTGGAGACGAGCTCTATCCAACCGTCGCTGGTCACCCGACCGCTTGGCGAGAGCTTGGCAATGCCGATCTCGCGCCCGCTGTCTTCTGGGTAGATGACCGTGAGCTGCGCGTCCAAGCCGCCATGACGAGCCCACACGCTGGCGCGATAAGAAGCCTTGGTGGCCGGCAGCTTGACCAAGAAACGCTCAGCACAACCGGCGAAGATGTCCGTTTGAATGTGGAGCAAGTGTTTGCCACTGAGCGCATCGGCTGCTTCGAGTTG
The DNA here is from genome assembly GCA_964599485.1 of uncultured Polyangiaceae bacterium. Taxonomy (GTDB): domain Bacteria; phylum Myxococcota_A; class Polyangia; order Polyangiales; family Polyangiaceae; genus JAPYTK01. Next base: position 21,222 of record CAZRGL010000121.1, read on the forward strand.
CTCGAAGCGAGGCTCGAGACATTCTTCGGGCGCGTCGGCGGGAACAAAGCGATCGGCCACGGGATCGAAGTCGGTCGAGAAATCGACGAACTGGGCCGCGCTCGGGTCAGGCAGATAGTTGCCGAGGTAGTCGAAGCTGCCTGCTTGCGCTCCGCTCGACCAGAGCAGCAGCACGAGCGCTGCCCCAAGCGAAAAGCTGATGCGAGAAGGACAACTCAAAGCGTGGACCTGCCTTTCGTCCGCAAAGCGCGAAAGCGGTGCACCGCTTCGTTCGGGGGCGGGTTGCGCGGCTTGGTCAACGCGCGGGCTTGCTCGACACCCCACGTCC
>CAZRGL010000122.1:0-21422 GCA_964599485.1 uncultured Polyangiaceae bacterium
TTGAACACCCTGTCGTCCTCGCGAAGCTACCAGGAATTGCTCGAGCGCGGCTTCGTGGACGACGCCGCCGCCACGGCCGAGTCCACCTTTCACGGCCTGCCAATTGGCGTGCGCATCGACTTCGTGATGCAACGCGGCCCGTTGCGCTTGATCTCGAGCCGCGTGATCACGCCGTCGAGCTCGGATCACAACCCTGTGCTAGCAACCTTCGCCTGGCGTTGAGATTGGGTGCCATGGGCAAGCAAAGCTGGATGCTCATGGCACACATGTCCCCAACTGGGTCATTCGACTGGCCTGCGCTCTTCGGTGCTTCGGCCTCCGAGGTTGCCATAGCGGTGATAGTCATTGCTGATGCTCTGCTCGGTGACGTACCAGAGTAGCTCCACCCTGCCCTCGAGGAGCACCGGCGCACGGGCAATGTAGATCCCGCTATCGCCGACGGCCTTCAACACTGCCGTCGCAGCGCGATCCGGCGCCGCATAGCGAACGCGGTCCACTTGTTGCTGGCGCACGACCTCGGCGAGCTCCTCGTCGGACTCTTCGACGAACTCGATGGCACCGCCCCAATCATCGGTCAGCTCATCGAGGAGCTTCACGGCCGCCGCAGCAGGCCCATCCAATTCGGAAGGTTGGCTCACCGTGATATGGCAGCCCGCAGTCTTGGCAGCGCAGGCACGGGCGAAGACGTCGAAGCTACTGTCGTCTGGGTGAACACGGATGCGAATCGACTCGACGGGCTTGTAGCGACGAATGTTGTCTTGACCGACCAGCTCGACGTGATCGTGCTCGGCACCAAACTCGAGCAAGTGGTTGGCGTCGTAGCTGACGATTGCATGGAGCACGCGCTCGAGCTCGGCATCGTCTTGGGCGCGCGTAAGCAATGCCTCACGCAACTTGTCGATTTGCGGATCGCTCACGGCGGCACTGAAGTCTCGCTCGATGCCTTCGCGATCGCGGAAATCCATGAGCTGTGCGACATAGTTCGGCCCGCCGGCTTTGATGCCGGGACCAAAAGCAGACTTGCCAACTCCACCAAAAGGCTGCCGCTGGACGATGGCGCCCGTTGTCACGCGATTGATGTAGAGGTTGCCGGCACGAATACCCTCACGCCAGATTTCCTGCTCGCGCTCGTCCAGACTCTCGAGACCGGAGGTGAGCCCGTAGCCGGTTTGATTGACCAGCTCGATGGCGTGCTCGAGGTTGTCTGCCCGCATCACCGCGAGCACCGGTCCGAAGAACTCGGTCATGTGCGTGTAGCTGCCCGGCGCGACGTTCCACTTGAGCGCGGGCGAGTACAGCTGCGGGTTGTTGTCCAAATTGCGTGGCATCAGCGCCCACGATTCTCCTTCTTCCAGCTCTTTCAGTCCCTTGACCAGGTCGCCGGCCGGCCGTTCGACGATTGGGCCCATGCGGGTGTCGAGCTGCCATGAAGAACCCACGCGAATGCTCTTTACTGCGTCGACGAGCGTATTCTTGAACGACGGGTCATCGAACACTTCCGCCTCGAGAATCAACAAGGAGGTAGCAGAGCACTTTTGGCCGGTGTGGCTGAAGGCAGAATGCAGGACATGCTTGATGGCCTGCTCGCGGTCGGCCATGGCAGTGACCACAGTCGCGTTCTTGCCGCCCGTCTCGGCGAGCAAGCTCATTTCGGGGCGGGCCTCCAACATGCGCAAAGCCGTGTCGGTGCCGCCGGTGAGGATCACCACGTCGACATCGGGCGAGGCCACCAGCTGCGCTCCACCTGTAGCGCCCGAGCAGGGTGCGAATTGCAGCGCTTCGCGGGGCACGCCACCTTTCCAGAAGCACTTGCACAGCTCGTGGGCAACCAAGACCGTGTGTGAGGCAGGCTTGAGGATGACGGTGTTGCCCGCCGCCAGCGCGGCGCTGATCCCGCCGCAGGGAATCGCGACGGGGAAGTTCCAGGGCGGCACCACCACGACGACGCCCTTGGGTTGGGCATGAAGGGTGCCCAGCGCATGATAGTCGCTGGCGGTCGCCGCATAGTAGTCGACGAAATCGATCGCTTCGGAGACCTCGGGATCGGACTCGGTCAAGAGCTTGCCGCCATCGGCCAGCGCCGCGCCCATCAGATCGGCGCGGTGACGACGAAGCTCCAATGCAACTTGGGCCATGGTCGCTCGGCGTTTCGCTTCAGGCAGCGCGCGCCAACCAGCTGGGTCATCTTTGGCGCAAGCCAGGGCGCGCTCGATGTCCTCGGAGGAGGCCTGGCGATAGCGTCCCACCACAGTCTTGGGCCGCGAAGGATCGATGCACTCTCGCAGCTTCCGATCTTCGGTGATCGTTTCGCCGGCGATCACCAACGGTATCTCGGCAGCTCGTTCGCCAACCCGGGGCTCCCACTCCGCGATGATCTTCTCGGCCCAGCGCAGGTTCTGCTCGAGCGAAAAATCAGTGTCGGGCTCGTTGACGAAAGTTGCCGTGCTGCACGGTGCGGCGCTCTCCGATAGCGGGGCATTGCGGTCCTGAGTGCGCCGCGCTGCGCTCGAAACGGTTTCGACCTGCGCGCAGCTGTCGACGAAGAGCTGCTCGAGCTTGTTCCAGTCCTCGCCGCCAACCTCGAGCTTGAAGGCGTGACGCAAGAAGTTCTGCGGCCCGGTATTCTCGTCGAGGCGCCGAATCAGATAACCGATGGCGTTGACGAACTCTTCTTTCTTGGTTGCCGGTGCGTAGAGCAGCACGTTCGGTGCGAGCTCGCCCAAGGCCCGCCGCTGGTGATTGGCCATGCCCTCGAGCATCTCGAATTGAATCTGATCGACCACCCCGCGCTCAGTGCCCAGCACCAGCGCGTAAGCCACCTCGAACAAGTTGTGTGAGGCCATGCCCAAGCGGACCGCCTCGATGGTGTCGGGCTCGAGAGCCGCGTGGAGCATGCGCTTGAAGTTGGCGTCGGTGTCGATTTTGCGGTTGTAGGGAGCCTGCGGCCAGCCGGCGATCGATGCCTCCACCCGCTCGGACTCCATGTTGGCGCCCTTGACCAGACGAATCGTCACAGGAGCGCCACCGCGCGCCACCCGCTGTTTGGCCCACGAGTTGATCTGCTTTTGGGCTTCGTAAGAATCGGGAACGTAGGCTTGCAGCGCGATTCCGGCGCCGACGTTCTCCAGTCCGGGACGATCGAGTGTCTGCATGAAGGTCTGCACCGTGACCCACAGATCTCGGTACTCCTCCATGTCGAGATAGACGAACTTTGGCACCACCGTTCCGTCTGAGCGCTCGAAGCGGGCTTTTGCCGCGGCCCGGTAGAGCAGCTCCATGCGATCACAGAGCACCTTGAGCGAGTGCCGATGGCTGATCGGCGACAGCTGCGAATAGATGGTGGAAACCTTGACGGAGATGACCTCGATCTGCGGTCGCTGCAGGGCGGCCAGGTAGGACTTGAGCCGGTTGCGAGCGTCTTCTTCGCCGAGCAGCGCTTCGCCCAAGTAATTGACGTTCATGCGCAAGCCAGCACGCTTGCGCTCGTCGAGATAGCCGCTCAGCACCTCGGTCTCAGCCGGCAGAATGACCGTAGCGGTTTCGGCGCGCATCCGATCCTTGACCATCGGCACCGAAACGCCCGGCAAGTAGCTGCCAAAGGACTGGAAGCCCTTGAGCATGGCGCGCTCGAGGGTGGAGAAGAATCGCGGGATCCCCTGCACGTCGAGGATGTGGGTGAGCTGATCAGCGGCGCGCCGTGGCACCTTGGAGCGAAACGCTTGATCGGTCATCTGAGCGAGCGTGGTTTTGTCCTGCTCGCTCTGCATCATGTGCTCGAGCTCTTGCTGCTGCCGCTTCTCCTCCCGCGTCTGCAGCTCGGCGCCGCGCTCTTGCATACGTCGCGCAAGCGCCACGGCTTTCTGCACGGCGGCCGGTTGATCGGACTCTTCGTCGGTCTCGAGCTCAGCGACGAGACCTGCCCAGCGCTCTGAGGGATCCATGAGCCGGACCCTCGCGCAACAACGGCCCCGCCGCTATCCCCTTTTGTGGCTCAGCTCAGAGACAAATCCCTGCGCCGCAGTTGGTGCTTGCGCAGGTCAGCAGCCCTAGTGTCGGTGGCGTGCTGAGCGTGGTGTTGCACTGTTTGGCGCAAGTTGTCGGACTGCCGTTCAAAGCGACACATTCGAGCATGCACTTGCACTTCGCGTCAGCGATACAGGCCACCACTTGCATGCAGCATTTGTCCTTTGCGCAAGCAGTGCACTTGTCGTCGTTGGCGTCGGGCTTGCAAAGGTCGTTACCACTACTGCTGCTGCTGCTCGATGAGGATGTAGAGCTCGAAGAGCTGCTGCTGGATGACGACGAGGAGCTACTGCTGGATGATGACGAGCCGCCCTGACCGCCACCCGCGGTACCGCTCGAGCTGGTGGCCCCTCCGGTAGAGGTGTCGCCGCCGCCCCCGCCGACGCCGCTGGTGCTCGAGCTGGAGCTGGTCGAGCTGGAGCTGCTCGTCGGGTTGGAGCTGGAGCTGTCGTCACCACATCCAAAGGCAATCAAGCCCCCAGCCAAGAATATCGCCAAGCTAGTGTTTCTCATCGTCATCCTCCCGCAGTCGAAGTTGCTTCGTGCATGCTATCCGCAAGCTTAGGCTCGGCGCCAGCCTGGTGAGCGTTCACAGCCCCGCGTCAATCTCGCCAGCTGCGCTCAGCGCGAAATCCATCTAGGATCAAAGTAACGTGGCTCGAACACTTCTCTTCGCAACCATCGGGCTCGCCGCAGGCTGTCATTTGGCCGTAGGCGTCGCCGACTTGGAGTTCAAAGATGGCCAGGGTGGCGCCACCACGAGCGGCATGAGCGGCGGCGGCGGCGCGACCAGCAGCGGCATGAGCGGCGGCGGCGGCTCCGGTGAGGGTGGCATGACCGGCAGCGGCGGCACGACGAGCAGCAGCGGCACAGCCGGCGGCATGACCGGCGGCGGCGGCTCCGGGGGAGGCGGGACCACGACGTGTAACTCGGTCACCGAATGTCCCAAGGCCATCAACCCTTGTGAGGTGCGCGCTTGCATCGACAAGAAGTGCGCGATCATTCCCCGCATGTTTGGGCCCGCGTTCGACCAAACAGCCGGCGACTGCGTAACGCTGATTTGTGACGGCTACGGCAACTCACAAAACCAGAACGAGCCCACCGATTTGCCCGACGACAACAACGACTGCACCGACGACCTCTGCAGCGCGGGGATGGTTGACCATCCCCCGCTCGCCATCGGCACAGCCTGCGGCATGAATGGCACTTCGCAGTGCGATGGTGCCGGCACTTGTGTCCAGTGCAACGTAGCGTCCGATTGCCCCGGCGCGGACGACGAATGTCAAACGCGCACCTGCATCGCCAACACCTGCGGCGTCAGCTACACGCCAGATCTCACCCCCGTGGCCCTACAAACCGACGGGGACTGCCAGAAGGTCGTTTGTAACGGCGCCGGCGCCACCAAGTCAGTCGATGACAACGCCGACATACCGGTCGACAACATCATCTGCACCAAAGATCAGTGCAACAATGGCGCGCCTAGTAATCCGCCCGAGGCCAATGGATTCCCCTGCGGCGGCTCGCTCACTTGTGATGGAGCTGGCAAATGCATCGGCTGCACCATCCCCACTGACTGTCAGGGAACCGACACGTTTTGCCAGACCCGCACCTGCGTAGCGCAAAGCTGCGGTTTCAACTACACCGCCGACGGCACCAACCTGCCGGCCCAAGATCAGGTAGCTAGCGACTGCAAGACCATCCAGTGCAACGGGCTCGGCGGCACAAAAACCGTCGCCGACGACAGTGATTTGCCCATCGATGACGGCAACGACTGCACCACCGAGACCTGCTCCAACGGCGTAGAGCAACATCCGGCCGAGCCCATCGACACCAGCTGCGCCTCGGGCGGCGGCGTGGTCTGCGACGGCGCGGGCGCTTGTGTCGAATGCAACTCGCCGAGCGTCTGCCCTCAGGGCACAGTGTGCCAAGCAGCAACCTGCGTAGCCAACAGCTGCGGCTTGAACAACACGCCCAACAACGATCCGGCGCCGCCATCAGAGCAGACCAACATGGATTGCACGCTGGTTGCCTGCGACGGCTCAGGCGGCACCAAAAACGTGGCCGATCCCGCCGACCTGCCTGTGGACAACAACGAGTGCACCGCAGACCAATGCAGCGGTATGACACCGTCGAATCCAGATCTGCCCGACGGCACGGACTGCGCAATGATGATGGGCAAATGCCAAGCGGGCGTGTGCTCGGTTGGCAAACCCAACGGCGACAGCTGCAGCCAAAACGGCGAATGTCAGAGCAACAATTGCGTCGACGACGTCTGCTGCGACACGGCCTGCTCGGGCCTCTGTGAGGCTTGCGTCGCCCTCAAAACTGGCGGCAGCGACGGCAGCTGCAGCCCCATTTTGGCGAACCAAGATCCTGACGCTGAATGTACTGGCACACAGGTCTGCGACGGCACCAACAACTGCACGACGCCGACCGTCACCGGCAACCACTTGTGCAGCAAGGCATTGGGCGATGGCGATGACCAGCACGGCTACGGCATTGCCGCCGACGGCACCGATGTCATCTTGGTCGGTAAGTTCAAAGGCACCCCCAACTTCGGCGGCGGAGCGCTTTCCAACCCAGCAGGCAAAGAGCGAGCCTTCGTCGTCAAGCTCGACAGCAGCTGCAACCACGTGTGGAGCAAAGGCTACGGCGATTCTAGCGACACCGAAGCGCTTGCAGTTGCAGTCGATTCGACCGGCAACGTGCTGGTGACAGGCGCCTTCAAAGGCACACCGAACTTCGGCGGCGGCAGCTTGAGCAATCCCAAAACGGGCAAATGGCAGATGTTCGTGCTCAAGCTCAATTCCTCGGGCAACCACGTCTGGAGCAAGAGCTTCGGCGCCGACAAGGAGGAGAGAGGCAACGGCGTAGCAGTCGACAGCGCCGACAACGTGCTGCTCACCGGAGAGTTCAAAGGCAGCATCGACTTCGGCGGCGGAGCGTTGAACGGCGTCAATGGGAAAGCCGACGTATTTGCGGCGAAGCTCAGCAGCTCAGGCAGCCACGTCTGGAGCAAACGCTTCGGCGATAGCAACGACGACATTGGGAACGCCGTTGCGGTAGACGCGGCGAACAACGTGCTGCTGACCGGCGAGATGAAGGGCACCATCGACTTCGGCGGCGGCACGCTCACGGCGCCAGGCGGGGGAAGCGACGTCTTCGTCGCCAAGCTCGACTCCAACGGCACCCATGTGTTCAGCAACAACTTCGGTGACGCCAGCCACCAACGCGGCCACGGCATCGCCGCTGACACGCAGGGCAACGTGGTGCTGACCGGCGAGATGGAAGGCTCAGCGGACTTCGGCGGCGGCAGCCTCAGCTCGGCGGGCAGCGAGGACATTTTCGTCGTCAAGCTAGGACCCACCGGGACCCACCTGCTCAGCTCCCCCTTTGGCGACGGCAACCCCCACCTTGGCCACGCCATGACCGCTGACACAACAGGCAACATAAGTATCACCGGCGAGATGGAGGGCTCGGTGGACTTCGGCGGCGGCGCGCTGAGCAGCGCTGGCGGCGCGGACATTTTCGTCGTCAAGCTCGACGCCTTCTTCGGCCACTTGTGGAGCAAGAACTTCGGTGACGGCGGCGAGCAGCGAGCCTACGGGATCGCGAGCAACTCGAGCAATCAGCTCTGGCTCACCGGTGAGATGAAGGATGGCGCAAACTTCGGTGGCGGCACGCGCACGAGCGCAGGTGGCTTCGACGCATTCGTGGCCCACCTCGACGAGTAATGAAAATAATGTTGGGTGCAACCTGCGCGGAGGAAGTGAGTTGAGCAGACTGCTGACGATTTTGGCGATGCTGTTGGGCATGCTGGCGCTGCCGGCTCTAGCCAGCGGTCAAGCAACCAAGGGCCCGCCGAGCGCAGCCGACCGCGAAACAGCGCGCAGCTTGGTTGGGCTCGGCCACAAGAAGACCGCTGCTGGCGATCTCAAAGGCGCGCTACAAGCCTACAAGCAAGCCGACGCGATCATGGGTGTACCGACGACGGGCGCCTTGGTTGCCAAAGGGTATGAACGGCTCGGGCAGCTGCTCGATGCCCACGATGCTTTGGTGAAGGTCACGCTCTTCCCCAAGAAGCCCAACGAGCCGCCCGCGTTTGCCGGTGCTCGCGACGCTGCCCGCGCCAAGATCCAACAGCTACGTCCCCGCATTCCGTCGCTGAAGGTAGAGCTGAACACCACAAAAGGGCCCTTGCCAGCCGGAGTCGAGCCGGTGATCCACATCGACGGGGTCAAGCTCGCCGGCATGCTCGCCGCCGTGCCGCGCAAGGTCAATCCCGGCAAGCACACCATCTCGGGAAGCGCTCCTGGCTGGCGCGCCGAGCTCGAGGTCACGGTAAAAGAACGCGAAAACCGCGTCGTCAAGCTGGTGCTCAAACCCCACAAAGACGACAAACCAAACGGCGACAAGCCAAACGGCGACAAGCCAAACGGCGACAAGCCAAACGGCAACGGTGACAAAGTCGAGTCAGGCGCCCCGGTGCTTGCCATCGTCGGCTTCGTGATTGGCGGGGTTGGCGTCGCGGCTGGCGCGATCACCGGTGGCCTCGCCATGAGCGCTGGCTCCGCAGCCAAGGAAGGCTGCAACGGCAACGTTTGTCCCACGGCCAACCAGGATGACGCTGACCACGCCACGCTGATGGCGCACATATCCACCGCTGGCTTCGCTGTGGGCGGCGCAGGTGTCGTGCTCGGTGTGATCGGCCTGCTCTTGCCCGACGCCGAGCCTTCGAGCCCTGCAAAGAAGAAGGACGCTCAGCTGCAACCCTGGCTCGGCCTAGGCACAATCGGCCTGAGCGGCACGTTCTAGCGTTCCAGAAGATGTGCCATGGGCTGGCTTGCCACGGCTCACACGACAAAGTGCAAACTAGAACTGGCCGCGCAGCTGCAAGCCGGTCGGGCCCACGCGTAGCTCGGGCCTGAAGGCGGCTTCGCTCAGGTCCTCACCGTCATCGTCGCCGCTTGGCACCAACACCAGCACCACCCCAGCGGCCACACCAATGCCGCCGAGGACCCAAGCCGCGGTCGAGACGTTTCCGAGGGTCGAGATTTCATCGCCTTCGGCTTCGTCCTCGGGCTTGCATTTGTCGTCGGGACAGCGGTCTTTCAGATCGCCCGCACGGCCCATGAAGACGATGCCGGTCACCGCACCGATGACCAAGCCGGCCCCGCCGACCCCAAATGCGATTCCCGGGCCGACCCAAGAGCGGCCAGAAGGGGACGGGTCAGGACTGCCGCCGAGAGCCGGCAAGCGCACCGTAACGGTACTGCCCTCTTTTGCGGTGAAGGAGCGTTCGGCGCTCGTCTTGCCATCGCTCACGACGGCGACGTGCTTGCCTGGATCGATTGGCAATGGCGCGGAGAGCTCTTCGCGGCTGCGCGGCTTGCCGTCTAGCCGAAAGCTCAGCTCGCCTTCAGGCAGCTCGAAGGAGACGTGGGGCAAACGCTTTTCGAGCGCCGCCAACTGCTTTTGCGCTTTCTTCTTGGCAGCGCGAAAGCTGTCAGGCGCGTACTCGGCCAGCGTTTCGTCGACGACCGACTTGAGCAGGCGACGGGCCTCGAGCAGGTGCTCTTGCTTGTCTTCAGCTTCGGCGATGAAGACGACGAACATCGGCGAGTGAAAGCGCTTGTCAGCCTTTCGGAACAGCTCGGCCGCCTCGGCATACATCCCCTGCTTGAACAAGTCGTAGCCGCTGTCGGCGAGCTTCTTGGCTTCGTCGCGCCGTTTGCTGAGCTCATCGTCGGCCCGAGCCACTCCACCGGGCCACACCACAGACACGCCCACCAGCAAGGTCAGGCCCACCAGCAAGGTCCGGCCCAGCAGCAAGGTCCGGCCCAGCAGCAAGGTCCGGCCCGGCAGCAAGGTCCGGCCCAGCAGCAAGGGGCCCAGCGCCGCAGCAACCCAACGAGTCAACGAAACCCAACGGATCTTGATCAGAACCATTCTGGTCTATCTTTATCCGATTTCGCCGCGGGCTGCCCGCTTCCCTTCTGTCCACTTCCCTTTGGGGCCTTGGTGCTCAGCGGCTTTCGCGCCGTTGGGTTGACGGCGGCCTTGGCGGCGCCAGCGTCCGTCTGCTCATCCTCGTCGAGGTCGTCCACGACGGCGGCGCTGTTGTCGCCGGGGCCTCCGCCTGGATCGTCATCACCGGCCGGGTCGCCCATATCGGCGGGCGCCACGACCGGTGGTTTGGCGGCCGGGGCAGCACCTTCACCGCTCGAGCCCGTGCCGAGCCAAATGAAGGCGAACAGACCTCCGATGATCATGGTCGCGCCTGCTGCTACGGCAATGGCCAGCGGTGAACGCCAGGCGGTTTGGTAACGCGGCTGCATCTTCGAGGCCAACTGGGTCCCGCCCACCGTCGTGGCGATCGGTGTGGCCTCGAAAACGGGCAGACTGTTGAACGAAGACGGCGGCTGCGGAACTTGACCGCTCACCTCGGGAAGTGATGCACGGTGGATCAACCCTGGACTCGAGCTGAGCGGCGAGCCTGCCATGGGCCCGCCCGAAACAGTCGACTCCATGCTGTTCATCAGATCTGGGTGCTGCTGTGCGCAGATGGCACAAAACGCGGCGCCAAGCTCTTGGGCAGACTGGAAACGATCTGCCGGCTTGCGTCCGAAGGCTTTGTCGAAGAACGCGTCGAGGTCAGCCGGCAGATCCGTCGCGTAGTCACCGACGCGCGGCAGATCATCGCTGCAGATCTTCAACACGACGTCGCCAACCGACTCACCCTGGAAGGGACTGACGCCGGTGAGCATTCGAAACACGATCACGGCGAGCGACCACAAGTCGGCGCGATGATCGATATCGCGGTTGGCGCGCGCTTGCTCGGGGCTCATGTACTGGGGCGTGCCGAGCAGCATTCCGCTGGCCGTGTCTTCGGAAGTCCCCTGGGTGTCGACCGCCTTGACCACGCCGAAGTCGAGCAACTTGACGACTTCGTTGTCGTCGCGCTGGGTGAGGAAGATGTTGCTGGGCTTCAGGTCGCGGTGCACGAGGCCCGCCGCATGGGCGGCTTTCAGGCCCTTGCAAATCTGTGTGACCAGAAGCGCCGAGTCGTGCAGTCCAAAGCGCCCCAGCCGCCTGAGCCGCTGCCCGAGGCTCTCGCCTTCGAGCAACTCCATGACGATGAACGGCAAACCCTCCTGCACGCCGTAGTCGAAAACCTCGACGATGTGGCTGCTGCGCAGCTGTGCCACCGCTCGCGCTTCGCGCTCGAAGCGCTGCAGCGGCTCTGAGCGTTGGGCCAGCTCTTGCGCCATCACCTTGAGCGCCACCGGGCGACCCAACTTGCTGTCCCGCGCAAACCACACCGTACCCATGCCGCCGCGCGCTATTTCGCGCTCGAGCTGGTAGCGCTCCGCGACTTTCATCGCCGAGAGCGTCTTTCGCTTCGATGTGCCCACGTATCTAAGAGGGGACAGAACCCCCATTTACGATGGTAGCGCTTGTGGGCGTCTCAGCTCAATAGCATGACACTCCAAGTGTCCTACGATGTCCCACATTTACCCAGGTGCACCCAACCACCGCCAGCCTGAGGAAAGGCCCCTTGAAAGCTTGCGCCATGCTCGCGTCGAGGTGAACCTAGGCCCATGGCGGGGCGCACGCTTGCGACCGGCGACATTCACGGCGACCTCGACGCGCTTCTTCGGATCCAGCGTCTATGGCCAGAGCTGGACGAAGGCGACACGCTCGTCTTTCTGGGCGACTACCTGAACCGCGGCGCATGCGTAGCACAACTGATTGAGCACTTGCGCAGCTTGCCCCAGCGCACCCCTGCAAAAGTCGTCATGCTTCGCGGCAACCACGAAGATGCTTGGCTGCGCATCATCGAGCACGGTTGGCCGCAGTTTGCCTTGCCGCCGAAGCACGGCTGTCGCGAGTCGATGGAATCTTACCTCGGCAAGGTGACCAGACCCTTCGTCGACGCGATGAAGAGGGTGTTGCTCAGCGGCTCCTTCTTTCCACTCGATGTGGTCGAGTGGATCCGCTCGCTGCCCTACTACTACGAAGACGAGCACGCGATCTATGTGCACGCTGGTCTCGCCAGCGACGGCGAGGGTGGCTTCTTGCACCCCTCGGAGACGAAGCAGAAAGCAGCCTTGTTGTGGCACCGCGATCAGGACTTCTTCCGCAACTACCGCGGCAAGCGCGTCGTTTTCGGCCACACCGTAACGGAAACGCTCCCCGAAGAGCTATCGTCCTATACCCCTGAGGACCCGACCGATATGTGGGCTGGCCCCTGCACGGTCGGCTTGGACACCGGCTGCGGCAAGGGAGGTTTTCTGACGACGCTCGAGCTGCCCAGCATGAAAGTGTACGAATCGAGATGAACATTGCTCTGCTCTTGATGGGACTCGCCAAGGCGGCGTTTGGCGTTTTGGTTGCTGCGGTAGGCGTGTTCATCGCATCACGCGCGCTGCACCGCATGCTCGGCTCTGGATCGACCGATTCTGAAACGCGGCAAGGTAACGTCGCCGTTGGCGTGCTGACCGCCGGCAGCTTGGTCGCGCTGGGTATTCTCTTTCAGCACTCGGTCTCGGCCACGTTCAACGCGATGGATCTGATGTACCGCGGCCGGGATCTGTCGCTCATTGCGCTGCGTCGCTTCGGCACCTACGCGATGGCGCACCTCGGCCTTTCGATTGTCGTCAGCGCTTGTGTGCTCGCGCTCGGAACCTACGTGTTCACGAAGCTCACCCGGGACGTCGACGAGATGGAGGAAATCCGCAAAGGCAACACGGCGCCAGCAGTGGTCCTTGCGGCGGTGATGGTGGTCCTCGCCTTGATGGCTGCGCCCGGGTTGCAGATGGCACTCGACGGCTTGTTGCCCTTGCCGACGCTTCAGCGCGACCAGGTGCTGGCAACAGGATGAGCCGCCCGCGCGCCAGCATCATTGTCGCCGCAGCACTGACGCTGACGATGTTGGTGACGGGCTGCTGTTGCGGGCTCGATTTCGACTTCGACTTCGACTTCGACTTCGAAACTGAGTCTGAGAGTGCCGCGCCGCGCAAGCGCGAAGCGCGCGGAAAAGTCGAGACGCCTGCCACAGTCAATCTCGGGACGGCCGAGCACCCTCGCGGCAACACCGCAAAAGCGGTGCGGGTCAGTTGGCACTCCCCGCGACTCAAACCGTCGCGCTATCAGGTCGGTTACAAGCTCGCCAAGGCTCAGGCCTCTGCCGTGCTCAACGCGTTTCACAACTACGCGCGGCGCGTCGGTCACCGCAAGATCGACAAGAACCGCTTCCACTGGCGACCGCCCCGCCGCTGCCTCAGTGGGCTGCATTGTGTGTACGACGAGCTTGCCCGCCAGGGTCGCAAGAGCATCGCACCGCTCGCCAAGACCTTCCTCGCACGCAGCACCAAAGCCAAGCTCAACAGCTTGCAGGCCGCGCAGCTGATCGTCGGATTCGTACAAGAGATCCACTATAAAATCCCGAACAACGAGCCCTTCGGTGTCAAGCCGCCAGCGCTGGTGGTGCAGCACAAGTGGGGCGACTGCGACTCCAAGTCTTTGCTGGCACACATGCTGCTCGGCAGGCTCGGCATTCGCAGCGTGCTGGTTTCTTCGAACGCCCACAAGCACACCATGCTCGGCGTGGCCATACCTGCCGCCGGCACCACCTTCACCAATCGCGGCACCCGCTACGCCTTCACCGAGCTGACCGCCAAGAGAGCACCCATCGGCCACATCAATCCAAAGCTGCTACGGCCCAATGATTGGCGCATCCAGAGCATGCGCTACAACGCCCTCGCTACAGCCGCCCCAGCGCGTTCCAACAAAAAGCGCCGCAACCGCAACCGACGCCGTCCCCGATGAATCTCGCCAGCCGCGCGCTCTTGCTCTGTTTGCTCCTGCTCACCGCCGGCCACCAGCTCGGCTGTGAGTCGAGGCCTGCGCAGCGACGCGCTCCTCAGCCAACCAGCGCAGCCAGCACGAGCGCGCCACACAAAAAGCCGCTCGAGGCCGGCGGCGTTAGCTACCTCGAGCTGTACACCGGCGGCGCCATACCCAGCCAAGAGCTCGTCATGCTGGTCGCTATTCACGGCCTAGGCGATCGTCCGCAGCAGTTTCAAAACCTGTTTCGCGGCTTGAAGCTGCCCGCCCGTGTCATCCTGGCCCGCGGGCTCGACCGCTACTCGCGAGGCTTCTCGTGGTTTCCCATACGCGTCCGCGAGATGGACAAGGTACGCCTCGCCAAAGGCGTGCGCCATGCCGCCGGCAAGCTCGCCAAGATGATCGAGGTGCTCACGAAACGCTACCCCACGGTGGGTCGCCCGCTGGTCACCGGTTTCTCGCAGGGAGGCATGCTCTCCTTCGCCCTCGGCGTCGAGCACCCCCAGCACATCAGTGCGGCATTGCCGTTGGCAGGTTGGCTACCCGATACCATGTGGCCCAGCAAAGCACCGGCGAACGCCGTGCCGATCGTAGCGCTGCACGGAGACGCCGACACGGTTCTTCCCATTGCCCCAACCCGCGCCTCGGTAGCCACCTTGCGCAAACTGGGGATGAAGGTCGAGCTACACGAATACCCCGCGGTCGGCCACAACGTCAGCCCCGCCATGCGGCGAGCCCTCTACCGCCAAATCGCACTCGTCGCCGCCCAGCTCGGGAAACCCAACACGCCGGACGCAGGAGACGAGCCCTAGATTTTCCGCTCGGTCAGCACGAGCCAAGAAAGTTGCCGTCACTTTTCGACCCTCCCCAGTGCGACCCGCGAAAACGTCTCGATTGCTGGGAAGACTCGACAGTGATCGCGCGTATGCTTACGCGTGAAACGCTCGACTGTGGGAATTTTGATCGGTGCCGCTTTGGTGGTGGTGGGCTTCTTTTTTGGCTGGCTTGGCTTCCGCGGCCATGGCGGGTCACTGTCCGTCAGCGGCTGGCAGATCGCCAATCTCGCCAAGCGGCACGGGCTGCATTACCTGCTCATCTACTTGCTTCCAGTCGGCGCGGTGGTCTCGGCCTTGTTAGCCATCAAGGACCCGAAGAAGGGCGGCAACGTCGCGATGTACGTAGGCGGCGCCTTCCTTCTGTGGTCGGTAGTCGAAGTCATCCGAGTGCTCTACACGACCACGTTCTTCGGTCTATGGCTGACCGTGGCCGGCTGCGCCACCCTCTTGATCGTCGGCGTGAAGGCTGCGAGCGAGCCCAGCTAGAGTCCTGAGCTCGCTTTTCGCTGCATATCGAGATCGCGTTCGAGGTGGCAGAAGCTGAGCTAGCCGTTCAGAGGGACACGGTACTTGCGCAACAGCGGCGTTATGTCAGCACCTGCTGCTCGGCTCAGCACGTCGCGAACCCAAGTCCAGCGCGTCGCATCGGGTGCGCTCGACGGTGGAGCGAGGTTCTGGTCTGACCTGTTGTAGGCGTGGAAGAAACGCTGGAACATCGACCAGCCATACTGCTGCCGCAGCTCCATGAGCATACACAAGGGAACATCGGGGTCACTGCGAAACACGCTGTATGGCTTGGCTTGGCTGAGATACGCCCGCGCCTGCTCGCAAATTTGCGACATGCTCTTGGCGCCCTCGGGATGACCATAACGTCGCAAGCTGTATAGCGTGAATACATTCGCCCACGCTTCTCCAGGACCTGGCCCGATGAGGAAGCGCCCACCATTGATCACGGAGAAGTTGTGTCCCATTTCGTGCGCAATACCCCACGCGGGGCCAAATTCGGTTTTGCGTCTCTCATGCACTTGCAGAAACTCTGCACTGGCCTTTGGATCGACCCGCACCGGGTTTCCCGACAGCATCCACGCGTCCACCTCCCCAATCCTCGGATCCGGAACGAAACGAATGGGTTGACCGCCGTAGGGCACGGCACCTGCGAGGCTGCGGTGGCTGTCGTACCAAGTGTCGAGGGCGGCGATGGCTGCATCAGCCTGTGCTTGCCGAGCAATGACTTGGGCTGTGGGCAGCACCAGCGACACGTAGCGGCCTCCAAGCTCAGCCCAGGACGACTGCGCTAGTCGCGCTGGATGTAACATCCGAGCAGAACCGCAACTCGTTGAAACCGAAGGGCGCCCCCCGCCTTCGATGGTGGCAACCACGGAACCCAGATTGTCTTCGAGGATGCCGTCGTTCTGCCCGATGAACAGAATGCCGTCACGCTCTGCAACGAGCTGACCCGCGCGACCAATACAATGGGTGGGCCCCTTGTACGACAACCCGATACTGGCAACGAGGGAGCCAAACGCGCAGCTGCCCAGCTTCACGCTTTGGCCCTCAGGACCGTGATGAGGACCCGCTCGGTCAATGGTCCAGCGACCGAAAGCGCAAACGCTCACGCGCTCACCTCTGCGCAGCTCGATCCCGGTGTTCGTCCAATAGGTGTTTGCCATCACGGTCACGACGCGACCTCCCGATGACGGCGGGACGAACCGGAGCGGTGACTCATGTGGCACCCCAAGAAGAGGGATGGGGATCAAAACGGGGATGGCTGGCACGCCGCCGCTCCCATTGAAGGTGGGCAACAAGGCAGGCAACAAGGCAGGCAACAAGTTGGGTAGCGGAGGAAGGGCCGCAAGCCAGGGCTGCCAATTGCCGTTGTTCTGCCCCGAAGCGCTCGGGCTGGGTGGTGGCGCGTAACTGCCGGCCGCGCAAAACGTCTTGGCGCGAAATCGCGGGCTCTGAACAGCGGGGGTCGTGCGGCTCGCACACCCTGCCACGAGCAAGCAGGTCAATAGGGTGATTGGTGACGATCGAAGAAAGGCACGTTCGGTCATTTCATCTCAGCTGGTGTGCCGGCGTGTTTCCTTTCCTGACGAAAATGCCAAAAGCTCTCTCCCTTTGTTACGGGCCGAGCGCAGGTTCTGTCCCCGTTTTCGACGCAGGAATGCTGCTCAGCACCCGCTGCACAGGACGTGTTCCCGTGCTTGCATGATTTCTAGAGTTTCGGGAGGGGATAAAGAGGCCTAGCTTCGCCGTAGGGGAGTCTCGGGCGGTTTATCCCCTCCCGCAACCTTCCGAAATGTGGCCGTCCCGGGAGGGGATAAAGAGGCTGTCTCAAAACGCAGACTCGCCGTAGGGGCGGGCTTTATGCCTGCCCGTAACTACGCAAAATGCGGCCGTTGCGGGAGGGGATAAACCGGATAAACCCGGATAAACCCGGATAAACCACTCCCCTACATCGATTTCGTGGATGGATTCTGCGGTCGGGGCGGGGGTTATCCGTCACTCACCGGGCCAGACATGGATCGCCGGCAATCATCGCCCAGGCTACACTCGCCACCGATGCGCGTAGTCACCCTCAACCTCAACGGCATCCGCTCGGCAACCTCCAAGGGTGTGTTTCGCTGGTTGCGACGGCAACACGCCGATGTCGTGTGCTTTCAAGAGATGCGCGCTCAAGCCGAGCAGTATCCCCCGGAGCTGACCCGCTTGCGCAGCTGGCACAAGCACGTCGTCGACGCCAAGAGGAAGGGTTATAGCGGGGTGGCTGTCTTGTCGCGGCGTCAGCCCGACGAAGTAACGACCTCGATGGGCTACCGGCCTTTCGATGTCGAAGGCCGGTATCTTCGTGTCCGCTTCGGCAAACTGAGCGTCGTATCCGTGTACGTGCCATCGGGAAGCCATCGTGAAGATCGCCAAGCCTTCAAGATGCGCGCCCTGGGTCGGTTTCGCCAGCATTTGCGCGAGCTGAAGGCCAGCGGGCAGAGCTGCATCGTCTGCGGTGACTTGAACATCGCCCACAAGAGGATCGACTTGGAGAACTGGCGCGGCAACCAGAAGCACTCGGGTTTTCTGCCCGAGGAGCGCCGCTGGATGGACCGGCTCTATCAGCAAGAGGGCTGGGTGGACGCGTTTCGGGTCGTCGACCCCCGACCGAAGCAATACACCTGGTGGTCAAATCGCGGACGTGCTTGGGCAAAGAACGTGGGCTGGCGCTTGGACTATCAAGTGTGCACGCCCGACCTCGAACCGTACGTCCGTGAGGCTCACATCTACAAGAACCGGCGCTTCTCTGACCACGCGCCGCTGACAATCGACTACGACTACGATTGGTGAGCGCAGCCGAGATTGGTGAGCCCGTATGGTCGAGGACAACCTTCAGCCCGGCACGATGGTCAGCGAGTACCGCGTCGATCAGCTGATTGGCGAGGGCGCTTTCGGCAAGGTCTACGCCGCAACGCACCCCGTGATCGGCAAGCGGGCCGCGATCAAAGTTCTCGATTGGCAGTTCTCGTCCAAGCCGGAGTGGGTGTCGCGTTTCGTCTCCGAGGCGCGCGCGGTCAACCAGATCCAGCATCGCAACATCGTCGACATCTTCGCCTTCGGCGCGCTGCCCGACGGGCGCCAGTACTTCGTCATGGAGCTGCTCAAGGGCGAGACGGTACGGGCCCATTTGCTGCGCAACGGACCAATGACCGTCGCAGCCGCTGTGCCCGTTCTGCGCAAACTGGCGCGCGCGCTCGACGCAGCCCACGCCGCCGGCATCGCACACCGTGACCTGAAGCCAGACAACCTGTTCTTGAGCTTCGATGAAGACGGCGATTGCTACCCGAAGCTGCTCGACTTTGGGATCGCCAAGCTGATCGGCGACGGACCCAGCGCTCACAAGACAGCCACCGGCACGCCACTCGGCACGCCCATGTACATGTCGCCCGAACAGTGCCGCGGCAGAGAGGTCGACCACCGCACGGACATCTACGCATTTGGCATTCTGGTGCACGAGATGCTCACCGGACGGCCACCGTTCGCCGATGAGAACCTGATGGATCTCATGATGAATCACATGTCGACGCCCGCGCCATCCATGTCGAGCACCAACCATGCCTTGCCTGCACCACTCGACCCACCCGTGCAGCAAATGCTCGAGAAGGACCCGGACCTGCGACCGCAGACGGTAGGGGCAGCCGTGGAGGCGCTCGAGCAAGCAGCCCGGGCTGCAGGCATCGAGCTGACAGGCGCTGTTGCCGCGGCGCCACCGGCTGACCTGGGCGTATCGCCGACTGTTCTTTCTGATGGCGCGCTCGACGACGGCCAAGCCCCGATGCCAACCGACGCGTGGCTCGAGGGGCAAAGCGGCGCAGCGGCCGAGCCAATGCCAATGGGCTATCCACATCAACAAGGCGCCGCGCCCGTGCACGCGATGACACCGGGCCCGCATCAGCCTACCGACATGGCGGGGGCCTACACTGCGGCTGGCGCGATGCGCGGGCCCATGCAGGCGACGCCACAGCAGCCCAACCGTACGATGTGGTGGCTGGGCGGATCGCTCGGGCTCGGCGTGCTGGCGCTGGTGATCGTGGCGGTGGTGATGGTGGTGCAAAAAGCATCCGAGACCACCGAGGGGCCAACTGCTGGCAACACGACAGCGCCACCAGGTGGGCTGCACATCCGATCACAGGTGCTATCGCCCGGCACCACTGTGGTCAGCGACGTGTCCGGAAATACCCAACTGCAGGGCCCCGCCGCAAAGTTCACGCAAGTGTTGCGCTCGCGCCGCACGATTTCAGTACTGGCAGCCAACGCCCAGCGCGTGACGGGCATTCGCGTTCTGTTTCACGAGCACTACCAAGAAGAGACGCTCACGCCGGGCAGCAAGAATGTTCACCACTCACCCGTCACTGGAAAGAGCTACTTGGTTGGGGCGCCGCTGCAACCCAATAGGCTGCACGTGAAACGGGTTGGCGGGGCCGCCGCAAGCGCAGAGGAGATCGAGCCCATCACAGAGGAGCTACAGGAGGTTTTCGAGCCCAACAAGCTCGCCCCGCTGATTGCCGGCAAGCCATTGGCCGCAGGCCAAGCCATCATGTTGACACCGGGCCAGGCCAAGGCATTGCTGACGAACGGAGGCGACGACGTCGATTTTACCGTAGCGGCAGCAAACCTGACCGTGCGCAACCTCGGCAAGGTCGACGGGCTGGAGGTCGTCCGTTTCGACATGGCCGTCACGCTGACCTTCCAAGCGAACAGCAGCGAGCTCGGGGCACGCTTGGCCGGCACGCTGGGCGTGCGCAAGGACACCTGTTGGGTGGTCGATGTCAGTCTGAATGGGCCAATTAGCTACAAGCAGGGCAACGGGACTGGTCTGGCCGCCAAGCACTTGGGCAAGATCAGCTACACGATGAGTAACCGCTTCGGGCGCGCGGGCGGCGGTGGGATGTAGTCGCCACGTCTCGCGCAGATCTGACGGGGCGATCTAGCCCAACTAGAACATGAACACCGGCGCGATGTTCGGGGCGAAGACGAAGCCGAAGGTCGGAACCATGAACATCATCTTGAGCTCGACGTTTACGCCCACATGCTCGTGCAATGGGAATATCCCCCCGAGACCCACATCGACGAAATTCAGTCCAGTGATTTGATAGGCGTCGATGGACTCGCGCTTCTTGGTGTTGGCCGGACAGCGCTTGGTGGCAGCGTTGAACAGTGGACTGCCGCTGCTGTCGACCGTATCGCATACCGAAATGGTCACGCCAGCATTGACCTGTGCCAGACCCCCGCCGAGGAAGACATAGGGTCGAGGAAGGTAGAATTGGCCGGCGGCGTGGGCGCGCTCGACGATTGAGTCGATGGGATAGTAGCTGGCGCGCACTTCAGCATGGATGGGCATGAAGTCGCCGGCCACCGGCGCGCGGCACTGTGATTTCCCGTTGGCGCTCCTGCAGCTCAGGTAGCGGTCCTCAGCGTCGCCGATGCTCGGCGAGCCCATGAAGGCAACGCCGAAACGCACACCCACACCGAGCCCCTTCCAAAGCATACGGTCATAGCCCGCTAACAATCGTACGCTCGCTAGCGCGCCTCCGCCCAGCACCTCATTGAACTTGTCGTCAGCTGGCTTGCCCAAGTACTCGCCGTCACCCGCGAAGCAAAAGTAGTTGTCGTGAATCTGCTTGAACTTGTCGTCTGAGCTGTCGGGCAGTCCCTGGTTGTAGACGCCGTCGCTACCCTTGTCGACGCTCCCACAAGCTCCTTTAGCGCCGTCGATCTTCAGTACGTCGAGCTGCAAACCGAGCGAGACGATGTTCTTCTTGAGCTTCGCGCTGCTCTTGTTGCCATCACCACTCGTGCCGTCACTACAAATACCTTCGACGCAATAGAGCCCTTCGTCACACTGTTTGCTTTCGCCACAGCTGCCGCCCTCGGGAACCTCGCAGCCGGGAAACTCCGGCGGACAAATCTCAGCGCATTTCTTGGGTGGTTTCTGGCCCGGAAAGGACGGCAGCTCCTCGTCGATGTTGTTCTTGATGGTCACCTCCAAAGGATCGCTGAGCGTTCCCGCTGTGGCGATGGGGTCACCTTGCTGGTCCTTGAAGATGAGGTACAGCTGCAGCTCACCGGTTATCGTCGAGATCTCCTTGCAGGGGATTGTCCCGCCGAAGCCGCCGGCCATCTTCGCCATCTCGAGATGTAACCAGCGCTGGCCACGAGGCTTGTAAC
>CAZRGL010000123.1:0-21379 GCA_964599485.1 uncultured Polyangiaceae bacterium
CATCGACGTCAACCTCACCGGGGCGACTTTCATGGTGCGCGACAGCGTGGCCAAGATGATCGAGCACGATTCGACAGGTGTCGTCGTCAACATGAGCTCCATCGCTCGACACGGCAATCGGGGCCAGTCCAACTACAGCGCTGCCAAAGCTGCGCTCGCAGCCAACACCAAGACCTGGGCGCTCGAGTTCGCACGTTTCGGCATTCGTATGGGAGCGATTGCCCCCGGCATGGTCGAGACACCCATGACCGACGGCATGCACCAAAAAGCGCGAGAGGCCTTGGTTTCGCGAATCCCAGTCGGCCGCATCGGTCAACCCGAGGATATTTGGTTGGCTGTGAAGTTCGTCATCGAGTGCGACTACTTCAACGGTCGCACCATCGACGTGGATGGCGGTTTGAGCGTCTGACGCTGAGCTGAACAACTGATGACAGATGGTGCCGGTGAAGGTGACGGCGCTAGCGTAAAGCGTGCTGCTGAGGCTGCTGCTGAGGAAGGAGCCTTGGCGCTGACCAAAGGCCAGCGCTTCGAATCGGGCGGGGTGCGGGTGCGCGGGAGCATCCTGCGCAACATCGTGATGTACACCTTGCTCGCGGTGGTGGGCCTGCCCACTTTTTGCTCGTGCGCGCCCATCTGGGGTTTGCTCGTCTATGCCGTGCTGCGCTTGTCAGCTTATCTCGAGCGGACGCGCCAGCAGCTGCGAGGAGCAGTTGCGGCCAGCGTCACGATTACCGACGAGGCGATCGTCATCGACCCCTACTTGAGTAGCGATCGCTCAGCTCGTTTGCCGCGAGCAGCGGTCGTCGATGGTTGGCTCGAGCCTGCGGCGGACCACGAAGTTTGTGTTATCCGGCTCAGTTTTGGTCGCCGCTTGCTCGTGCGCGTGGACGACGAAGACGAAGGTCGACTCTTGCTGCGGGCTCTGGGCATCGATGCGGGACAACAGTTCGTAAGAATGCCCATAGCAAGCCGGGCTTTGACCGAAGGTCGCGGCGCGCTCTTTCATTTGGGCATCCCATATTTGCTGACCATCGCCACGTTCGTGACGATCATCATCCTGATTCTCGGCTGGGAATTCGAGAGCCTCGTTGCAGTGGGTGCCTGTCTCTTTTTGCTTTTTTTGACGGTGCTGACCGTTGTGTATGCGCGCTACGTCGTCCCCCGCAAAATAGCCATCGGTACCGATGGCTTTGCGATACGCCACCTCGGCCGCGAGACCTTCTATCCTTTTGATCAGGTGACGAACATCAAACATATGGGCGATTGGCTGAGCGTGGCTCACGCTGGCAAGTCGCTCGCGCTGAAGGTGGGGAGCTTCGCGGATCGGGAGCCGCGGGGCATACTTCGGGCGGTCGAGCAACGGCTCCTTCAGAGTCTTGCTGCCTTCAACCAGCGGTCGACCGGCGAGCCGCTCGATAGACAGCTTCTCGACCGAAGGGGGCGATCGTTGAGCGCTTGGCGCGAAGAGCTCGACAAGTTGTTGGAGCCCGGCAGCGCGTACCGGGGGCGTCGTATCGACATCGCTTCCTTGGCGGATGTGGTCGACGATGCATCAGAATCATCCGAACGGCGGCTGGCGGCGGCGATGGTGCTGCAGCGGGCGGGGGTCGAATCGCAGCGCGAGCGAGCACAATCGGCGGCGAGCGGCTGTGCCAACAAGCGTTTGCGAATCGCTTTGAGCAAGGCGCTTCAAGGTGAGCTCGAGGCCCAAGACGTAGATCTACTAGAGAAGGAAGAAGCCCCCAAGAGGTTGAAGGCTTGACGCGGCTGTCGGCTACCGTCAGGTTTGCCTAGGCAATCATCCTCGTGGGAAGTTAGCGCGTGGCAGAGAAGATTCTCGTCGTCGACGATCAACGCAACATGCGCACCACGCTAGCGATCATGCTGCGTAGCGCTGGCTATCACGTAGACGAAGCCGCCGACGGCGAGCAAGGGGCGGAGCGCGGCGCCAACGGGGCCTATGACCTGGTCATCACCGATCTGCGAATGGGCTCGCATAGCGGCATCGACGTTCTTCGGGCCGTCAAGAAGGGCCTGGCGATCACCGAGGTAATCGTCATGACGGCCTATGGCACAGTCGAGAGCGCGGTGGAGGCCATGCGTCTGGGCGCGCACGACTACATCCAGAAGCCCTTCACCGAGCAAGAGCTGCTCATGAAAGTGGACCGGGCGCTCGCCAAGCGTCGGCTGACCGGGCAGGTGCGCTTGTTGGCGCGCGAATTCAAGGAGAAGTACAAGTTCGAGAACATCATCGGTCGGTCCGAAGCGATACGGGCGATGCTAGGACGTATCGTGCGTGTTGCCCCGACCGACGCGACGGTGTTGATCACGGGCGAGAGCGGGACGGGCAAAGAGCTGGTGGCCAAGGCCATTCACGTCAACAGCAAACGGGCCGATGCGCCGTTTGTTCCGGTCAACTGCGCCGCAATCACCGAGACCTTGCAGGAGAGCGAGCTGTTTGGGCACGCCCGCGGGGCGTTCACCGGCGCCGTCAGTGCTCGTAAGGGGTTGTTCGAGGAGGCCAACCGAGGGACGTTCTTCTTCGACGAGATCGCAGAGACCTCGATGCAGTTTCAAGCAAAGCTGCTGCGCCTGATTGAGGCGCACGAAGTTCGTCGTGTTGGTGAGAACACCCCCTTCACGGTCGATTGTCGCATCATCGCTGCCACCAACCGCGAGCTTCGTGAGGCGGTGCGTGCCAAGGAGTTTCGCGAGGATCTATATTATCGGCTCAACGTTGCCTGCTTCGTGTTGCCCCCGCTGCGCGAGCGGAAAGAAGATGTCCCGCTGCTGCTGGCGCACTTCTTGGACAAGTACAACCGGCGCTACCACAAGAACGTGCAGGCCCGGGATGGTGTCCTCGAGGCACTGGCGAGTCAGGATTTCCCTGGCAATGTTCGCGAGCTCGAGAACCTCATCGAGCAAGCCGTCGCGCTGTCGGCTGGCGAGGAGATCACGGCCGCAGACGTCACGGTTTCGGACGCGCAACCCTCGTCTGGTTTGAGTGGCCAGCAAACCCTGGCTGAGCTGGTCGAGACGACCGAGCGCAAGGCCATCATGGGGGCGCTACGGGCCAGCGACGGAAGCCGCGACAAAGCTGCCGAGATCTTGGCCATCAGTCCGACGACTTTGTGGCGAAAGATGACCCGCTTGGCGATCACAGACTGGTCCGATGACTGAGCTTCCCGTCGTGCAGCTCCGCCGCGCTGAGGCCGTGTTGGGCTGCGGTGCCAAAGGTCTAGAACCCCTTCCGCAGGCTGCCCAAGCGCAGCCGTAGGTTGGAGGCGGAGCGTAAACGTGCGCGCAGCAGAGCTCGACTACTCCCTACCGGAACATCTCATTGCGCGACACCCGGCTGCCCAGCGCGATGATTCACGCTTGCTGGTGCTTGGTGACGATGGGCTGGAGCACACGCATTTTCGTGATCTGGCACGGCGGATCGAGCCGGGGACCCTCTTGGTAGCCAATGACACGCGCGTGATGCCAGCACGGCTGTTCGGGACCAAAGAAGGTAGCGGTGGAAGCGTAGAGCTGCTGCTGGTCGAGCGGCTAGAGGCCGCCAGCCACGATGACCCGGCTGAGGTTTGGTCGGCCATGGCCCGCTCCTCGCGGCCGTTGCGGGTCGATTCGACCGTGGTGGTTGACGCGCTACGCGCTCGCGTCCTTCGCGGCGCTGACGAGCACGGTCTCGTGCGATTGCGCCTGTACCCGCTCAGCCCACAAAGCGGTGATGTAGCGGCGCTGGTCCACCGGCTGGGACACATGCCGCTTCCGCCCTATTTGAAGCGCGAAGCTGAGCCAGGTGACAGCGAGCGGTACCAGACCGTATTTGCGCGGGTGATGGGTGCGGTTGCTGCGCCGACGGCAGGACTCCATTTCAACGATGCGCTTCTGTCGCGTCTCGCGTCTCGCCAGATCGATCTTGCAACAATCACTTTGCACGTCGGGCCAGGTACGTTCCGGCCCGTCAGCCAGGAGGATTTGGATGACCATCCGATGCACACCGAGCGCTACTTGGTTCCGGCTGCGACGGCCGAGGCTATCGGCCGCGCGCGCCGTCGAGGCGGCCGGGTCGTCGCTGTTGGAACGACCGTCGTGCGGGCGCTCGAGTCAGCCTGCATCGCGTCCCCGAGTGGGCGACTCGAAGCTATCGAGGGGCAAACCGACCTCTTGATCCAGCCAGGTTTTCGCTTCAAGGTCGTCGACGGCTTGATCACCAATTTCCACTTGCCGAGATCGACGCTGCTCGCGTTGGTCTATGCCTTCGGGGGGGCTGGGCGGGTGCAGGCTGCCTACCGCGCTGCGATCGAAGCGCGCTACCGTTTCTACTCCTACGGTGATGCGATGTACTTGCCCTCCGTCATGGCGGACCGATCATGAACGCAACGCCCGCTGTCCGATTGCGTGTGGTTGCCCGTGACGGACACGCTCGTGCGGGTGTGCTGACGACCACTCATGGCGAGGTGAGCACGCCTACGTTCATGCCCGTTGGCACGCAGGGGAGCGTCAAAGCACTCAGTCCGCAAGAGGTAAGCGACACAGGAGCGCGAATCGTCCTGGGCAACACGTACCACCTGTGGTTGCGCCCCGGACCAGAGGTTGTTGCCGCTCTTGGTGGGCTCCATGAGTTTTCCAGATGGCCACACGCGATGCTCACGGATTCGGGCGGGTTTCAGGCCTACTCGTTGGCCTCCAATTGCAAGCAAGACGATGACGGGTTCGTCTTCAGATCCCATATTGACGGAGCCCGTTGCGTGCTTTCGCCAGAGACTGCGATGCAGGTCCAACGCCAGCTGGGCGCGGACATCGCCATGCAGCTCGATGTTTGTCCGCCTGCTGCGGAATCGCAGCCCGTCGTCGAAGCCGCTTGTCGACTGACGACCGCATGGGCGCAACGGTGTCTGCGTGCGCAACAGCAGGCTCGCGAGCGTGGCGAAGCGCTCCATCAGGCCGTGTTCGGCATCGTGCAGGGTGGTACGGATCCGAAGCTGAGGATCGCGCATGCAGAGGAAATCGCGGCGCTGCCTTTCGAAGGCATTGCCCTGGGCGGCTTTTCTGTGGGCGAGCCCATCGAAAAGATGCATGAGGTGCTCGCCGAGGTTGCGCCACAGCTCGACCCAGCGCGGCCGCGCTATCTCATGGGTGTGGGCACCCCAACCGACCTGATCCACGCGGTGAGCCACGGCGTGGACATGTTCGACTGCGTCTTGCCAACGCGAAATGCTCGAAACGGCCAGGTCTTCACTCGACATGGGCGCTTGGTGATCAAACACGCGCGTTTCAAACAAGACGGCTCGGTGCTCGAGCCTGGTTGCGGCTGCATGACCTGCAGCGGTGGCTATTCACGTGCATATTTGCGGCACCTGTTCATGCAACGTGAGCTGCTGGTATTTCGCCTGTTGAGCGCTCACAACCTCTTTGTCTACGGTGAGCTGATGGCCGAAATGAGACAGGCGATCATCGATGGCAGCTTCGCTACGTTTCGGGCATCCAGGCTCCAGCAAATGCGGCGAGCGTGACTCGCCCTTCAATCTAGCGTAAGCGTAGGTTTGCAGGCCTTGTGGTATGTCCGGAGGTACGAAGAAACAGATTGGCAGCATCCTGCTGCAACAGAAGGCTGTCTCGGCCCGGGAGCTCGAAGCTGCGCTCAAGAAAGGGCAGAAGTCCACGAGCAATACCCCACTGGTTTCGCGCCTCACCCAAGAGGGGATCATCCGCGAGACCGAAGCGCTGAAGGCGCTGAGCGAGCAAGCTGGATGCCCCGGCATCGATCTCAACCAGATTTGCATCCGCTTGGCTGACCTCGATTTCGTGCCGCTCGAGCACGCTCAAGCCCACCATTTGCTGCCGGTTTTGGTCAAAGGCGAGCGGATGTTCGTGGCGATGGCTAATCCTGCCGACCGACGGGTGGTCGCCGAGCTCGAGCTGATGAGCGGAAAGTCGGTGTTTCCGTATATCGCCTTAAAAGCGACGCTTCGTCGCGTGGTGGCCGAGGCTTACCAACTAAAAAGCGCCGGTCGCCGTCATTTTGTCGGTCCGAGCTGTCCGCCGGACACGCTGGCGAAAGCAGGCGTGAGCGTCATACCGCCTCCTCTTCGAACGGAGGCTGAGGTCGCGCAACAGCAGGTCGCCATCCCACGCGCCTCGCAACTGTCCGAAGAGAGCATGCAGCCGAGCACCGGCGAGGCTCAGCCTCGGCGCTCGGCGGTGATTGTCGACGACGCGATGGCAGCGGCGGCTTCTCAGGACTATTTGTCGGAGCCCAGCTTCGAGCAATCTTCGCCGCCAGTAGCCGGCCCAGAGACGGTGCCCCGAAGCTCCGGCGAGCGCACCATGCTGGTGGTGGACGACGAGGTCGACGTGCGCAACATGGTTGCCCGGATCTTCGCCGATCGGGGCTACCGCGTAATCGAAGCCGATCGCGGCGATCTGGCCTTGCAGAGCGTTCGCGACAACGACCCAGATGTGCTCATCCTGGACGCAATGTTGCCGATGGTTCACGGATTTGAGGTAGCGAAACAGTTGAAGAACAGTGATCGCTACCAACACATCCCGATCGTCATGGTTTCGGCCATTTACCGCGGTTGGCGTTTCGCAGAAGACATCAAGAACAACTACAAAGTGAACGCATTTCTCGAGAAGCCGTTCCGCATCAGGGAAATCGTGGAGCTCGTCGAGGAGGTGATGAGCGCTTCGTCGCCCCGCGCCGCCGAGGCTACGTCCAATGAGGCCGAGCCTCACCTGACGGCAGGCATGGAAGCCTACAAGGCCGGCAACATCGACGTGGCCATCGAGCACATGCACGCCGGTATCCAAGTGGACCCTCTGGCGTTCAAGGTGCACTTCCACCTCGGTTTGCTCTACGGAAAAAAAGGGCAGTTGTACGATGCGATTCAGGAGCTGGAGACGGCTGTGAACATCCGCGCGGATTATTTTCCAGCGCTGAAGAACCTCGCAGTGTTGTATCAAAACGCTGGCTTTCGAAACAAAGCCATCGAAATGTGGGAGCGCTGCCTCGCTGCGTCTCCCGATGAGGCCACCCGACAGACCATCAAGCGACATCTCGTGGCCGTTCTCTAGGCCAGCTGTTGTAGATCACGGATTATCGTCTACTTGGCGGTGTTCACACCGGTTGTAATTCACACTAACTTTGTCATTGTTTACATAAACGTGAGATCCTGCGCACACACCCCTCCGCCTGAGGGCGCATAGCGAATGCGATTCAACTGCCAGAGCTGTGGGGCGAAGTACCAAATCGCCGATGAGAAGGTCGCTGGCAAGACCGTACGGATGAAGTGTCGCAAGTGCGCGGCATTAATACAGGTTCGGGCGGAAAAGACGGCAGGTGGGGTCAGGGCCATGTACGTGGAGCCCGGGACCCGATCGTCACGCGCGCCCGAAGCTCCGCGCCACAGCAAAGAGCCTCCTGAGCGGCTCTCGCGTGTGCCGGAGCGGCTCTCCCAAACCCCTGGAGGCGCCCGGACCTCGTCGCTGCCGACGCCAGCCACGCCCGCACCCAAACCGGCCTCCAAACCGGGCCCAGCACCCCCGGCCGCACCGCGGGCATC
The DNA here is from genome assembly GCA_964599485.1 of uncultured Polyangiaceae bacterium. GTDB lineage: Bacteria > Myxococcota_A > Polyangia > Polyangiales > Polyangiaceae > JAPYTK01. The sequence goes on from CAZRGL010000123.1 coordinate 7,569, forward strand.
TTCGCCTGGTCCTCCGCGCGCCCGGCCTTCACGCCCGGCAGGACTCGGAACGCCAGGCAAGCCGCCCAGACCTTTGGGCCCACCACGGGCAACGCCTGGGCAAAGACCGTCGCCGCTCGGAGCAGGGCGACCAACTGTCGGGCGACCGGCCGTAGGGCGACCAGGACCATTGTTGGGCCGCCCCGCAGGGCCGCCATCGTCTCAGCGCAGCTCTGCTCCCCCCGATTCTGCGCCAGTGTCCTCGGAGCCACCCGATGAGGCGACGGTCATCATGCACCGCCCCTCGATGGAGGACCTCGAAGCCGCCCAAGCGCTCAAGGATGCGGCCCGCAAGCAGGCTGAGGAGCAAGCGAAAGAGGAGGCCGAGGCGGAGCAACGCGCCAAAGCTGAGCGTGAGCAAGCGGCTGCGGATCCTCCCGAATGGTACGTGGGCATCGAAGGCGAGCCGGTTGGTCCCATCAGTCGGGCCTACCTGAAGTCGCAGATCGATGCGGGCAAAGTCGACGGCGAATCTCTGGTCTGGAAAGAGGAGCTCACCGATTGGAAGCCTTTGAAGCTCTTCCCGGTGTTGCAAGGGCTCTTGATCACCCCTTCCGCTGCCGAGATAAAAGCCCCGCCCGCGCAAGTTTCCGATCCGGTTGCGCTGACCCGTGTCAAAAAAGAGGAGCCGGTCGCGGCCCCCGCCAAAGCGACCGAGCCCATCGCGGCGGCCAAGCCTGCTGTCGACTCTGACCCGCTGGCTGGTTTCGGCCCGCTCGACCATCCAAGGGATGCCGCCGAGGACAAGGAGCCCATCGTTGACGAAGCAACGGTGGCGATGCCGCTGGAGCCTGCCCCGGCGAAACCGGAGCCCGCGGCCGAGTCGGCGCCGCCAGCAGCGCCCGTCGCGCCGCCCCCGGCGTCAGCGCCGCCCAAGCCCTCCGAGCCGCCTTCTGAGCCGCTCAAGCCCTCCGAGCCGCCTTCCGAGCCGCTCAAGCCTTCCGAGCTGCTCAAGCCTGCCGAGCCGCTCAAGCCTGCCGAACCGCATTCTGATCCGCTCGAGCCCTCCAAGCCACCTGCTGAGCCGGCGAAGGAATCCGAGCCTGACAAGGTGGCGGCCAAAGATGATGGCCCGGAATCGATCGAGCCGCCCCCCGACTCGGAGCTGCTAGCAGAGCTTGCCGGCATCCCGAAACGGGCTCGACGAAATCGTCGACGACGGCGCCGCGGTCTTCACCCCATGGCCTACGCATTTGTCGCCATGGCTGCTGGCTTTGGTGGTGTTGCGGCTTGGGTTCTGCTCAGCCCGACCCCGCCCCCTATTCAAGGCGGCACTGCTGCAGGCAGCCCAGGTACCGCACCGGTTGCGCGAGCGAGCGGCTCCGGCCCGCCACCGGCAGGCAGCGGCACGGCGGTCGTGTTGGCCCCCGTGACCGTGACGCCGCCGAGCTCAAAAGGTGGTCCGCTGCCCACGACCTCGGTCAGCAGTGGCGCCAAGCCTGTCGAAAGCGTCGCTGCGCTCGACACCAAGACTCCTGGTCCGAGCAAGCCCTGCGACCCGACCGATCCCTTCTGCCAAGACGGTCCCACAGGGCCTTCGACCCACGGTAGCTCATCGGGTGGTGCGGCCAATGGCCAAGGACTGACCCAAGAGCAAGCCCAAGCGGTGGTCTCGCGCTACCAGCGCAGCGTGGCCAGACGTTGTCTGGCGTTTGTCGCGAGTGGTAGCGCAAAGGTGAACGTCACCATTCGCGTTGCGCCGTCAGGGGCGGTCCAAAATGTATCCGCGAGCGGTGGCTCGAAGCACCCCGGCGTAGCAGGATGCGTGACAAGCCGCGTGCGTGGATGGCGCTTCCCTTCGGCGAGCGGGTCGTCGACGATCAACGTTCCGTTCACGCTGATTGCCCAGTAGCGGATTGCCCAGTAACGGATTGCCCAGTAGCGCGCTCGGTTCTCGCTCGTGACGGAGCACTACCAACTCAATCGTTGGTCCCAGAACGATGCGACATCCTCGATGTCGCGCGTCTGGCGCACGTCAGGGAGGCTACCCACCAAGTTGCGGCCGTAGCTGCGGGTGCAGATACGCCGATCGAGAACGGCGACCACGCCTAGATCGTTACGGCTGCGCAGCAAACGACCAAACCCCTGCTTCAACGTGATGGCGGCTTGCGGCAAGCTGTAGTCTTTGAAGGGAGACTTGCCTTGTTCGCTCAAGGCCCGGCAGCGAGCGCTGACGATGGGATCGGTTGGCACGGCGAACGGCAAGCGGTCGATGATGACGAGACGCAAAGCATCGCCGGGCACGTCGACGCCCTCCCAGAAGCTCATCGTCGCGATGAGAACTGCGTTCGCAAGCCGCTTGAAACGCGACAGCAGCGCGGCTTTTGGGGCCTCGCCTTGTAGCAGCGTGGTTTCAGTCCAGCGCTTGGTCAGCTGTCGTCCGAGGGCGTGCATGACGCGGGTCGAAGTGCACAGCACAAATGCACCACCTGGGGTCAACTGCTTGAGCGCAACGATCCGTTCTGCCGCCTGTTCCAGGAAGCCCTGTTCGGTCACATCAGGCAGATCGGTTGGCGTGTAGAGCAGCGCCTGCCGCTGGAAATCGAGGGCTGCTGCCACGATCAACTCGTCGACGGGTGCGATCAGCGGTTGCTGCGGGTCAAGCCCCAGGCGCGAGCGAATGAACGCGAAACCAGACGAAGTGCTCAGGCTGGCGCTGGTCAGGATGGTGGCGTTGCCCTGCGCAAAGAGCTTCGCGTGGATGATCGGACCCACTTCGACCGGCGAGGCCGATAGCGTCAGACCGTGGCCCGCTCGCTGCAGCCACACCACACTTTGAGCGGAAGGCTCGACGCTGGCCGCCAGGTCCTGTCGCAATCCTGCGATACGGCGGGTTGCGAGCTGCATTGGAGGCAGCTCGGCTTGCTCAGCGAGGTTCGAAACCTGCCCCTCGATCGCTTCGAGCGCATCGTCCAGGGCGTGATAGGCCTCGAGAAGCGGGCCCACGAACAGCTCTGCCGGCACAGGCGAGCGTCCTTCGTTGGCTTGGCGCGAGGCTTGTTGCGAGGGCGGCGGTTGCTCGACCGCCAAGTTGAGCGCTGCAAAGAGCTTGGTGCAACACTGGGTTGCTTGATTGATCAGAGCGGGAGGGTCTGGCCCATCGTGGTTGCTGCTCACACGCAACGAGCGCTCCAGATCGCGTAGCACCCGCCCCACTCCCGCGCTGGAAATCCGTGCGCCGAAGAACTGGCCTGCGACGTCCTCGAGCCGGTGGGCCTCGTCTAGGATTACCGCGTCATAATGGGGCAGGGCGCCTCCTCGGTGGTCTCCTTTGATGGCGAGATCGGCAAAAAACAAGTGATGATTGACGACCACCACATGGGCGCCCTCAGCGGCTCGCTTGAGGCGTGTGATGTGGCACTCGTCGAAGTGTGGACAAGACTGACCGATGCGGGCGTCGCTCGATGAGGTGATCTCGCGCCAAATCGGGTGCGCCTCAGCGAGCTCATCGACCTCCGCGATATCACCAACGCTCGTTTCGGCTGCCCACCGCTCCACGAGCGGCAGCGCTTGTCGCAGCGGCGACGCCAACAGCTCACTGCTCTGACGCAGCGCGTTGTAGCGACGACGGCACAGGTAATTGCTGAGGCCCTTGACGAGCACCGCGCTGACGTCGAGCTCGAGGTGCTCGCGAATCAGCGGCAGGTCGCTAGCGATGATCTGCTCTTGGAGTGCTTTGCTAGCAGTCGAAACGACAACACGGCGCCCGCTCAGCAACGCCGGAACCAGATACGCGAGGGTTTTGCCAGTGCCCGTCCCCGCTTCGCACAGCACGACGCGATCCTCATCGAGCGCGCGCTCGACTGCGTCAGCCATGTCGAGCTGGCCGTCGCGGTGCTCGTAGCCGGCCATCCTGCGGGCGAGAGGGCCATCGGGCCCGAGCAGCTCACGCGCGCTGACCATCGCAGGTGCCGAGCTCCGTCATTCAGCGCTTGGAAGCCTTGGCGAGCGGGAAGACAAACCTGACTTCTTCGAGGGCGAGCTCGACATCGGCCACCGCCTTCTCGAACTCGAGCTGATACCAATGGTCGAGGATTCGGGAGGGTTGTCCGGGATCGGGTAGCTCAGTGACGAAGGATCGCGCTTCGACGAAGTCGCGCGCGATGGCCGGCTGAGCCAAGATGCGCGCCCGGGCAAACAGCTCCTCCTCGGTTTCGCCGGGAAAATCCGCCTTTTGAGTTCGCACCAAGAACACCACGCGGGGCGATTCGCCACCATGCACCCTCACCCACGAGTCCATGATGAGGTTCTCACGGATCCGCTCGGCGAGGTGCACCGCTTGCGCCTGAGTGCGGTAGATCTCGTACCCGGCGGCTCGTAGCGCGTGTTTGATATCTGAGCTTGTGAGCATGGAAGGTCGACAATCAAGGGCGCGCTAGCCGTCCTCGTCAGTTGGAGCGTCCTTCTTGGGCAGGTGTCGGTGAGCCGCGAGGTCGATCTGGGGCAATATCGGTGCCTCTGACGGCGGCGGCGGAACTGAGGCGAAGGGCATGGCCAAGAACGACACGCCGATGATGCAGCCGCCGCGTTCTTCACGGACCCACACCACGCGCACGGTTTGTGACTCGCCTTCGTTGCCGATGACCAGCTGGTATTCCTGCCCAACTTCAACCGATTCTTCGATGACAGCGCGCAGGCCGCCACGGCTGATGTTTAGGGCCCAACCCTCTATCTTTCGTGCTCCTTCGCGAAGAACGACCGATTCGGTGACGGTATGCCGGGCCCCCCCTTCGCGCCGGGCGCGCGGCGATTCGCTTTCAATCGCCTCATCTCCACCAGGGCCTGCTGCCTGCCTCTTGGTGCCGTCATCCGATGCGGCCTCGTCAGCAGGCGCAGCGAGCTTGTCCAAGTTCTCGTTGCTGCTCACAAATTCATCATACTCGGTCGTTGTCGCGACGTCAGTTTCGCCGTTACTCGAGTGGTTGAATCGTGGATCTGGCCGAGCCTCGTTGCGAGCGGCCCGTTGGTCTGCGCTCTGTCGTTTGGGGGCGTGCTGTGCTATCGCCGGCCTAGATGTCCAAGGCCATCAAGCAAGTGTTCGTAATCGGAGCGGTGATCGCCATCTCGATGGTGTTCATCATCCAATTCCGTCCCGGAAGCACCGACGTGTCGACCGGAAGTGGGCCCTCTTGTGCGATAGAGAACAGTGGCGCCTGCATCGTGTCGCAGAGCGACTTCGTGACGGCTTTCCGGATCGCCGCACCGGGCTCGATTGACAACGACAAGTTTTCAAACCAGCTGCGTGTTCTGGTCATCGAGGGCTTGGTTCAGCGCTGGCTGCTCAACGAGGACGCTGAGCGGCTCGGTGTTTCGATATCGAGCAAAGAAGTGACCCGCCAATTGTCGAATGGGCTTGCTCGGGTCTCCTTGCCGGTCGACCAGCAGCAATTCGCCTACTACATCCGGCTGGTGCCTGCGCCCGAGGGGCCGGCCCGCCAGATGTCGGTCAAAGACCCACGCACCGATAAGTTCGACTACGAGCGCTATCAGAAGTGGGTGCAGCGGATGTCGGCCAAAACCGAGAAGGACTTCAAGGTCTTTCAGACCAAGGAGGCCATCGCGGCACGCATGCGGGCGCTCATCGAGGCGCGTGTGAGAGTGAGCGAGGCGGAGGCTTTTGCCGACTACGCGCACAAGAACCGAAAAGTGGTCGTCGACTATCTGAAGCTCGAGCGCGGTTGGTACAAAGAATACATCGTCGATCAGTCCGATGACGCGGTCGACGCCTGGGCCGACAAGAACAAGGCTGAGGTCGACGAAGCCTTCAAAGCGCGCAAGGACAGCTTCATGCCCGAGTGCCGACGTGCACGGCAGATCCTAGTGCGCGTCGACGAAACCGACGCCGACAAAGAAGGGGCGAAGAAGAAAGCGCGCGCAAAGCTCGACCAGGCGGTCAAGGCGCTCAAGCGGGGCGACAAGTTTGCCGCGGCAGCGAAAGCGTTCAGTGAGGACGCGAGCAGCGCCCGCCATGGGGGCGATCTCGGTTGTTTTGCGGCGGGCAAGCTCGCCAAGCCCGGCACCACCAAAGCCATCGACGATGCGGTCTTCAAGCTGAAGAAAGGCAAAGTCTCCGAGGTGATCGAGACGAGCTTCGGCGTGCACTTGGTCAAGCTCGTCGAGGTGCTCGAGGGGAAGAAAGCGGAAGCGCACGGCCGTCGCGTCGTGGCTCGTGAGCTCTACCTTCGCAAGAAGGCGGACAGTTTGACTGCTGAGGCCGGAAAACAAATTCGCGCTGCGGTGGCTGGTGGAAAGACGCTTCAACAAGCCCTTGATGCCCATCTCCAGGCGGTCATGCCCGAGGCGACCAAGCTCGCTTTCGAGAAGGGGCGTGCTGCCGAGTCCGCCAAGAAGGACGACAAGGACGCCAAGGACGACAAGAAGGACGACGGAGCAGACAAGTCAGCGCCGGTGAATGCCTGGACCAACGCCGGCCGTCCCAGAATCGAGACCAGCAGTCCGTTCACCATGACGGGTCCGCCTTTCGGGGGTGTGGAGAAGCCGGTAGAGGCGACTCGGATGATGTTCCAAATTGACAAGGTTGGCGCCGTGGCCGCCGATCTCGTCAAGCTCTACGATGGTTATGCGGTCGCGCAGCTCAAAGAGAAGCAGCCCGTGTCTGAAAAGGACTGGGATGAAAAACGGGTCGAGCACATCGCCCGTCTGCGGCGAGCAAAACAGCAAGAAGCCTTAGTGGGCTACGTGCACAGGTTGCGCGAGCAACTGGCCAAGTCACTGGTCTACAAGATCAAGCTGCGCGTCGACGAAAAGGACGACAAGAAAAAGAAGGGCTAGCCCTCGCGTCTCAGCGGCGGATGCTAGGCTTCACGGGATGGGTAAGGATTCGCTTGCAGAGAGCGCATTCGAAGCGCTCGCCGACGAGGAGCTGAATCAGCTCATCGAGGCGCTGATTGAGTGCAGTGACGAGATCGATCCGGACCTCGAAAGCGGTGTGCTCTCGATCAATTTCGAAGACAACACCAAGTTCGTGGTCAACAGCCACCGCGCCGCCCGGCAAATCTGGATGGCAGCGGAGCGATCGGCTTGGCACTTCGACTATCAGGTCAGCAGCCAGCGCTGGGTCGTGTCAGGCCAGGATACAGAGCTTTGGAGTGCGCTCAGCGCAGCGTTGAGCCGCAAGCTGGGAGGCGCGATCGAGCTTTCGCGCGCCAGCTCATGATCGCTCAGCGCGTGTTTCGAGGGTCATGAGTCGCGAGGAGCGCATTGCGACCGTTCGGTCTGCTTCTCCTCGTCAGGTGTTGCGTGGCATGCTGGAGCAGCTCGACGTGGGCGGCCGGGTGGTGGTCGCCACGGTGATTCGCTGCCATGGCTCCACGCCGTCGAGCCCAGGCCAGAAGTTGGCGCTGCTCGAGCCTTCGCGTGCGGTTGGCAGCGTGGGCGGTGGTGCGGTCGAGCTGAAGGTGCTCCAAGCGATGGCCGACATGTTGGAGGACGTGTCGAGCACGCCGACTACGGTTCGCTACGAGCTGGGAGCCAAGCTCGGGATGTGTTGTGGTGGCTCAGTGGAGGTCATGATCGAGCCGCTCGAGCCGCCAGTGGATGTGTTGCTCGCTGGTGCAGGCCATATCGGCTTGTCGTTGGCGCCGTTGCTCGTGACTTTGGGCTTTCGGGTGGTGTTGTGCGACTCGCGTGAGCAAGCGCTTCAAGCCGCGGGGCTCGAGGAGAGCCATCTGCTCCGCGTCATCTGCGGCGAGCACGACGATCCTGAGCTGTTGGCAGCGCTGGGCGCTCCCGAGCGAGCCGCAGCGCTGGTGATGAGCTACGACCACCAACTCGACCAAGTGATGATCGAATGGGCGCTTCGCAGTGGTTTTGCGTTCGTTGGTGGGGTTGGTAGCCGCGCAAAAGCTGCGAGAACACGCGATCGACTCAGCGCCAAGGGCTTCACAGCCGAAGACACCGCGCGTGTACGTATGCCCGTGGGGGTGGCCATTGGGGCGCGCTCTGCGCCGGAGATAGCGGTGTCCATTGCTGGCGAGATGGTGCAGTGGCGCGCTGGGCTCCGAGAGGCTGGTGCCAATTCACGGCACGCCGCTAGCCCGTCAGCGCCGGCCGCGGAGCAATGAACGTCGTCTCGGTGGTTCTAGCGGCCGGGCGTGGGCGGCGCTTGGGCGGCCCAAAAGCCTTGCTCGCCTGGGCGGTCGACGGCTCCGAAGTGCCTTTGGCATGGGCCCACGCGCAGGCGCGGCTGGCCGCTGACAGCCAGCGCGTGCTCATCGTGACGCGCGCCGACATTGCTTCGCAGCTGCAGCGTCATGCGCCTGGCCCTTCAGATGCTGTCGACTTGGTGATCTCGTCGGCTGCTGATGCGCTCGGACCAGCCGGCTCGATCGCTGCCGCGGCACAGCACATGGCTCAGCTTCAGCTGACCGAGCCGGTTGCCGTCTTGACCCCGGTCGATTGCCCGCCGGCCACTTTCGCCACCGTCGCTGCGCTGCTCGCGCCACTATCGAGCGACAGTACGCTGCTCGCCGTGCGACCGCAGCACGGGGGCCGCCGGGGACACCCAGTCGCCTTGCGCTGGCCGCTGCTGCAACGATATTTGCAGGGCCCACCATTGCCGCTTCGCGATGTGCTTCGCGCACTTCCCGACCGCAGCTGCTCGGTTGAGGTGGCCGATCCCCAAGTGCTACTGGACCTCGACACAGAGGAGCAATTGGGCCGAGCGCCGCGTTTCTTCGGCAGCCTTTGATCCGGAGCGGCTAGGATGGTCAGCCATGTCTGATCGGGAGCGGCCCGCGGAGCAATCTGCCCTTCATCATGTTGGTGTCAGCGTCACCCGTGTCGATGGTGCCGCCAAAGTCAGTGGCTCAGCGCGCTATCTCGACGACATTCCGGCCATGCCTGGCGAGCTGTTCGGCACCACGGTCCGAAGCCAAGTCGCCCGGGGGCGCATCCGTTCGGTCCATTTCGATTCAGCCTTCGACTGGAGCGACGTGACGCGCGTTACCGCCGCGGACGTGCCCGAGAACTTCGTCCAGTTGATCGTGGATGATCAACCGGTGCTGGCCGCGAAACACATCAACCATCGCTACGAGCCCATTGTGCTGCTCGCCTGCGCCGACCGCGCCAAGCTCCAGCGTGCGCGTGATGCTGTTCGGATTGACGTGGACGAGCTTGCCCCGATCTTCGATGTAGCCGACGCGCTCGAGGTCAAAGAGTGCATATGGGGCGAGGACAACGTGCAGAGCCGCTTCCTCATCAGCAAAGGCTTGGCGGACACTGAAGACAGTCAGGCAGGGATCGCCCAGGCCTTGAGCAACAGCGAAGTGGTTGTGAGCGGCAGCTACAGCACCCATCACCAAGAGCAGCTGTACATCGAGCCGCACGGCATGTTGGCCTGGTGGGATGACGCGGGCGTACATGCGATCGGATCGCTGCAGTGTCCCCACTATGTGCACAAGGCGTTCAAGCGCACCTTCGGCCTGCCAGGCGAGCAAATCCACATCAGTCCTTCAGTCACGGGGGGCGGTTTTGGTGGAAAAGAGGATTACCCCTCTGTCATCGGGCTGCATGCGGCGCTGCTGGCCCAAAAGAGTGGTCAGCCGGTGCGTCTGCTCTACGACCGCCGTGAAGACATCGAGGCGACCACGAAGCGCCATCCGTCGCGCTGCGACATCACGACGGGCTGCGATCGCGATGGAACCATGCGGGCGCTCGAGATGCGGGTCGTGTTCGACGCCGGTGCTTACGTGACGCTGACACCCGTGGTTTTGTCGCGTGGCATTTTGCACGCAGGCGGTGCTTACCGCTGGCAGGACGCCCGAATCGAAGGGCTCAGCGTCGCCACAAACACGCCGCCGAACGGTGCTTTTCGAGGTTTTGGTGCGCCGCAGACGATTTGGGCCATCGAGCGCCATCTCGATCGCGTTGCCCGCGAGCTCGGCATGGATCCGGGGTTGCTCAAGCGTCACAACCTGTTGGTGGAAGGTGACAGCACCTGCACCGGTCAGCAACTGCGTGGCTCGGTCGGTGGCCATGCCTGCGTCGAACAGGTATTCGCAGCCAGCGACTACCTGAGCCGGCGCCAGGCCGGCCCAACTCGTCAAGACCGCAAAGTGCGCGGAGTCGGTTGCTCACTGTTCATGCACGGTGCAGGTTTCACCGGCTCGGGTGAGCGTATGCTGAAAGGCAAGGCGGCGGTCGACCTTCTTGCAGGGGGACGGTTGAGGGTACGCAGCGGATCGACTGACTTGGGGCAAGGCGCAGCGACCGTCTTCGCGCAGATTGCAGCCGACGCCGCAGGTGTGCCCATCGATGCGGTGGAAATCGCCACGCCCACCACGACCCAGGTTCCCGACTCGGGGCCGACCGCGGCGTCACGCACGACCATGGTGGTCGGATCCATCGTCGAGCGGGCAGCTAAGGAGGTGGGACGACGCGTTGCCGAGATGCGACGACCTGGCGAGCGCTTCGAGGACGCAGGCGACCGGCTGCTGAGCCAGCACGAACAGGTCAGCGCGCTGTTCCAATACGAGCTGCCCAGTTGGGTACAGTGGGACGAGGAGCGCTACAAAGGTGACGCCTACCCCGTATACGGTTGGATGTGTGACGTGGCCGAGGTCGAGGTCGATCTAGACACCTTCGAGGTCCAAGTGCTGCGCTTCTGGTAAGCTGCAGACGTCGGCAAGGCCATCAATCCGGTGCAATGCAAAGGACAGCTCGAGGGTGGCAGTTTGCAGGCGATCGGCTGGGCGTTGTGCGAAGAGTTGCTGCACGATGAGGGCAGGGTGGTCAACCCGACGATGAGCAACTACATCATTCCCACAGCGCTCGACGCCCCTCGATTCGAGACCATCTTGGTCGAGTGCCCGTACGAGCACGGTCCTGGTGGGGGCGCCAAAGGCATCGGCGAGCTACCGATGGATGGCCCTGCTGCTGCTGTTGCAGCTGCGGTCGAGCACGCGACGGGAATCGTCGTGGACTCTTTGCCGCTCACCCCCGAGCGCTTGATGGCAATGGCCGAAGCCGGCAGCCAGGAGGGTGCATCGTGAAGATTGAGCTCCAGGTAAACGGCGAAGAGCACGAGCTCGAATTGCCCCCCATGGTGCGCCTGCTCGACGTCCTGCGGGGCAAGCTCGGCCTGACCGGAACCAAAGAGGGCTGCGGGGAGGGTGAGTGTGGAAGCTGCGTGGTGTTGCTCGACGGCGAGCCCGTCAACGCTTGTTTGGTGGCTATCGGGCAGTGTGACGGTCGGGCGGTGCTCACGGTGGAAGGGCTGGGCAGCTCCGCCGAGCTCAGTAGCTTACAATCTTGCCTGGCGGAGCATGGTGGCGCCCAGTGCGGCGCATGTACGCCTGGCATCCTCCTCGTTGCCGAGGCGTTGTTGCGGCGCGAACGAGCGCCCTCCGACGAGCAGATACGGCAGGCGATTTCTGGCAACCTATGCCGCTGCACGGGCTATGAACGAATCGTGCGCAGCGTTCAGGAGGCGGCCAAGCTGCGCTCTGACGACAGCGCAGGCGAAGGAGCGGCCCAATGAGTCTGGTCGATCTATCGCGCTATCAGCTTCGCCACGTCGGCACGCTCGAGGACTTGTGTGAGCTCGTTCATGAGCACACCGCGCCGGGCGCGGCAGGTGCTGTCCTGCTTGCTGGGGGAACCGATTTCTTCCCGGAGCTGAGCCAACGGTCTTGGACAGATGCGTTGTTGCCCATGGTGTTCGACGTTTCCCGCCTCGAGGCCCTCGGCGGCGTCAGTTGGGACGGCCAACGATTGCGCATCGGGGCCGTGACGACCTACGCCCAGTTGCAGCGCGATCCTCTAGTAACCGAGCACGCCCCTTTGCTTCAGCGGATGGCCCGCGATGTGGGTGGCCCCAGCATCCAGGCACGAGGAACGCTCGGTGGCAACATTGCCACGGCATCGCCTGCAGCCGATGGGGTTGCAACCTTGTCGGCGCTTCAGGCGACAGTCGAGCTGCAGAGCGTGCGGGGCAGCCGCCGCGTTGCGATCGGCGAGCTGCAAACGGGCTACAAGCAGTCGCTCCGCCAAGCCGACGAGGTCATCGTTGCGGTCGAGATCACGCCTTTCGTGAGCGAGCCCTTCTGGTACTGGCGCAAGATAGGCGCGCGCGCAGCCCAAGCGATCTCCAAGGTTGCTGTGGCCGCGGCAGCTGAACGCTCACAGGGGCGTGTGACTCGTTTCGGGCTCGCCCTCGCTTCAGTAGCGCCGGTTACGGCTCAGATGCGTGCCACACGCCAATTGGTGCTGGGCGCAGAGCTCGCCACGCTCGACGGTTCCGCACTCGACGCGGCGGTCGCGTCGGATGTCTCACCCATCGACGATTTGCGCTCCACGCGAGCGTACCGACTGCGCTGTTGCAAGGCGCTCGTCCGTGAGCTGCTCAGGCAGCTCGGCAGCCCAGTATGACGGGACGAAGGCACGTGAGGTCGTAGCGCCTTGCGGGCCAGACCTGGGCCAGACGCCTAGCCCTCGTCCTCGAGCAGCTTGAGCAGGCCTTTTGCGCGCTCGTTGGCCGCGTCAATGAGGGGCTTGGCCTCCTCGGCGGGAATGCTCAGCTTCTCGCGGAGCTTCTCGAGGAAGGCCACCTCATCATCGTCCTGATTGCCATCCACCCACGACAGGACGACGGAGTGCTGCAGCAGCGCGCGACGATCGGAGAACGACAGCTCGGTCAAAGGAATGTCCTCGAGGGTCTTCTTTTCGGCCGCGTATTGCCGAATCTCCTCGGTCTCCTCGTCGCTTGCTCCGAACGATTCAATCAACGCATCCAACATCTGTTGTTCGCGCTTGTCGAAGTTCCCATCGGCCCAGGCAACGCTGACCAACGACTGGAGAATAGCCTTGTCCTGCTCGTGCATGGCCGCAGTTGTGCACCCAATCAGGCGCTACGTCAACGCTGCGGCACGGTTTGCCGGTGGCTCACGGCTCCCGATCGATCAAGGAAAGACTGCGATCGATCAAGGAAAGACGGATAGCTCGCCTAGGCCTGTGCGTGACGCTGCCACGAGCAGTCCGGGCTCGACGGTCAGCCGGCGGCGCTGTGTTGGATTATCCGTGTTGACCACCAGAATGTGGGCAGTTTCACGACATGGGACCACGACTGAGCCCAATTTTGCGTCGCCCGCGCCAGTGACCAGCCAAAGCTCAGTGCCGGAGGCGTTTGCTGAGAATCGGATGCGACCTTCGGGACCCACTCCTCCGAGCTCGCCTTCGGGCGCCGCCGGCCAGCGGGCGTTCATCCCGGGCTTGAGGGTTGCTTTCAATTCGAGGAGCTTGGCGTCGTCTGATTGTTCCCAGGTTGCCTTGGCGGGCACGATCAATCGTGCGGGACGATGGCCCGGCGCCGTGGCAACGAGCTCGAGTCGCACACCGCTGGGCAGCGCCCTGGTAAGCAACGGGGCGTTGCCGAGGCGGACCAAGATCTCGTGGGGTGCGGGTAGATCGCGCAACTTGAGCTTGGCTACGCAGTGGGGATCGGTTGCCGGTTTGGTCTTGCTCCGTCCGACCAAGCCCTCCAAGGGTCCGGTAATGCCGCCACCGTCATTTCGACCGCGGAATACCTCTGGGTGACGCACCCAAATGAAACCCACAGTCAACACTCCAGCCAGGAGTAGCAGGACGCTTGCGAACATGGTGCCGCGCGGCCGTCGTAGAGGCTCGAACGGAGTGTAGGGGGTTATCGAGCTGACCTGGGGCTCTGACTCGTCCAAAGTCAGACCGCTGGGCGTTTCCGACAAGGAGGTGGGCTCGGAAGAGCCGGGCTCTGAGATGTTGGGCTCGGACAGGCC
>CAZRGL010000124.1:0-21135 GCA_964599485.1 uncultured Polyangiaceae bacterium
GACTGAGGGCAGCACGAGCGCGACGCCATACTGGCCAGGTGCCGGAAACTCGGCCTGTACGCCCGACCTCACCTACCCTCAGCGCCAACGACCATGGTCTTGAAACGGCTCAAGAAAGGACTGACGAGGCAGCGACCGGAGCCCCATGATCGTGAAGACCGCATCATCCGAACCGAGACGCCCGGAGCCGCGCCCGGCACGCTAACCGTCGAGCCCGACAGCGTTGCTCCGGTCATGCGCGTGGTCGCTTTTGGCGCTGATGAGCTGACCGAGCAGAAGATCAGCGATCCGGCAGAGCTGGTCGATCTCATCGAGCGCTTCGACGTCACTTGGCTCAACGTCGACGGGCTGGGAGACACCGATCTGATCCGCCAGCTCGGTGACATGTTCGATCTCCACGCACTGACGCTCGAGGACTTGGTGCACGTCGATCAGCGCGCCAAGGTCGAGGCGTTCCCCAGCTACATGTTCATCGTCGCCCGCATGGTGTACTTGGGCGAAGCGCTCGAGACCGAGCAGCTGAGCTTACTGGTCGGCGATGGTTTCGTGCTGACCTTTCAAGAAGGCCACCCAGGCGACTGCCTCGATCCGGTTCGAGGCCGTTTACGCAATGACGTCGGCCGGCTGCGACGATCTGGGGCGGGCTACCTGGCCTATGCGCTCATCGACGCGGTCACAGACCACTACTATCCGGTGCTCGCTCGCTACGGAGAGCAGCTCGATGCGGTGGAGGACGAAGTCATCAGCGGCGTGGAAGGCGACCTGATCAGTCGCATTCACGATCTGAAACGCGATCTGTCCACCCTCAAGCGTTCCATTGCTCCTCAGCGTGAAGCGCTCGCCACCTTGAGCCGCGAAACGACCCCGTTGATCGACGAGCAAACCCGCCTGCATCTGCGTGATGTATCCGATCACACCGTGCAGCTCGTCGATCTGATCGACTCCTATCGCGAGGTCGCCTCGAGCCTGGTCGACACCTACTTGTCGCTGGCCGGCCACCGCATGAACGAGATCATGAAGGTGCTGACGGTGATCGGTGCGTTGTTCATACCGCTGACCTTCATCACGGGCTTGTACGGCATGAACTTCAACTCGGCCCGCTCGCCTTACAACATGCCGGAGCTCAACTTCCGCTACGGCTACCCAGCCGTGCTCGGTGTCATGTTGCTCGTCACGGTAGTGCTGCTGGGATACTTCGCGCGCAGAGGCTGGATCGGCAAGAAACGTTGAGCGCAACGCTCTGCCGACTTGACTCTCCTGACCATTGGGCCACGATCGGCCCCATGCCCAAGATCGTTGTCGATGGCGCGACACTCAGCTGCGACCAAGGTGATGCCTCCAGCAAGCTGGTGGTCCCCCCTGACGAGCAAATCGACTCTGACGACGCGCAGATGGCCACCATCAACAACCACACTGCCAACCTCAACATCATGCCGTTTGGAATGTGCAAGTCCATGGCCAACCCCGCGGTGGCCTCCGCGACGGCCGCAGCCAATGGAACGCTGACGCCCCAGCCCTGCGTACCGGCGACCTCCTCGCCCTGGGAACCCGGAGCCGCACACGTCGATCTCAACGGAACGCCGGCACTGACCGACGACTCGACCTGCAAGTGCCAGCATGCTGGGACCATCAGCATCGACGACCCAGGCTCTGAGGCTGAGATCACACCCTGAAGATCCTGCTGCAAAGTCGATGACGAGCCGCTAGCCTGATGACGCGAGGGGAATCATGAGGACAGCGGCATTCAGCACAGTTGCAGCGCTCGCCATGTTGGTCATGGCGTGCTCGAGCTCTGAGCCTGTTGGCTCGAGCCTGCCCACGAGCAGCGGCACTGGGACCTCATCAGGCGCTGGTGGCAACACCGGCAGCACGAGCAGCCTGACCGGAAGCACGACGAGCGGCATCGGCGGCGGTCTGTCCTCTTCGTCGTCAGGCAGCGGCGGAGCACCACCGGACTGCGGCAGCGATCTGACCGGTTTGATCCGCGACTTCAAGCAGAGCCACCCTGACTTCGAGTACACCATCGGCAATGACCTCGGCATCGTGACGCCGGCTCTCGGCCCTGACGGCAAGCCCGTCTATGCGGGCAACCCGAACACGCCCACCACAACTGGTAAAGCCAATTTCGATCAGTGGTACCGCGACGTTCAGGACGTCAACCAGAAGTCGGAGCTGGCCATTCCGCTGACCGATGTCGGCAACGGGTTCTTCGTCTACGAGAGCAACGCGTTCTTCCCCATCGACGACAAGAGTTGGGGCAACGAAGGTCACGTGCACAACTATCACTTCACCTTCGAGCTGCACACGGAGTTCAAATACGAGGGTGGCGAGGTCTTCTCGTTCACCGGCGACGATGATCTCTTCGTCTACATCAACAAGAAGCTCGCGCTCAATCTGGGCGGCGTCCACGGCGCGCAAAACGCCTCTGTGGATCTGGACATGAGCGCGGCAACGCTCGGCATCGTCAAGGGCCAGACCTACCCGCTCGATTTCTTCTTCGCCGAGCGCCATACCTCCGAGTCGAACTTCAAGATCGAAACCACCATCGCCTGCATCACCTCGATCGATCCACCTCAGTGACGCTGGCGAATCCGTGCGCAGCCGCGCGCGGCGGCTTCGGCTGTGCTATCCACTGGCGTTATGCGACCAATTGGTCTGATTGTCTTGTCAGCGTTGTCGATCACGGCGGGCTCGCTCGGCTGCCAACCCGGATTCGTTGGCCAAGCAATTCGACCCACCGACATCACTGCCAGCCAAGCGCTCGAGGAAGAGCAAGCTCCCTCTTGTGTCGACGTAGCAACCTACAGTGAACCGCTGATTGTCGACTGGCGCAGCAAGGGGCGGCTCGACTTGGAAATCGCCATGCGCTCCGGCGTCGCGGTAGTGGCCTACGACTGCGATCGATTCGAGCTGCTGACCAACTGCAAGCTCAAGGGCAGCTACTCGTTTGCCGCCGTCAGCCGCAAAGAAGAAGTCATTCAGCTCAAGAACGAGGACGAGGTCAAAGCAAACCTGCCGCTGAGCGGCGCGAAGCTCGGCGCGGGCCTCGAACGTGGCGCCGCCATCGATTTGGCACTGGTATTGGTCGGAAAGAAGACGACGACAGTGAGCGACGCTTGGCGAGAGCAGCTCGTGGGCGACAACTGCCGACGCGCAACCCACTTCGTTCGCGCCGCCACCGTGGGCGCATTTGCCGTACAGAAAGGCAGCGTCGGAAGGGCACGCGCTGCCGCTGAGCTGTTCGGCGCTGAAATTGGCGGCCAAAGCCGCAGTGAACGCCAGTCGAAGATGAGCGACGGGTCGCTCGAAGCCTGCCGCACCTCTTCGCCGCGCGATCCGGCCCCGCCCGACGAGTGCCGCGCGGCGGTTCGATTGGAGCTCGTGCCAGTCCAGGAGGGCGCGCCCAAGCTCGATGCACCGAAGAGCAAGAGCACCGGCCTGAAAGCAAAAGAGAACCCATGTCCCGAAGGGCTGGTGCTCACGAAGGACAAATGCATGGTCGACACCGGGGATCCGCACCTGTGCGCTCCAGACGACGTCGGGGGCTGCGAAGCGCAATGCAATCGCGGCCACGCCGACAGCTGCCTCAATCTCGCGGTGGCTCTGATGTACAAGGCGCGATCCGAGCAGGACGCCCAGCGCATCATAGCGGCGACGAACAAAGCCTGCGCTGGCGGCAACCTCACAGGCTGCAGCGCCAGCGCCTTCATGTACGGCAAGTGCCGGGCCAAATCGAATCCCTGCGTGCGGCGCGACCTCGCCAAGTCGCGCGCGCTCTACACCAAAGCCTGTGACGCGGGATATGGGCAAGCATGCCAACGACTGGCCGGCGACATCCAATGGGAGAAGTACGGTCGCGTCACGCCCGAGCGCGCCAAGGAAATCACCACGCTCTACGAGCGCAGCTGCAAGCTCGGTCACCACAGTGGTTGCTGGGATCTGTCGAGCCTGTACATGCGTGGCGAGCACGTCGAGCGAGACGTGGTGCGCGCGATCGAGCTGCTGCGTCGCTCGTGTGACGATGGTCACCTGCGCAGCTGCAGTAAGCTCGGCCGGACCTACAGCGACGGACGCCAAATCTCGAAGGACTTCCCCCGCGCGGCGCGCCATTTCCAAACGGTTTGTGATGCAGGGCAAATCTACGGCTGCTTTAAAGCTGGGCGTATCCACGACAAGGGTGCACGCGGGGTGCCCAATGACGAGGCCAAAGCGGGTCGTCTCTACGAGCAAGCATGCTTTCCGAAGAATAAACAACCGCCGGGCTTCGACGGCCCGCCTGCGTGCCACCGCCTTGGACAGATGCTTCACGACGCGGTAGGCGGCCCCGCGGACAAGCGCCTCGCAGCACGCGCCTACGACGAAGCCTGCCGCGTCGACACGCGATATTGCGTCGAGGCCTCCGAGGTATTTGCAGAACGCTCCGTAGACTTGCTCGCCGAAGGATGCAGTCGCTTGGGTCGAGGCGCAACGTGTGAGGCCCTCGAGAAGCGCGATCTCGAACGTGCCAAGCGTGTGTATGGAGCCAAGTGCGCCGCCAGCGAGCTCAAGACGACCTCGGCCTGCGAGAGCGCGAAGCGATTGGGCTCAAAGTAGGCTCAGGGCTCGCAGCTCACTTTCCAAGAGCCGTCGATCTTCTTCAGCTTCATAGTGCGCTTCATCTCCAACTTGGAGACGCTCAGGCCCTTGGACTTGATGTCCTTGGCACCCACCATCATCTCGGCGGTGACTTTGTCGCCACGCAAGTCGCCGACGATCGCAATCGTTCCGCCCTCGACGAGGGTCAGTGCGGTTCCGGCAATGCTGAAGGCCTTGCCGGTGCCGACATCACTGCTCGCACAAGCTGGGTCGACCAGCTCTTTGAGCGCTTTCTGGTCCTTCTTGGCGTTGGCCTGCAGGTAGGCAGCTGCAACCTCGTGGGCCGGCAGTTCTTTCTTACAGGCGCCTAAGCAAAGGAGGAGCGCGAGCGCGGCGAAGATGGTGCGGAGCGCCAAGATCATTGGGCAAGCCTCGCACAGCCGTATCATCAGAGCCAGGGATTCGAGAACGCGTGTCGATGCTAGGGAATGACCCCTAGCGCCTCGATCAACGCCGCACAATCTACGGGCGCCGGGTCAGAGTCCGAGTCCGAGTCGCTCACCAGGAATGGACCGTGAATGGATAGCATGCCCCAACTCGACCCGATGCAGAGCGGCGCGGAGTCCACGAGCACGACGACGAGTTGGCCTGGCTCATCGAGCAAGGACTCTTGTCCTACGACCGTTTCAGCCGCGGCTTCGTGAGGCCCTTCAGCGCCTGGGATCCGCTCGCACCGTATTTCGCGACCCTCATCATCCCAAAGGTGCAGGCGGACCGTTTCGGTGCCGGACAGCTCAATCGCGACCTGGGCGGATGCCACCCCTGAATCGCCAGCCAGCAAGTCGAAGGATGCGTCGCATTGCCACCACGATTTGGTCAGGGCTACTGCTACTGCCGCAGAGGTGTCGGGCTCAATGGGGACGAGCTCTAGATATACTGGCGGCTCAGCATCGCATTCCCACTCAAAGCTCCCAGGTTCAATCCCCCCGCCTAATAGAGCGCGCTTGAAGCTCCACCATTGGGCGGCAAATGGCACGACCCCAGTGGGGAAACACGGGCGCCACCACTCGTACGCCACGTCGTCAACCGGGATCTCCTTGCCGTGCGCGGTGGGTGCCAGCGAGAGCACCATGAAACACAGAGCTGCGCTTGCGCAGAGCAACGCTGACGATCCAACTCGAAGGCTTCGTTTGCCGTGACCTGACATTTCATTCTCCTTGGTCGACACTGATCCGGTCCGGCGAAACGGTGAACGTGAACGTGGGGATCTCCCCATCGTAAGCATTGGAGGGGCATTGAACGCTGGTAAGAAGACAGTCGAAATACAGGGGCTCGGTCTTTGGCCGGCTGAGAACCAAGTCGACGGCGCTGCCCACCTCCATGTTGCAAATCGACGATGGGACCTTGGGTGATGTGTAGAGGGCTAGCGTAGAAAGGCTGATAGAGGAGAAGCAGCTGGCCTGTTCGCCCTCAGCGTCGTGGCAGCTCGCTGTTGCGCCCTCGACATCGGTCCCGTTGACTTGCGCCGTGATGGTTTCGACCCCTTGGGCACCTGCCTGGACGCCAACGAGCGGCCCATCGAAGTCCGCCACTGGTGCGCCGATGCAACCTGTTGTGAGTGCTGCAAGTATGCCAATCACTGCTGTCGTTGTCGGTTTCATCATTCGTCGTGCTCCTTCATTCGCGCTCGGATAACAGCAAAGGGTTGCAGCAAGCGTGCCGCACCAGCTGCCCGTTCCAAGTGCGCGCAATCGCGGCAGCGTCGCTGATCGTGCTGATCGGCCGATCCGATCTGCCACAGGCAGCCATCAGGGGGTGTGAGCCGATCGGCCGATCAAGCTGATCAGCTGCCCACTCGTGGTTTCAGTAGGATGGCGCAGATGGTGCCGCGGCACGGATGATGCTCGAGAGGCGGACTCAACCCGAACAAGGGAGAATCCCATGCCCCCCATCAAGTCCATACCCGTGCTCGCAATAGCGTCTCTGCTCGTAGGCGCTTGCTTGACCAACACCGATTCTACCGATCCTGTGCAGGACGAGGATTCTGCAACTGTGCTGCAGCCGCTAGCGGCCTGGCCCCCTCGAGCCAAGCGGCACAGCGTCGATTGCGATTCGGAGTCTGATGTTCAGATCCCTCCTGGCACCGTCGCGCCCGGTGTGGAGTGGATCGGGTTGACCGTGGCCAAGGTTTGCGACAACACCAAGCCACCTTTCAAGCCGAAGCCTCCCGAGGGGGCGCAGATTGGCGGAGCGGTTGAAGCCGGGCTTCACAGCCTGGTTCACTGCGCCGAATGCCCAGTGAAGCTCCTAGAAGACCCCGGCGGCAGGCCGCAAGACGGCAACCTTCTGTGTGAGGAGACCGGCTTCAACGTCAACAATGACGGGGGGGGCTGGGTTTACGGAGACGAGGTTTGCGCTTGGCGCTTGAAGCAGGCCTGCAAAGGCGAGCTCGAGGTATGGGAAACCGTGTGCACGCTCAACATCATGATTCCCAATGCGGCCTCTGTTCACCTCGAATGCGGCAACGGCTGCTAGCCCGCTTGCGACTCAGAGCCGTTGCGAAGCGGACTTGCCACAAGAGTGACCGGTTGGCGCAGGGACGAGCTTGGCGGCACCCGCGTGCCACACCACGGGCACCTTCGCCCACAGTTCTTTGAGCAGCGCGCAGTAGTCTTGCTCGAAGAGGCGCAGATCCCAGCGCAGGTGTTGACCGAGATCGGTCGCGGCGATCACCACGCCGTCGGGCCGCGTGTGCAGGTGGGCCACGCGGCCATGAAGGCGCTGCAATCTCAGTCGCGCGCCGCTCTGGCGGTTCCACAAGCCCACCGAGCCATTCGCATAGCCCACCACCAGCGTATCGCGCGGACCGGCCACGATGCGGACGACCTCGCTCGAAGGCACGCCTTCGAACCGAGCCGTCGACGTTTGCTCCGATCCGACTACAGCGAGGTTGCCATCCTGGTAGCCCACCACCACCGCTGCGCCCACCCCAACTGCAGGGCCGAGCCGGGTCACTGCCGAAACACCCAAGCCGGTACGCAGCTTCTTGTGCATCGACTGGGCTGAGTCGTAGGAATACACATGGTCGCCGGCAGCCACGAGCAGGCCACCGCTGGCCCTACCTATCGCGCTCGCCCGCCCATCGAAGGCGAGCTGTCTTAGTTTGCCATTGGGCAAATGTACCCGAACACCACCTGCGGCTAGCGCTGCGCAGCCGCCGGGCAAAGCCAACACGTCGTCGACCACCGTCGGTCCGCCTGTGCTTTCTTTTCGGTCGCTGCGCAGATCCCACATTTCAAAGCGGCCAGCGAGACTGCGCATGCATAACCAGCGCTCGGATTGGGACGCGAGCTGTGCGCGCTTCTGCACAGCGGCCAGCACTGCCCGCCCAAATATCGCCGGAGGCTTGGCCTGCCGGCCGGCAGCAACCGTGATCCAGCCACGATGGGTCAACAAATGATCGCCTGCTAGAAGTGGTCCGCGCCAACGCGGTGTTCCATCGATGGTCCACAGTCTAACCGTGGTGTCGTCTCCAGCCGTGGCCACGGCGCGCCCGTCAGCAGAAAAGGCGATGGTGTTGACCTCACCGCGATGGCCGCGCAGGGCGACGTGCTCGGGCCGATCGATTCGCCAGATTCGAGCACTGCCGTCTGAGCTCGCCGACCCGACCCGCAGCCCGTCGCGGTTGAAGGCAACGTCGTAGACGCGCCCAACATGCTTTCCAAGGACGCGCAGCTCGCCACCATCGACATCAGCCAGCCGCACACGACCGTCAAAGCACCCTGTCGCGATACGGGCTCCATCAGGACTGAACGCGAGGCCATAGACCCGATCGGGATGTTCGAGCTTGCGCTTCTGCCCGCCGGCCTCGACATCCCACAAGCGCACCGTCTTGTCGAAGCCCGCCGAGGCAACGAGCTTGCCATCAGGGCTGAAGCGAACACGATAAATCCCCCCGCCTCGATGACCGCTCAACTGGCTGCGCTCGCGACCATTGGCGAGCCACCATAGCCGCACGGTCTGATCACGGCTGCCCGACGCAAGGAGTTTGCCGTCGGGGCTGAAGTCGACCCCATAGATTGCGCCGGAGTGCCCCAGCAACACCCGACCAGGAGCGCCCGAAGGCAGCTGCCAGGTTCGCAAACTGTGGTCGGTGCCACCCGAGACCAGCACGCTGCCATCGGGACTGAAGGCGACCGCTTGCACGACGGCATTGTGGCCAGCGAGGGTGGAATGCGGTCTGCCACTAGCGGCATTCCACAAGCGTACCGTTCTGTCACCACCCGCAGTCGCGAGCATTTCGCCATCGCCGGAGAATGCGGCTGCGTACACGCCACCAGCATGTCCGCCAGCGCTCGCCTCGGGGCGAGGCGAAGCGGTCGAGAGCTGTACCCGCCGGTCCAAGCCAGCGCTGATGAGCACGCGCCCCCGGTCGCCGTAGGCCACGGCCCGGACGGCATCGCTATGGCCTTCCAAAGAGCGGAGCTGACGTCCTGTAGCGGCATCCCATTCGCGTACACTCCCGTCATAGCTTGCCGAGGCGAACCGTTTGCCATCCGGTCGATATGCAACAGCAACGATGCGCGCGGTGTGTCCCGAGACCTTGCGTTCAATCTTGGCGCTCTTCGCGTTCCACACGCGAATGACCCGATCGCGCCCAGCAGACAAGAGTCGTGAGCCATCCGACGAATAGGCCAAGGCGTACACGGTACCGCGATGGTCCCGCAACTCCGTGACGACTCGCTTCGAGTCGAGAGACCAGAGGCGCACGACGCCATCGGTTCCAGCGGTGGCGATGCGCGCCGCGCTCGGATCGAAACGTACTGCTTGCTGACGACCCTGAGCGCTCGCGAGCTTTGCCACCAATTTCCCGGTGCTCGTCTCGTAGATGCGCACACCCTTGCGAGACGCTGCGGCTAGCGAGCGGCCATCGCGGCTGAAGTCGAGAGCGTTGAGCTTTCCCTGTTGCGTTGGGACGCTTCTTACGTTTTGCCGTTCACGCGTCGACCAAAGCCTAATCTCACCGTCTAGCGCACCCGACGCCAGAGTCTTTGCGTCCAGTGAAAAAGCCACCGCCGTGACCTGATCGACGTGGCCGCGCAGAACGCGCAGCTCGCGCGTGACAGCATCAATCAGGTAGACCGACTTGTCCTGGGAGGCCACTGCAACCAGCCGCCCATCCATGCTCACGTCCGCACTGTAGATCGGTGCAGCCAGCTCGAGGCTCCAGCGCAGGGGGTCGTCTCGCAGCCTCCACCACAGTGCGCGCGCCACGGTTGCATCGCCGAGCTCGAAAGCAGCGCGCAGCTTGGCCCGTGCTTCGAACACGCGGCCCCGCGCAAGGGCCCCCGAGGCGGCTTCACGGAGGGCCTCCGCCCGCTGCTCGACCGCTTCCTTCTCTCGTGATTCGGCTGCCGCGCGCTGCTGCTGAGCCTCACGCTTCTGCACACCCAACACGACCGCGATGACCGCTAGGCCAACGACTGCGACCGCCACCGCCAGACGCTTGTTACGCACGCGCCGACGCTCGCGGCCCCACGCCGCGTCGATGAAATCGCGCTGCAGCGGGGAGAGTTTCGCGCTGAGCCGGGACAAGTTGAGCTTCGTCTCCAACAAGGCATCGCCTTGCCATAGCTCTTGCTCACGGCGCCCACGACGATCCCACATTTCGGCGGCCTGCTGCACCTCGGCGACGAGCGCCAGCTCCTCCCGATTGTCGTCAATCCAGCGAGACAAGGTGTGCCAGCGGTCGATCAGCGACTCATGGGCCAACTCCACGGTCGCCGCCGTTCGGCTACCCTTGTGGACGGAAACGAGTCTTGCAGCGCGCAGACGCTCGAGCACCTCCTCGGCCCCGTCACGGCCATCGAGCAGGTGGTCGACGGTCCCGATTTGACGGGTCCGCTCGGGCGTAATCAGCTGCAGGAGAATCTCGCGCGCCAGCGACTGCTCGTGCGGCTGGAGCTCCTCGAGCAAGCTGTCAGCGTGGCCCGCAAGCGCTCCTTCCACCCCCCCCATCTGCTGGTAGGCCTCGTGGGTGAGCAACTTGGCCTCAGCGTCACGTGCTTCCCACAGACGGCGCGCTGCGAATTGGAGCAGCGGCAAACAAGCTGGCTCGCTGCTGACTGCCTCAATCATCTGCTGTGGCAACGCGTCGTCCTCGTAGCGAAAGCCACGAGCAACCACAGGCTGCACCAGGGTCTGCAGCAGCGCGTCTGCATCGAGGCGCGCGAGCAACATCAGCTCGAAACGCTGCCCAACGCGAGACAGCAGGGCTAGGCGTCCCAGAAAATCGTCACGAATGGTAAACACCAACCGCACCGGATCGTCGACATCATCACAGGCACTGTGCAAGGCTTCGACGAAGCGTTGCTGGCTCTGTTCGTCGCTGCACAGAGTGAACACTTCTTCGAGCTGGTCGACGAAGAGCAAGACCTGGCTGCCAAGGCTGTCAGCAAGCGCCCGAAGCTCCAGGGCGAGCTTTCTCGGCGTCTTTGCGAGGCGCTCCGCCAAACGCTCAGCATCAACCGCAAGCCGCTGTGCCGATCCCGGCTCGGAGGGCGGAGGGGTACTACTAGAAACGGAATTGGCTCGCACCAAGCGCTTGGCCAACGCCTCGAAAGGACGGGCGCCAGGACGCAACTGCAAGACCGTCCAGCGCTCTTGCTCCCGCAATCGTGGCAGCAAGCCCGCGCGAACGAATGAGGTCTTGCCGGCGCCCGACATCCCAACGACAGGCAGCACGGCTTGCAGTCTGAGCCGTTCCACTGCGGCTGAGACTTCCGCTTCGCGACCCAAGAAGGACTCGGCGTCCTGCTCGGTGAACGGCAACAAGCCCCGAAATGGGCTCTGCTCTCGCAACGGCTTGTCCCCCGGGCCGACCAAATCACGTAGCGCGGCTACCACCTCTTTTGCCGACGGCCGTTCGGTCGCCGTCTTCCGAAGGCAGTTGGCGATGAGCTGGCTCACCCCGACAGGCAAGGGCGGACTTGCATCAGCAGCGGGCGCGGGCTGCTCAGCGCAAACTGCTTGGGCTTGATCGACAACCGTAGTCTCTTGGTAGGGCAGAGTCCCCGTCGTCAGCTCGTACAGAACCACGCCGAGCGCCCACACGTCGGTGGCGCCACTGCAGTCGAGATCTTGCCATTGCTCGGGCGCCATGTAGAGCGGCGTGCCCGCCCGGCCGCTCGAGGAAGCGCGCAGCGAAGCGCTTAGCTCGAATCCGTTTGGTGCAGCTTCGGTATCGGCGCTGTGCGACAGCGCGGTCGCCGTGCCGGTTCCAGTGACCTGCACGGTCTTGGAGAGGCCGAAATCAACAACCCGGACGCGCCCGTCAAGCGGGATCACGACGTTTTCGGGCTTGAGATCGCGGTGCAACACCCCATGCCGATGGGCCTCCTCGAGCGCTTCGGCAACGGCCAACACGACGCGCAAGGCCTCGGGGATACTCAGGCGACGTTCCCTGAGCCGGCTCCTCAAATCCCCTCCTTCGAGGTACTCGAGGGCAACGAAGGGGGCGCCATCGTGCTCGCCAACGTCGTAGATCTGCACGATGTGAGGATGACTGAAGCGGGCGGTCGTCTTCGCCTCCGACAAGAAGCGCGCGATTGCTTCTGGTGAGCCGAGCATGGATGGATTGACCACCTTCAGCGCGACTTTTCGGCCGAGCCGAGCATCACGAGCCAGGTACACCTCGCCCATGCCGCCACGGCCGATGAGCCGCATGACACTGTAGTGCCCGACGACGGTTCCAGACGCGAATGGAGCTGGGTCGGCCACCATCGTGGCAGCGAACGCAACCTGCTCGGATTCGGTCATGGGCGCAGCATACGACGATCTCGACTATGGTTGTTCCTGGTGTGACGAGACCACGACACGTATCGAGCAAGACCGATCCTCACGACGGGCCTCGCGAAACAGTTGCGAGCGCTGGTGAGGAGGCCTTGATCGCCGTGTTCCCCAAGGCCGCGGTGCTGTCAATTCCAGGAACTTCGGCGCCCGCGGGACGCAAGTGGTTGCGTACCCGCGGCATCATCGACCGAGAGGTGTCGAGCGCGCACCTGCAGTTCTCGAGGACCGAAGGAGCCCTTCGCGTGGCGGACGCGGGCTCGCGCAACGGTACTTGGGTCAACGGCGAGCGACTCGATGCGGACAAAAACGTGAGACTTTGCGACGGCGACGTGCTGCGCGTGGGTCGCTTGCTGTTCGTCTACCGCAGCGAGTTGGCGGGCGATCATAGCCCTGCTCCGCCGCTGGGCGACATGGTGGGTCCCTTCGGCCTGCGCCGCCTCGCAGCAGATCTGGACAGCATCGCGCAGGCTCGGCCGTCAAACGTGCTGATCGTGGGCGAGACCGGCACCGGAAAGGAGCTGCTGGCAGCGCTAGTGGCTCAACGGCTGGGCCGCCCCAAGCCATTCGCGGCGGTCAACGTGGCCGGTGTGGCCTCCGGCGTCTTCGAATCTCAGCTGTTCGGCCATACCGCCGGCGCATTCTCCGATGCGCGTGAGGCCTCCCAAGGCATCATTCGGCGCCACGCTGGCGGCGCGGTGTTCCTGGACGAGATCGGCGAGCTGCCACTCGAAATGCAGCCGAAGCTGCTGCGGCTGCTGGACAACCGACAGGTGTTACCAGTCGGAGCTGACGGACCCGTCGAGGTGGACGTCTTGCTGATCGCCGCTACCAACCGCCTGCTGGGACGCATGGTCGAGGAGGGCAGGTTTCGACGTGACCTTCATGCTCGGTTGCGCATCGGCCGGCTCTCGCTCCCGCCGCTACGGGAGCGCCGCGAGGACATTGTGGCCATCGCGAACACCATCGCCGGACCTGACTATGGCCTCGTCGAATCGCCACAGACCGAGGTCGAAGCCCTCGAAAAGCTGATGCTGAACCGCTGGCCAGACAACGTACGAGGACTGATGGCGGCGCTTGCGCACGCGAGGCGGCTCGACGCTGAGCCCGGGCTGCGCTTGCGGGCTCTCGAAAGTGCGCTGGCCGATGAAGAGGACTCCGACGAGCCGATTGAGCTCACCGCCGAGCGCGTCGCCGCAGCGCTACGCGAAGCCAAAGGCAACGAGTCCGCTGCGGCGCGCATCTTGGGAGTATCGCGAGGCAAACTGCGTCGCTATCGCTCGGGTTGAGCGCGCTGATCGGCTGATCAAACCGATCGGAATTGGCTGCCAAGCCGTAGTTGCTTGACCTGAGCGATTGCTGTTCGCACACTCGTCCGCATGGCTTCACTTCGCGGGCTCTCTTCTTCTCAGAGAAGACTCGTTGCCCTGGCGCTCTGCAGCACCCTCGTAACGCTGGGCTGCTCAGATAGCGACTGCAGCTTCCCTGCCGCGCCCGCAGACGCCTCGAGCATCGCCTATGTGTGCGCAGACAGCTCGGATGGTGATGGCTCGCAGGACAGCCCCTTCGGTTCCATCAGCACCGCGCTCGCTGGCAGCAGCGCGGTTGTCTTGGTTGCCGACGGCAGCTACGCCGAAGCGCTGCGCATCAATCGTTCTGTGCGCGTCATCGCGGCCAATACAACCCTGAGTGCTCCGGACAAACACGCCATCAAGATCTCCGGCGCGGTCGACGTCTCCTTGAGCGGCTTGCGGGTACAAGGAGCAACGGGCACGGCGATTTGGCTCGATGGTGGCGCAAAAGGCAGCATCGATCAGACACAGGTCATCGCCACTGAGGGGATCGGCATTTTGGTGACGGCCTCCGATCTACAGCTGACCAACAGCGAAATCGCGGGCTCGAGCTCGATTGGGGTCGAGCTCTTCGGCGGCTCCAAAGGGATCATCGACGACAATTGTCTGACCGCAAACACGGGAGGCGGCATTCGCGCCGACGATTCTGGGAGCGACAGCGAGCCGCTGCTCATGCGCCGCAACGAGCTCACCAGCAATCGAGAATTCGGCATAGCCGTCGTCGGCTCCAAAGCCATCATCGACGACAATTGCATCAACAGCACGGCGCTCGGACAGGACGGCGCGGACGGTATCGTGGTCATCAGCAGCGCGAGCTCCACTTCGGATGCGCAGGTGATTCACAACGAAATCACAGGCAATGCGCGCATCGGTGTTTGGTTCGACGCTGTCGCGACGGGCCTCATCGATGACAATGACATCAACGACAATGGCGCCGGCCCGCTTGCGAGCGGCAGCCCGCGCATCGGCGCCGGCATCTGGCTTCGGGGGGCCGGATCGGACGCACCCATCGCGGTGACCAACAACCGGATGAAAGGCAATTCTACCTACGCTGTTGGTGCGAGCACGGCAACCGCGGCGAAGCTCGACAGCAATGTCATCAAGGCAACGAAGGGCACGTTGTTCAACACCGGAATCGAGTTCGAAACAGTTGGCGACGGTATCGCGCTCTTCAGCGGATCGAGCGCGCTCATCAGCAACAACGCGGTGAGCGGCTCGGAGCGAGCGGGCGTGTTTCTCGACAGCGCCAACGGCAGTGCAACCAGCGTCAATGGGAACGCAGTCGACAGCAACGCATTCGCCATCATCGTGCAAGCACCAACCGAGTCGGTCTCCCTGCAAGACAACACGCTGTCGAACAACTCCTCGAGCAACGAAGTGCAAGAGGTTGCCGCAGGCACCTATGCGGTGGTTGATTTTTCTGTAAAAGCGCCCGCGCAAGTGACCATTCCCGAATAGGTATGAACAGGGCCGCACAGTACTTTGCCCCGATCCTGTTTTCTGCCATCGCCATCGCGTGCGGAGAGCAGCAACCTACGGCGCAGACGCCGCCGGCGACGGGAGGCTCGGGCGGGGGCTCGTCCTGTCCAAAGGGGCAAGTCCAGACCGCAGACGGAGCCTGCGTCTCGGTCGGACCGCAGAGCTGCGCCGATGAGCTCATCGGCACCGAAGGTCTGTGCCGGCCGCTGGAGGCCAACTGCCCGCCGGGCACGATACCCAAGGTCGACCAAGGCTGTATTGCAGTCGGCATTCCAGGATGTGCCGAAGAATTCCTGGAGGAGGGCACCTGCATCCCATCGGTCGACAAATGCAAGCCCGGTGAGTTTGCAGTGCCGAGCGGTTGCATAAGCATCGATGGAGCGGAGGGCTGCGGCAGCGCGCCCTGGGGGCACATCGTCGATGAACCAAAGACCGTGTGGGTCAACAGCAGTCACGAGGGTGCCAGCGACGGCAGTCAGGCACAGCCTTTCAAGACCATCACCGAAGCGCTGGCAGTAGTGCCTTCGGAGGGGCGAATCGCGCTGGCGGCAGGCAACTACGACGAGCCCATCAGCATCAAGAAACCACTGAGCATCATCGGTCGCTGCCCGTCCAGGGTCTTGATCAGAGGCACGGTACCAGTGCCGTATGCGCCGGCACCCGCGATTGTCTACAGTGAAGGACCCAAAAGCGTACGTATCGAGGGGATCCGGATTGGCGGCCCTGGAATCGGCATCGTGGTTGGCTACGGCCACGTCGACATCGAGCGGGTCGTCATCGACCAATCCAGCTACCTCGGTGTTGCGGTGATCGACGGCAGCGCAACGATGAAGCACGTGCTGGTGGTGGACACGGCAGCCGGCGACCCGCCCATGGGCCGAGGGGTCACCGCAATCGGCGGAACACTCGCCATCGAGCGAAGCGCTATCTTGCGCAGCCGCGACACGGCTGTGAATGCCTCCCAGCCCAACGCAGTGCTCACGATGGATGACTGCCTGGTCGAGACGACCTGGCCGGACGACAGCGGAAAAGACGGAGCGGGGGTCAGCGTGCGCAACAGCGCAAAAGCTGAGATCCGACGCAGCGCTTTCATCCACAACCGCACTGTGGGCGTCATGGTCGGCAAATCCGCCACTGCGCTCGTCGATCAGAGCGTAATCGCCCGAACCGATGCGCAGCCCACCGACGGGGACTACGGCCGCGGCGTCGTGGTGCAAGGAGCCGAGCTCAGCGTCGAGCGCACGGTCATCGAGGACAACCGGGACAACGGCGTGTTCGTGAGTGTCGGCGGATCCGCAACCCTGCTGGACAGCGTCGTGCGTAACACGCTGCCGTCGATAGATGCCAGCGGAGGGACTGGGATCCTCGTACAGGAATCCTCGACCGCAATCCTCGACGGCAGCCTGGTCATCGACAACACAAGGACTGGGGTCGCCGCCGTAATGAGCATCAACGCCGACAAGCCTGTCGAATTGACGGTACGCAACAGCATCGTCGCACAGACGCGACCGACGTTCTCGGACGGGTCATACGGTATCGGATTGGTCTGCAGCGGCCCCAACTTGGTGACGGTCGTCGACACCATCATTTCGGACAACCAAACTGCATCCTTGCTCGCTGGAGCCTGCAAGGTCGATGTTGCCTCCAGCCTGTTCGATCGCGTGCGCGCAGGCACGTTTCACCACTTCGACGGCAACCAGAACATCACCGAGTCGTTTCACAACATCGCCGACGGACTCGTCGCACACGTCAACGCTGATGTGTCGATATCTGGATCGCTCGTAGAAGGCGAGCGAACCAGTCTGCTCTACGACAGCAGCAGTGGTCAGCTCACGAGCGTGGTCACGCGAAACGCGCGTTTCGGCTTGGTGACCCAAGGGGATCCGAAACCGACAATCTATCCACTCAGCTACTTCTCCGGCAGCGAGCATGACGTCGTCACTGATGGTGCGCTGCCGGTGGCCGATCCACCGGTCATCCCAACCGACTGACGGACACGCAAAGGAGACTCCGTCTCATCTCGATTGCGGTACGGAAGCCGAATAGAGCCCGCTCGCTCCGCGGATCGCCAGCATTCCCTGCAGGCGTCCATCCTCGAGCTGGATCTTGCTGTAAGCACACGCCGACCGACGCGTTGTTGGGCCATGGTGATTGCGACGGCTCGATGCAAGCTGGTGTGCTTGTTCATCAGCGGGGCGATGTTGGGGGGTTGCGCTGCCGTTCCCAAAAGGACCACCCCGGAACCCACGCAGCGAGCCGTCGTGGTCGCCGCTATCGAGAGCTGCGATGTTGAGCGCGCGCTCGACGTCGACAGCTGGACCATTTCCGACAATCTGCGCGTCATCGTGGCAACCACCCATCACTACCGCGCCAAGTGGCGCCACTCGCGCAAGACCCACGACTACCGCCCCGACTGCCAAGGCTGGATCAGCGACACCTTCATGCCAGGAGGAAATGGCGCGGCCTGGGTGCATTGGAATGTGCGCACCGGAGAGGCTGTGACGGGCCCCTTGGCTGGTCGCAAGTACAACGAGCGAACGGCGCTCGCAGCCGCCCGCTGGGCGCGATCGACGGTTTTTCCGGGAATTGACTTCAGCAAGCTGCGCATCAACCAGGCCCGCACCACCATCGCCCGCTGAGCTCCTCCGTGGCGAAGCTGCTGAGGCGTGGACAAGTGCCCCTCGGTGAATCATGCTGAAGCGTGCACTCGAAGATCGTCGGGGGGGTCTTGTTGCTTGCTGTGGCCGCGCTGGGCTGCGGATCGACTGAGGGCGAGGCTCGGCGCCAACGCCTGGTTGCGAGCGGAACGTTGCTGGCAAGTGATGGTGTGACGCCAGTGGCTGGCGCACCCATCGATCGCTACGAGCTGACCTTTTCCTTCGCAGGCGAAGTCGGAGAGGCTTTCGTCGAGCGTAGATTCTCGGACGACGGTGCGGGCAGCCCAATCGTGACGGACGACAGCGGTCGATTCCAAATCACAACCAGTGATCTCGCTCTTTCGTATGACTGGGAGCGAGACGAGCTCGTTTGCCAGAACGTCTGCCAGAGCTGGGACACCATCTGCCATGACGTCACCGAGGAGGTCTGCACAGACACCTGCACCGAGGAGCAGTGCTGGAGCGACTGCTGGGACGACTGCACCCTCGATTGCTACGACGAGTGGGTCTGCGACGAATACGACTGCTGGACGGAGACGACCTGCGAAGAGACCTGCATCGAGGTCTGCGATACCGTCTGCGATGTCGTGAGCTACCCCTGCAACTGCTACTGGGACACCTACCAACAGTGCCACGACGAGTGTGTTGCGACGGTGGAGGAATGCGACTGGGTGACGAGGAGCTACACGACCAATCCTGCCCTGCAAGACATCGTGTCGACACAAGCGCGCTTGTGGCCTGCCGACGAAGGCCCCGTTGGAGGCAAGACGGTGGAGGCCTACCAGCACGAATCCTGCGCTGACACCTGCCAACCCACCAATTTGTGGATCCAGAAAGACCGCTTCGTGCTACCCACCCCGGTTCCGTGACAGCATCACGACAAAGCCGGCGAGGATGTACGCATGAACTTCGACGCAGAAACGACATCGCTGAGATTCACATCACTCGAGGAAGCGGACGCACTTCACACGGAGCTGACTGAGCTGCTGCGCCGTGCCATGGCCAGCGCCCACGAGGGAGTGAGCGATCCGGAGCAAGCCAAAGAGCTCTCGCACGGCGTGATGAAGTGCTTCCGAACGACCATGCAAGCGCTCAACGCGATGAGGCGCAAGGCGCAAGAACCAGCGTCCGACTCCTAAGGCGCGGGCATCGCTGGCGCAGCTGTGGCATGTTCGCCGCCAGCAACATGACTCAGCAATACGACGTCGTCGTCATCGGCTCCGGAATCGGCGGTTTGATGGCCGCTCTCACCTGCGCGCGTGCCAATCGTTCGGTTCTGGTGCTCGAAGCCGCCAAGCAGTTTGGCGGCTACACCAATGGCTTTGCCCGCAAGCACTTCCACTTCGATCCGGGCATCCACTACATCGGTGAATGCGGCGAGGGAGGTGCATTTCGGCGCTTGCTCGACGGGGTAGGACTGAACGACGTTGCCTTCACCGAGCTCGATCCTGACGGCTTCGATTGGTACGTCTTTCCTGACTACAACGTCCACAACTGTCGCGATCTCAGTCGCTTCCGGGACCGTTTGGCGGCGGACTTTCCACGCGAAACCAAGGGCTTGGACCGGCTGTTCGGGTTGGTCCGCAGCGTCTCGAAAGCCACCCGCGCTGCCACCCAAATACGTGGACCAGGCGATGCCCTCAAGGCGCTTCGGCATGCACCCACCATGTTGCGCTGGGGCCGCAGCACCTTGAGTGAGCTGCTCGACACGCTCTTTGTCGATCCGCACCTCAAGGCCGCCGTATGCGGTCCCATCGGTGACCTCGGCTTGCCCCCATCGCGCGTCAGCGCGGTCATGCACATGGGCGTTTTGGCGCACTATTCTCGCGGCGCGTACTTCCCCACCGGCGGCAGCAACAAGATGCGTGATGCGTTTCTGCACGAGCTCGAGCGCTGCGGCGCGGTGCTCAAACGAAACGCCCGCGTCGACAAGATCCTCCATGACGGCGAACGCGTGACCGGCGTGCGCTGCGCAGGCGGCGAGCAACACTTGGGCAAGGTCGTCGTATCCAACGCTCAGGCCAGCTCGACTTACGAGATGCTCGGCCGCGAGGTCCTCGGCAAGCGGCTGCAGCGCAAGCTCAACACCATGGAGCACTCGGTCGGCTCGCTGTGCATCTTCATGGGCGTCGACGGCTCCCTCGACACCAGCAAAGTGGGCAGTAGCAACGTGTGGAACTACAGCAGCCACGACATCGATCGGCTCTACGACGGCGCGCTAGCGGGCGAGCTGCCCCAAGCCCGCAGCTACTTCTTGACCGTACCCAGCAACAAAGATCCCGTCTCGCCACTCGCGCCCGAAGGCAAGCAGGTCGTCGAGATCGTCACGATGGCCGCGGGCGCGCCCTTCAAGAAGTGGTTCGAGGAAAAGAGCATGAAGCGCGGAGCCGAGTACGAAGCACTCAAGAAGGAGCTGGCCGATCAATACATCGCAGCCGCCGAGACCCATCTGCCTGGACTGGCCGACTCGATCGAGCTGCTGGAGGTCGGCACGCCAGCAACCAACTACACCTACACCCTATCGCCCGAGGGCAACATCTACGGGCCTGCGCACACGCCTGGTCAGGTTCCGCCCTTCCGCTTCGGTTTCCGCGGTCCGGTCGATGGCTTGTTCCTCTGTGGCGCCTCCGTAATCAGTGCGGGCATTCTGCCTTGCGCGGCTTCGGGCAACATCGCCGGCCGTATGGCCCTGCGTCAGCTCAGCGCCGAGCCGAGCATGTTTCAAGTACCGGTGAAGTTCCTGCGCAAGGTGTTGCAATAGCTCCGATTTGGCCATTCGCGACGAGCTGAATCCATGCTGTGCATCACGGGCAGCGAAAATACGGTCGAGCAGCTCCACGAGAGAATTCGGGATGCGGACAAGCGCGTCGAGGCGCCGCTGCACGAGCTGCGTCTCGACGCGCTCGAACACATTGATGACGCTGTCTTCTCACTCATCGCTCAGCTCGGATCACGCGCGCTGGTGTGCTGCCGGCCCCAGCGGCAAGGCGGCCGCTTCGATGACGCTGGTGAGTCGTCGCGCCTTGTCCTGCTGCGCCGGGCAGCCGACTTGGGAGCAGGCTGGATCGATCTCGAAGCCGACGTCGACGACGCTGCGCTCGATGGCCTCGCACGCGGACAGCTGCTGCTGAGTTGGCATGACTTCGACGGTTTGCCAGCCGATCTGGACGCGCGCGTGCGGACGATGGCCCAGCGCGGCCCGGGAGCCATCAAGGTCGCCGCAC
>CAZRGL010000124.1:21145-21365 GCA_964599485.1 uncultured Polyangiaceae bacterium
GGGCGGGGGGCGGCGCGGGCGTGTGGGGGGCGCCCCCCCTGCCCCCCGGCCCCCCCCACCCCCCCGGGCTGCTGTCACGTACTCACTATCGATCCTTCGGCTCGGCCTGGACCTATGTCGCAGCGCAAGCCGATCGCACCACCGCACCAGGACAATTGACGCTCGACCAAGCGCTCGCCATGGCGATGCCCGCTTCCTCGGATCAGGGGTTGTTTGCCTT
>CAZRGL010000125.1:0-21314 GCA_964599485.1 uncultured Polyangiaceae bacterium
ACCTGATTGTCTACCGCATGGTTCGAGAGGGCAAAGCCGTGCGCCTTCGGGCGCACCTGGCTCACACCGGGCTCGACGGCAAACTGCACCCGCTCTTTGACGACTTCAAGAATCCAAGCTTCAACAAGGTTGCGTTCCGAGGCGGCAAGCGCAAGGGCGATCGCTTCCTGATCCAGAGCGCCAAGAACGTGCACGAAGTCAAGAAGACCCCAAAGGCACTGTACAAGCATGCCATCACCTTCCGACAGGGAGAGTTTGTGGGCATCATTCCGCTGCCGATCAGGTGGATGTTCACGCAGGCAATCCTCATCGATGAGCATCACGCGGCCGGGACCATACGCGAAGGCTACGTGTTGAAGCCGCCCGAGGGCACCAAGTCCACTAAGACCTTCCCCACATTCCGGCGCCCGTGGGACAAGAAGCGCTGCTGGTTTCCAATACCGTGTGACTATCCGACCTATCTGGCGCGAATGAGCATGCTCACGCACGAGCTCGACAAGATCTCCAAGAAGGCGGGCCAGGATATCGGCCGCTTGCTCTATTGCAGCGCCTTGGTCCAGCAAATGGACCAGTACATCCACGCACGGCAGAAGGTGCGCTTTTGGCATTGGTACAGATACGCCGCCGAGAAACACCCGACAAAGACCAGTGACAATGCCGCGACGCAACGCACCAAGAGTGCGTACTACCGGCGTGTGGTCAACCGGTCGGTGGTCGAAACGGAACTGATCAGAAAGACCTTGGTTGCACCAATGGTCAAAGAAGTTGCGCGCGAGCTCAATACGAGGGGCTACGCATACCAGAGGAAGCTAGATGAGCGAGGCAGACTCCTTGCCCGTATCCTCAATTCGAGCCGTCATGAGCAAGCGTTCGAGAAGAGGTTCGCTACGGAGCTCAAACAGGGCAAAAGCATCCCCGGAAACGTACGCATGGCCTACTCGGCTGCCTACGCATTGACCTCCAGAACGGCCTACGGCGCTGCCCTGTACCGCAGTCACATTCAGAACCTACTTCGACTGGTTC
Source organism: uncultured Polyangiaceae bacterium (assembly GCA_964599485.1). Lineage (GTDB taxonomy): Bacteria > Myxococcota_A > Polyangia > Polyangiales > Polyangiaceae > JAPYTK01. Next base: position 1,024 of record CAZRGL010000125.1, read on the forward strand.
TGAAAAACAGGCGACGGTCCAAGGAGCAGTTGAGCGACGAGATCAAGAAGTGCGCTGACGTACCGGAGTGGGTGAAGACTCTGCGAGAGGGGCTCATCGACGTCGTCTACTCCTTTGGTTGCCACGATTCGAGCAAGCTCCGAACAGGAGTGCGAAACGAGCTGTTGGGCGCAATGTACCTGCTTCAACACCACCGTGTTGCTGCCAACGTAAAGAAGCTGGAAACACTGCTGACGAGCGGCACCGTTCACAAGGTCAACGTCGAGGCCGCAGAGTTCATCGTCGCCTCCAAGCGCAATCGTGCTCTTCAGTCCGTGCTCGATGCGATAATCGTCGACCAAAAAGCGGCCAGTTCCGCCAGCAAGCAGAAGAAGGACCTCATCAAAGCGATCGAGTCGACCAAGACGGTGACCGGTGCGCTCGTGAGCCTCGGCAAGTCTGGACCACTCCAGCCTTACCTTCCTGCCGGTGCCAAGATCGCCGCCGCCAAAGGCCCCGGAACGCTATTCAGGCCTTTGGACTGGGCCTTCGGCGTGCGAAAGCTCTACCAAACCGCTGGCGACGGGGACGGCCTCGAGATGACCATCGGAGCTGTGTCCCATCTGGGCAATAGTATTGCGGTGGTTGGTCAGGGGGCACTCTTGATGGGGAATCTTCCGCTCGGTCTTGCGCTGATTGGCTACGGGGACGCGATCAGGTTAGCGGCATCGGTGGCAGGGCCAGCGCTGCGTTGGATCCGCAACTACGAGGCGAAGCACTTCGCAGCCTTCAAAGAGACTGTGGCCGCTTTGCAGTCAGCCGATACGGCGGACCACTTCCACGTCATTTACCGCAACGTATCCACCACCAAAGTGAGCAAGACGAACTACTTCAGCACCCAGATTTACCCCAACGAGGCGGCCAGGGCTGCCGCCCGCAAAGAATGGATGACACTATCGAGCGGCTACATGCGAGGTGATGATTTCATCAAGATGTATTTTCGCAAGAAACATTGGGGGTTGGTCGAGCACTGGAAGTAGTACTGACTGAACGCGAGCCCGACACGGAAACGGAACGAATCACCTGATGGCGACAACAGACTTGAAACTGAACGAGCTGGTCGAGCGATTGTCCTTCGACCTCGAAACCGAGGACTTTCCGTCGGGGCAGCTCCATGTGGTTTCCTACGAGGGTGTTGAAGAGATCTCCTCGCTCTACCATTTCGATATTCACGCGCTGGTGGATCAGGACCAATTCGACGAGCTCGACCGTACGCTCTTTGGAAGCAAAGCCACGTTGACCGTCGGTGGTCACGACTCCAACACGCGGGCGGTACACGGCATCATCAGCCGCCTCGACATCGAGGGTGTGTCAGGAGACCAAGAAGGACGGCACCTATTGCGGTTGCGGCTATCTCCCAAGCTCAGCACCCTGCAGTACCGGCGCAACAGCCGCATCTCCCAAGATGCGACTACCGAGTCCATCGTCAGCGCCCTCCTCGATACCCACGAAATCAAGCATCAGTGGCTACTCTCACGCAGCTATCAACCGCGACGATATTGCGTCCAATATCGGGAGACCGATTACGATTACATACGCCGCATTTTGGCCGAGGACGGCATCTTCTTCTTTTTCTCGAGCGCACCGAGCGGCTCCGAAGAGATGATTGTCTTCGGGGACACAGCGGCTATCTGCAAGTCGATAGAAGGCAGCTCGACTCTCGAGTTTAGTGATTCCGAAGGCGAGATGTTCGACCGTGGCGACCGGGTCAATCGCTTCGCGCGACAAACCTGCGTGCGCACGAGCGCCACGCGCGTTCAACGCTACGACTTCGAGCGTCCCGAGTTCGATGCCCACGGCCAGGCTGCGCACGTAGCCAGCCAAGGTGGCTACGACCCGAAGCAGCTCGTCACCTATGATCATGAGCAGATCCATGACGGATGCGAAGCCAACACGGAGCTCGCCAAACAGCATCTGCAGCAACACCGCCAAGGGGCGAACGTCGCCATGGGGGAAAGTCGCTGCCGCTTGCTCGAAGTGGGCAAAACGTTCGAGCTCGCCGGCAACCCGATCAGTGGTCTCGACGGCTCCTATCTCTTGTTGCGCCTGAAGCACTCGGCCAAACGCCCCGAATACACCTCCGATGCGCAGAGCATGGTGACGTACGGCAACGTTTTTGACTGCGTACCGGATGCCATCACGCCTCGCCCGCGCCGGCCCGAACGAATCGTTCGGCAAACCCTGGAGACAGCCACGGTCGTAGGGCCCGTCGCTGGCGAGATCTATACGGACCAATATGCCCGCATCAAAGTGCAGTTTCACTGGGATCTCGAGGGCCAACGGGATGAGAGCAGCTCATGTTGGATCCGCACGATGCAGAATTGGGCGGGCGCAGGTTGGGGCTTCCAGTTCATTCCCCGGGTAGGGATGGAGGTCCTCGTTCAGTTTCTCGGGGGTGACACCGACTCACCGATGGTCGTGGGTAGTGCTTACAACGCCAAGAACCTGCCACCGTTCAAGCTTCCCACCGACAAGACCATCAGCGGCATACGTACGCAGAGCTCCCGCGGTGGTGGTGGGAGCAACGAGCTCTCGTTCCAGGACCGCAAGGGCTATGAGCGGGTGTACGTCCACGCCGAGAAAGATCTCGACGAACTGGTGGAGCACAACCACACTTCCACCGTCCACAACGACGAAGTGATTCGGATCGGCAACTGCCAGACGAACCAAGTTGGCGTAAATCGAAGCGATCTCGTCGGTGGTGACGCGACCTATCAGGTGGGCGTCGACCGCAGTTTGACCGTCGGCCACAACGAGACGATAGCCGTCCAAGGCATGCGCTCAGTGGAGGTGCAGGGCTCGGTGCGTGAACACGTGGGACGCGATCGCGACCTATCGGTGCAAGGTGACCTGTCGGCTTATGTCGGCGGTGACCATCACATGTTCGTTGCTGACAGCTACGACCTGAATATCGGCGAGTCCTGCAACGACGACGCGCACGCCACTGTTGCAGTCAACGGCGACATGCAGCTCCTCTCGACCGAAAACATCACCGTCCGCGCAGACAAGTCCTTGTCGTTGATGTGCGGTGACACCCGCCTGATATTGACCCCCGACGGGGTCACCATCGCTGCAAAGAAGATCCGCGTCCTTGGCGACGACGAGATCTTCCTCGATGCCGGCGCTGCGGTGCTGCAGCTCGATGACAACCTTCTCGCCACCGCGAAAAAAGCCGAGATCCACTCACAGATGTCAGCGCTGGTGCTCGACGCCAACGCCAACTTGGACGGCACCATGGTCCGACTCAACTGTGGTCCTAGCAGCGCTTCCGCTGACGATTCTACCGACGACGAGAGCAAGACCAAGCCCTTCGAGTTCACGCTGCTCACTCCAGATGACAAGCCCTACGCCGGCAAACGTTACGAGCTGGCGGTCGAAGACCAGCGCTGGAAGGGCACCACCGATGGCAGCGGCGGTATCCAGCAGGATATCCCCATCGCCGCCCGCACCGCCAAAGTATCGGTCTGGATCGCAGACAAGACGCGGGAGGACTACCTCGTCGAGCTCGCCGAGCTACCGCCTGTTTCGGAGCTCGATGGCGCTCAGATTCGTCTGCGCAATCTCGCTTACCACAGCGGCGACATCACAGGAGAGCTCGATGAACCGACCAAGACCGCCTTGATTTGGTTCCAGTGCGACTATGAGCTCGAACAGTCCGGAGAGCTCGACGAAGCAACCCAAGCCAAACTGAAAGAGATGGCGAAGTTCTAACTAGCCCCAGCGCGCTCGAGCGCCGACCCACCTTCACTGCCTCAGAGAACACTATGGCCAAGAATTTGCGAATACGCCCGGGTGCACACAAGATTGCCGACGAGGCCAAGCGCAGCGCAGCCAATGCGACGCGCGTCCAGGGGATGGCCAAGAGCAGCACGACCAAAGGCACTGCCACAGCATCGACTCCTGGCTTACCTCTCATCTTCGAGGTTCTCGCGCACCACCACCGGAAGGCGGGTCTTCGCGTCAAGCTCGCTATGGCGAAATCTACGCAGCCAATTGCCGGCAGGCAGGTCAACACCATCAAGGGCCGCAAGAAGGGCGGCATCTGCACGCTGGACACGAGCGAATCACCGCACCGCGCCATCGATCCGAACTTGCACAACAAGGACATCGAGCTCTTCTGCTCGCGGCGTTGGGTGATCGACAAATACACGCCCATGCGCATGACAAATCATGGCGTCAGGCACGGCCCGGTCACGCGTGTGGAACCTAAAGTGCATCACAATTCACGGTACTATGGAACGGAGAAGCAGTTCCTGCGCTATACCCTTTATCTCACATTGGAGGCATTCAACGCCGCGCTCACCAGGGACGTCGACGCACGCGAAGGGCTACCGATGCACAGCGGGGAGTTTCGCGCTCAGCGAGTTGCTGTCCTGCTCAGCAAGAGCAATACGATTCTCCGTATTGCAATCGATGGCAAGCTGTACCACGTGGCTCAGGGCAAGTAGTTCTTCCCGTCTCGCAATCTGCGCTCACTCGATACTGAGGTTTCTATGCCAGCAATGCTCACTCACTTCTGCATACTGGAGCTCGCATGCAAAAATGCGGGCAATCGGTACCCCTTCTTGAAGGCGGCGCCCTGTTCAAAATCGTTCGCAAAGTTCGAGCGCGGTGGGCATCTCGATGTGTCTAGGTATGCTTATGTGGGCTCTCTAGGGCCAGATCTCGCGGCCGTTGCACAAGAATGGTTGTTCGACACGATGCACTGGCGAGACACGAATCACTTCGTACTCGAGTGGCTTCAGCGTTACTCGAAAGGAGAAGAGCCGGGCTACTTGGCCTACATCTTCGGCTTTCTCTGCCATATGGCGGCCGACATCATCTGTCATCCTTACGTGAATACCTTTGCGGGCTATTATGACAAGCAGCCGATAAAAGACATGCACAAATGGTCGGAGACCAACACGGACGGATACGTTCTGAGAGAATACTTCGGCAGGCACTCGGTGAGCGACTCGGACAACAAGGAGTTTGGTTCTTGGGGCGATGTGCTCGATCTGGATGGCGAGCTGTCACGGAATCGAAGGACGACGCCGTTGTGCAAGCGCTGGTGCGAGCTTGCCAACAGGAGCTTCAAACCCCCCGCAGGCAAGAAACCTGTTACGACGAGCCAACTCAAGAGCAGCCGGAGCAAGATAGCAAACGGCGCCCTGGGCACTTTCTATGACTCGGGAGCCGCCATCTACTTCAAGGGATTGCCGGGGAACTACACCGACTCCAACGTCGTCTCTCACAAGCACAAGGAACGCGATATCGACGCCTATGTTGCTTGGGCAGTGGCTGTGACAGGTCGTTTCTGGAAAGCGGCTAGCGACTGGCTCAAGCGGAACACGCCGGGCCGGGACTCCCGATTCCTCGAGGCTGTGCCGAACTTCAACCTCGACACGGGCTATGCCCCGGTGGTCGCGTACGCCAAGAACCAGTTGATCCTTCGTTATGAGCACAGCTGGGCACGCTACGCATCTGACGGTATGGCTCGGCGCCCCAGCGGCTACGTCAACGGAAAGCAGCGACTTTTGGAGCGGCAAAAGAGGCGGAAGAAGTAGTAGGGGGAAGCTAGCGATGCCGAGGGCACAACCATCACCGATTGTGCCAAGTGAGCTTTGTCGTTCTAATAGAAGGATGGTGCGCACACTGCTTGCTGTTGCGATTGTGGCTGTTGTCGGCTGTGGCGACTCCTTTGTCACCGTCCTGCCTCCCGGCGATAGCAACTCGACCAGCAGCAGCACAACCAGCGGCGATGGCACGACGGGCACCACCACCGGCAGCATGACCACCGACAACATGACCAGCGGCGGCACCAGCAGCGGTGCTGGCGGAGCTGGCGGCAGCACCGCATCAGGCGGCTGTGCGGGAGCCACGTCAGCATCAGCCGAGCTGTCTGCAAGCGCAGACGCGGCCTTCACCGGCGCTGTACCGAACGGCAACTTCGGCTCAGCAGGCGTCTTGAAGGTGTGGCGCAACGGCGCCGATAGCCGCCGGTCGGTGGTGGCCTTCGACCTATCGCTCCCCGCTGGCGCACAGGTGGATACCGCCGAGCTGTGCTTGCACTTGCAGCTTCAAGCACCGACCAACTATCAAGTCGACGTCCATCGTCTGCTGGCCGCGTTCAGCGAGCAAGACGTCAGCTGGAACCAGTGGGAACAAGGTCAGAGCTGGGCTCAACCCGGCGGCGACTTCACGCCCAATCCTTCGGCATCACTGCAAGTGCTTGCTGCCACCCCCGCCAACACCATGCTGTGCTGGGACGTGACGAGCGATGTAGCCGCAATCCATGACGGCTCGTTGCCTGGCTACGGCTGGCTGACCAAAGACTCCCTCGAGCCGGCACAAAGCGTCATGGGCGAGTTGAATTTCCACTCCGACGAGAGCAGCCAAATGTCGCAGCGGCCAGCCCTCAAGGTGGCCTACACGGTCTGCCCCTGAAGAAGCGCCAATGCGGCCCTGGAAGGCCACCATTCTGATGACGCCGTTCGGCCGTCACGGGGCGATGGTTGCCTGCCGAGCCGCCTGCTGCCTACAGTGCAGTCACGCAACGACAAGAGAGGCCGAGCAGCTCGCCGCCGAGCTCGACCGTCTAGCCGAGGAGGATTTTGAACCCGCCTGATGAGAACCGAACCGCCCATCTGCTCGTCTCGCTCAGCTGCGTACTCGCTCCAATAGCAGCCTGCTCGGGGGGAACAGCAAGCACGCTAGTGCCAGTCGAGGTCACCGCACCAGCACCACCCACGAAGTCAATTCCGACCGCAATGCCCGCCGTGACCGCGAGCAGCGACGCTGGCCCCGAGCCCGAGCTGCGCCTCACCGACTCACGCCTCGGTATCGTCGATTTGCGCGAAGGCAAAGGCCCCGAGGCCAAAGAAGGTGCATGGGTCACCGTTCACTACGTTGGCACCCACGACGACGGAAGCGTGTTCGACTCGAGCCGCAAGCGCGCCGATCCCTTCCGCTTCGAGCTCGGCGGCGGCCTGGTCATCGCTGCGTGGGACGAAGGCGTCGTCGGCATGCGTGTGGGCGGCCTACGCCGTCTCATCGTCCCTCCTCATCTCGCATACGGCGAGCGCGGCCAACCACCAATTGGCCCCAACGCAATAATCGAATTCGAAATCGAGCTCCTGAAGCTCGAGCCAGCAGACGCCCAGTAGCGGACGCAGACTCAGACGCGGATTGCGCAGATTCGGACGCGGACTCAGACGCGACACGCCTACTCGCAGGAGCCATCCTCGTAGTACGCCAACTCAGACTTGACCGCCGCGCACTGCAGTAAGCAATCACCACCATCGCAGGGGCGCCACGTCGCACCCACGACGGCGTCCGGACACTCGGGCGGAAGTCCCCAACAGTCCCCAACGATGTCGGTGGCGTTGCACAGCAGCTTCTGCTCCCGTCGCTGGTTACAGCTATGCTCGCCCGGCTTCGGGCACTTGAGCGCTGCCATTCCACCACAGTGCTTTCGCTTGGCGAGTGGGCACTCGCCATCAGAAGCGACGGATGCGCCATAGTATTGGGCCACATCCGGGCTCCAGTATGTGATGCCGTCGCAGCCGCACAGGATGGCTCGCTTCAGGTCGACCACTTTCGATAGCTTCTTCTTGCAAGTACCGCTAACGCAATCATTTGCTTTGCAGTAGCTACCCGCTGGACAGGGGTCGCTGTCGGCCGACCATTGGCAAGGCATGGACGCCGTGCCGCCCTGCCCTCCGGTGCCGCTCTCGCTGGTAGTGCTGCTCGTGGTAGCCGCGCCCGCTTCTCCGCCATTCCCGCCCGCAGCACTGCTGCTCTTGGGCGATGATTCGTCGTCATCACCAGAGCAAGCCGCAACCGCGACAAGAAGCGCCAACGAAGCCAATGCGAGCAAGTAACGCCGTCGCCACCGGCGGCTCATATGCACTCCACCGGAATGATGGTCTCGTCGGGCGCCGGGCTGTCGGGCTTCATGTTGACGATCTTACTGCCCATCCCGCAGTGTCCGGCGCCATGGCTGCGCCACAGGTTCCAGGCCTTCTGCTGCATGCTGGTCAGCGGATCCTGGCTGCTCGGGAAGTCGACCGAATCGGACTTGGTGCTCTCCAAAGGACTGATGGTCACGCCAATGGCGGGCGTGCCGTCAGGTTTGTTGGCGCTATCGAGTGAAGTGCTGAGCGTCGCTTGCATCTCGGCGGCAGCCTGCGCCTGCAAAGCGTCACGCATTTCGACGTATAGTTTCGAGGCATAGATGCGCTCCTCGAGCGAGTACTCCGAGTTGGTCTCTTGCAGCTGACCACTCTCGTCCTTGCCGAGCTTCTTCTTGGGCTCTTTCTTCTTGATGATCTTGGGCAGCAGGCCTGTTCCTTCGACCTTCCAGACCTCGACGTCTGCGCCCTTGGTCTCGCCGGTTTGTGCATCGACGACGAAGTCCGCATCCTCGCTGGCAGGTTTCGGAAACACGCCAGCGTAGTTGTAGGGAAGCAGGTTCTCGACCTCGATCTCCGCACGCTTGAACACCGGCTCGTTCGCGCTGTGACCAAAGTCCGGATTCGCCGCGCGCATGTCGTAGAGCTCGACCTGTTCGGGCGCGAGCAGGTCCATCTGCGGCCCGCTCTTGTCGCTGTTGCTCTTCCACAGCTCGGCGTGTTTGGGATTGTCCTCGTCAATCCAGCTGTAATAGAGGTTGAGCTTGTAGTCGCGCAGCACGACCCACTTGCCATTGTTGTCTTTCTTCACCCATTGCTCACGCATGCAGATGATTCGATAAGGGTCGTGAATACCGTCCTCGAGGATGTAAACGGGCGTGTAGGTGTTGAAGCCGTGGGCGTTCCAGTTCCACATGTTGCTAACCATGATGGTGCGCCGGTATGCTTTGAGATTGGCCTTGTTGTCGTCGTCGCGTAGCAACACGGTCTGTCCGTCGACGGTTTCTTCGCGGTAGCCGATTTCGTCGCCGGCCCAGTCGTCTTCTTCACCCTTGAGCAAGGGCCGCAGGCTCTCACCATGCATGTGGTCAGCGCCCACATAGACCCAGTCACGGCTGTGCGTGTGGTAACCATCATCGGGCGTCTGATCGAGCTTGCTATCAGGAAAGACCGTCGCGTCGTATGGGAACTGATGGATGCCGTATTCGTAAGCGCCAGGGTCTTCCGCTTGCTCGGCCTGCATTTGGGGCGTGTTGCTCGGATCGAGCCACCAGATGGGCGTGTCGCTCGAGCCCTCGGGCTTGAATAGCACCCGCGGCTGGACGCGGTTGTCGACCGGCTTGCTGTTGCCGTCGTTGTCCTTCCAGCGGTCGTTGTCAGCCGCCATTGCGCCAATGGTGGCCGTCATGTCGAAATGGCTCACCAGGTTGTGCCGCTCTTGACCGATGGTGGTGATGAGCGATTCGCGCTCGACCGGAGCGGTATCGCTGCCCGCGCCGGGCACCGGAGGATTGGCGGCCAGCAACGTCTCGAAGAACTCCACCTCGGGGTTCTTTGCATCTGCGAGCGCCGCCTTCAGCTTCACAACAGCTGCTTGCACGTCGGGGTGGCGGAAGTCACAGATGTAGAGCGGAACCTGGATTTCCTCCTGATACATGCTGCAGCCCTTGCCGCGCAGACCGTGGGCACCGAGCTTGTCACCGTGATCGGCGGTGAACATGACCACCGTGTTGTAGAGCACCTCAGGCGGCAGCTGGATGAGGTGCTGCAGGATGTAGGCGAGGCGCCGATCGTTGGTGCTGATGATCTGCAAGTAGTACTGCACAGCCTCTTCCCACAGATCGAAAGGCAGGTCTTTCTGCTCGTCGGGGAAGTGGTCCAGATCGGTCCATGAGCCTGGATTGACGTAGGTCGGCGGCATGGGACCAAGCGGCAGGAAGTTGAAGTAGTAACGGTAGTGCGTTTGGCAGGTCGGCTTGTAGCGGTCGAGCAGATTGAAGGGCTCGTAATTGTCGAGCGCTATTTGATCGGGCACTTCGAGCGTGCCGGGGTTCGGCAAGATGCTCTTGGAGTTCTTGTCGACGACAAAAGAAGGGCGTCGCGAAGCGACTCGGCCAAGTTGGTTTGTGGCAGCCCGAGCTCTCGAACAGCGCGGGTGCAACGCGCCCGCAGCCCGAGCTTGGCAACCCGCACCGCCGCCGGAGTAACCAGCGGGGCGCGACGACTGACGCGGTCGGCGTAGCCCTCGGCAACATGTGCTGCCGCCGTAACCACGGGCCATGGCGTCTGGACCACCAGCGCGCGACGTTTGGCGATCTTCAACGCCAAGCGCACCAGATCAGCCATCCAGTAGTTGCGGTTGCCCAACAAATAGCAGCGCCCCCGCTCACCGCGCTCTGCCGCCAGCAAGTGCCCGCGCGCCACGTCGCGAACGTCTACCATATTGGTCATCGTCCGCGGCACGGTGACCACTGGTGAGCGCAAAGCCATCAGGATGAGCCGCCCGGTCGGCGTCGGCCCAACGTCGCCAGGACCCAAAGGCCCACATGGCGCAACCAAGGTCACGTCGAGCCCATTGCGAGCATAGTCCAGGGCGATTTGATGAGAATCGAACTTCGAGCGGCAGTAGGCGTCGGCCGTTTGCGCCAGCGCAAAGCTGCTCGTTTCGTCTGCGTCGCGGTCCAGGCCTTGCCCGCCAAACACCGCGATGGAGCTCGTGTAGATGACACGCTCGACGCCGGCGTGCTGGGCAGCTTGCAGCACGTTGCGTGTACCCTCGACGTTTACTCGATGCATCAAGTCAGCTTGCTCGGTCCACAACGCGTAGACGGCAGCAAGATGGTAGACATGGCGACAACCCTCGACGGCTCGCGCCATCGCCTCGGCGTCAGTCACGTCACCTTCGAACAGCTCCACGTCCAGCCCATTCAGATTGGCGAGGTTCTCCTTGGGCAGATGCAACGCCCGGACAGCGACCCCTTGCTCGACGAGTTGTTTGACTACATGCGAGCCGATGAATCCGCCAGCGCCTGTTACCAATGCTCTCACTCGGGCCTCCACAACTCAATCGCACCGCCTGATGGTGGCATCGGTGCCATGTTCCAAAGCTAGCGATATCGAGGGTTTCCCGCCGGACCGATGTGGCCAACAACGCGGACCGTTGCGGCCATCGGCGTGCGATGAAAGGGTGAGGAGGTGGCAAAAGCCCTCAGCCGCAGCGGCGCGCTCGTCTCCGCGCAGGTGATCATTCCGGTGGTCAAGGCTGCCAGGGGACTGGGCATCGATCTGAACGCTGCGGTCGCTCGAGTCGGTAAACTGTCACTCTCCGAGCTCGAGGAGCCCGATGCACGCATTCCCCACGAGCTGGCCATGGAGCTGCTCGACGCGCTCGACGCGGTCGCCGACGATCGGGCCCTTGGACCGCACCTGGCCGAGCGCATTGGCAACGACGGCTTCGGCGTGGTGGGCTACGTCGCGCGCAACAGCGCCACCCTCGGAGAAGCGGCCACCCGCGTCGCCGAATATGCGCCGCTCATGCACGACAGCGCTCGGTTCAGCCTCGAGACGAGCACCGAACAGGTCACGTTCCACTTCCGCCTCGAAGGCGAGCTGCGGCTGAGCCGCACCGCAGTCGAGTGTTTCACGGCCTTGTTCGTGCTGGTGGCGCGACACATCACCGGGGCAAGGCTCGATCATGGCGAGATCCACTTTCGCCACAAGGCGCCCAAAGACCTGAGCGAGCACCGCCGCGTCTTCGGATTGCCGCTGCGCTTCTCGGCTGAGCACAACGCCATCTCTTGGTCACGCTTCGATCTGGAGCGCCCCCTCATCCACGCCGACGCCGAGCTGTGTGCGGTGCTCGATCGACACGCCCAGCGGCGGCTCGAGGAGCGACCCGCCGCCACTGGTTTCTGTCTGCGGGTTCGACAAGTGATCGCCGAGCGCCTCGATGGCGGCGACGTCCGAGCCGAGACCATTGCCGCCGCCCTGCGCATGAGCCCACGCACGCTGCGACGCCGCTTGAGCGATGAGGATACGACCTACCAACAACTACTCGACGGAGTTCGCAGCGATTTCGCCCACCGTTACCTGCGCGAAGAAGGCCTCTCCGTAGATGAGGTCGCCGCCCGACTCGGCTTCGCCGAAGCCAGCTCCTTCCGCCGCGCCGTCAAACGCTGGGTCGACAAAGCGGGATAGCGTTCATCCTCTATGCCGGCTCGTCAGGGCTCCACGTAGGAGGTGTCGCCTGCAAGCAATTTGGCGACGAGCCCCTCGGCAAGAAAGCGCTCTTCGCAGAGCTCGAAGGGGTAGGACTGCGGACCCACGCGACAAATGGGAAACTCGCGTGCGTCACCGTAGATTTCGATGTAGCCGTCCGCCGACAATGCGTAGCCAGCGTCGCGTTTGATGATCGCAACGAATGTAGCCAACAGACGTCCGGAGCGCACCTCCCAAAGCTTGATGGTGTTGTCGAGGGAGGCCGTCGCCAGCGTGTTGCCATCCGGAGAAAACACCACCGCCCAAGCGGCGTCGTTGTGGCCTTCGAGCGTGCGCACGAGCGAGCTCTTCTTCACATCCCAAAGTCGCACGCTCTTGTCGTCAGATGTCGAGGCAAGCAACTTGCCATCAGGCGAATATGCAACCCTGTTGACTGGGCCCTCGTGCCCCTCGAACGCACCCAGCAGCGTCCCCTTCGAGGCGCTCCATACCAATATGCTGCGGTCCGAAGATCCGGAAGCGAGCGTGGATCCATCCGGCGCGTAGGCAACTGCATTCGCCGACTGGTCGTGGCCTTCGAGCAAATGCGTGCGCCGGGCCGTGGACACCTCCCATACCCGAACCCTGCCGTCGAAAGAAGCTGAGGCAACCGTGGATCCACTGGGTGAGAAGGCCACCGAAATCACCTCGCCGCGATGACCTTTCAGCTCGCGCTTTGGTGCTCCGGTCGCCGCATTCCACAATCGCACGCCGGCATCGGAGCCCGTTGCGAGCGTCGAGCCATCTGGAGAGAACGCCAGCGCCCGAGCCATCAGCGTCATGCCTTCGAGTGAGCGCAGCTGTTTGCCGCTCGAAGGGCTCCAAAACGCTACGCTCTTGGTCGTTGCCGAAGCCGCAAGCATGTCGCGCTTGGGAGAGAATGCTACGGCTATCATCGGCTTGCCTGGACCCTCGAGCCGACGCAGCGACGTCTTTTTCGACATTCCCCACAGTCGCACCGAGCTGTCCGACGAGGCCGCTGCGAGCGTGGACCCGTTCGGGGAAAAATCTAGCGAGTAGATGGTGCTGCCGTGCCCTTCGAGTGAGCGCAACAGTGCCCTGGTCGACGTTCTCCATAGCCGCACAGCATTCTTCGATGTCGTAGCGAACGCGTTTGCATCTGGTGAGAAGGTCGCGGCCGTGACGTAGACTTTTTGGCCCTCGAGCTGAACCAGCAGCTTGCCGGTCGAAGTGTCCCATCGTCGCAGCGCAAGGTCCGACGAAACCGATGTGAGCGTGGCGCGGTCGGGAGAAAACGCGAGCGTCTTGATGGTTTTGCTGTGGCCCTCGAGCTTGTGCAGCAGTTTCCCCGTCGAGCTCCTCCAGAGCCGCACCGTCTTGTCGACGCCCCCCGTCGCGAGCACCTTTCCTCCACTCGAAAACACGATTGAGCCAACGGCTCGGCGGTGACCCTCGAGCTTGCGCAGCAGCCTGCCTGTCGAGAGCTTCCAAAGCCGCGTCGTTCCATTGCTGGCACCTGCTACGAGCGTCTCACCGTCGGGCGAAAACGCGATTGCAGTCAGCAGCTCGCCAGGGACGTTGAACGTCTGCAACAACGATCCCGTCGAGACCTTCCACAGTCGCACCGCATTGTCGGTAGCTGCCGTGGCAACGGTGGTGCCATCGGGCGAAAACGCAACCACTAACGTGGGGTTGTAGCTGCCGTCCAACGAACGGAGCAGCTTGCTCGCCCAACTGGGGTTGAGCTCATGGAGCACCTTTCCCGTCGATGTGCTCCAAAGACGTGCCGCTGGGTCACCGGCACCCGAGGCCACTGTGGCGCCGTCGGGGGAGAACGCTACCGAGTTGATTCCGCGCTTGTGCCCTCGAAGGCGCATGCGCTCGCGGCCGGTGCGCACGTCCACGATTGCGATCTCGCTGAAGTCCGCCACCGCCAGCAGGCGCCCGTTGGCCGACCAAGCTACGGCTCTCGGTCGCGAAAAACCGTTTTGCCTATCGAGGCTCAGCCTGGCTTTGGTCGTTCGCTCCAAGTCGACGACCGCGCGGTCGAAGAGGCGCTGCGCCTCGGCATGCTCGCCAGCAAGCTTGGCGTAGCGCCCCGCGCCGTACAACGCGCCACCGTTGGGTCGCCACTCCTGCCACGCCTGCAGGAACAACTCCTTGGCCCTTGCGTGCTGTCCGGCCCGCGCGGCTTGCTGCGCTTCGCCCCAACGCCGGCGCATCGTCGCTTTGGCCTCATCGGTGGCTGGGAAACTGCGATTGCGCTCAGCCACTTTCTTTCTAGCTGGCGCCACCGCCGCTTTTGCGTCGCCCGGCGCTTCGGCGATTTCGCTGATTTCATCGGCTAACTCCAGCGCATCGTCGTAGCGGCCAATTTCCGCCAAGCTCTCGAGCTCGATGCGCCAGCTCGACATCCGCTGGTCCGGGCACAACAGATTGGCTTTGTCGATCACCCGCAACGTGCGATGTAGCTTCCCTCTACTCAGCAGCGTGTCGATGCGTTGACGCTCGACGTCAGCGAGCTCGCAAGGAGTGGGCGCCGCGGGGCTGCGGGACGTGGCGGCGGCGGTGGTGGTCTCAGAGTCAGGCGGCGGCAATGGCGGCGGCGGCCTGCAAGTTGCTGCTCCCAGGGCAAGTAGTATCAGCAGCAAGCAGCAGCGACGCATCAAGTGCATCCTTGCACAACTCGGGACCAATGTGTGGGGGGCTTCCGCTCCTCCGATGGAAGCTGTCGGCCCCAATCCCGTACTATGTTTGACGTGGTGCGAATCTCGAGCTGTTGGGTCGTGTTTGTGGCGCTGCTCGTCGGTTGCCAAAATCCTCCGCATACGCCATCCGATCCGCTTTTTGACAGTGCGCCCAACACGCGCGCGGCATCCGCCCCGAGGCCGACACCGAAGACCGGCCCGCTGCGCTGGCAGCGCGTGCAGTTCGAAGAGGGAATGCTAACGCTCGACATTCCCGCGGGACAACATCGGACCCACCCGTGGGATGTCGGTGGCGTGCTCACGCACAACGTGCGACTCGACTCCGATCATTTCATCTCGGTGACGGTGCGGGCCAGCGAAGGCGAGAATCTAGACAGCTTGCGATTGGACTACCCAGGCAATGACAACACGTTCTCGGAGGTGACTCGGACCAGAGCATGCGGCCAGCAAGCGAGCAGGGTCATGATAACCCGCCCTGAGAAGCACTACGAGTGTATCGAGTTCATCGATCGCCCGAGCGCGCCGGGCTGGACCCCCGCCCAAACCACCATTGCGCAGCACTTCAAACACGGGGCGCTCGACGTCATCGCCCGCTGGGAAGTGCCTAGCCAGTTGCGCGCCCGCTACCGCGCCGACGAGAAGCGTTTTTTCGCGTCGTTCAACTGCAGTGCGAACGACACGAACTGAATCCATCACCGCGATCAGTTTGCGGCCACGCTGCGAAGAATCGCGGCGAGCTCAGGCTCACGCACCATGCGGGCGGCCTCCAAAAGCGTGACCCAGCGCCGGTCGCGAAGGTCCTGCTCCGGCCAATGATCCAGGATCGTCGTGACCTGCATGCGAAAGACCTCCACTTCACAGGTCCCGCCCCACTTTTCGTAACAGAAGCGCCCAATAGGCTCGTCGTCGACATCGCCGCGGATCCCTGCCTCCTCGTAAGCCTCCTGCGCGGCGCTCGCTGCCGGCGTCAAATGTGGTTCGACCACCCCTTTGGGGATTACCCAGCGCTTGCGACGGCGCGAGGTGATGAGCAGCACCATGTTCACGCCATCGATGCAGCAAAGAGCCACGACAGCCGACTGACGAAACATCCGAGCGAGGCCAGTCATGTGAAGCGATACTAACCGCAAAATGAGACCGCCACAGGACTGTCATGCATCCGCAAGTTGGGCTTTGCCACGTCGATAGAAATAAACCCCTGAGGCCACGAACAGCACGGCACCGATCCAGGCGCAGGCGTGGCTGAAACCGACGAAGAAGCTCAGCCACGATAGGTCCGGATGGCCGAAGTTCTTGAACAACAGCAGCGCCACGCTGCCGAGGTAACCGAACGCGTCGGTGACGTAGATCAAGAAGCCGGCGGTGCCGACCATGCCCACGGCAGGGATCAATCGATCGAACAGCACGCAGTTGTAGGGCACGTAGCCCACATACAAACCGAGCCCCACCGCCACCATCCATTTGTCGGGTCCGAGCAATCCCGCTTGATACAAGAGCGTGGTGCTACCGATCAACAGCGCCCCGAACAGCATCAAACCGTGGACGAACAAGAGCGCCTTCTTGTTGTCGCGTATGCGCCACACGGCCGCCACCGCCAAGAGCGCTCCGAACGCCACCGGGATCTCGGAATACGTCATCATCAGCGGCTCGTCGGCATAGCCGAGGGCATCCCAGATCTCGCGAGCAAAGTTGTCGCGAAAATCGCGGTAGGCCGTGAGCAACACATAAGCAATCGTCAGCGATACCAAACCCCACAAGATCGCTTTGACGAAGCGGACCCGCGCTTTGCCGTCCATCGGCTCGCGACGCAGCCGCTGTTTTTCGTCTTGTTCGCTAGGAGGCGGCAGCTGCGCCAACATCCACACAAACAGCACCATGGGCACCACGAACAGCGCCCCGGTGGCAGCAGGCATCCACACCTCCGCCACGCCGGCGTCCAATAGCATCTTGCCGACCGATTTCACGAAGCCGCTAGCGAGAATGAAGCTGGCACAAAGACCCGCACCGAGGGCGTCGCTGGTGGTCCGTCCCTCGAGGAAACCGAACACCAAGCCCCAGACCAGCCCGAGCGGCAGACCGTTGAAGAACAAGCAGACGGCGTTGTAGGGACGTGGCACCACGCCGAACAACAGCAGCGCTGCCTCGGCCACTGCGATAGCCAGCAGGATCGCACGCGCCCGCCCCGCGGCGCTCATCTCGGAGACGATCTTGATGCCGGCAAACTTCGATGTGCAATAGCCGAAAACCTGCGCCACTATGAACAGGATTTTGTAGTCGACCGCCCCCACCAGGGGCAGCTCGGCACGACCCAAATAGGTCCCCACGGCGAAGGGCTTGCGAAACGCGTACATGCAAAAATAGGTCGCGAACGCCGCCAGCACCGCATAGCCCATGAACACGCCCGTCCCCTGACGCTGCAACCAGTCGGTCACGGCGGAACGCTGCGCGGGGCGGGAGCTCATGGCCCCGTAGATGGCCTGACTCGCCGCGCGGTTCAACGACGGAGAAATGATGAGCAGGTCTACCAAGACCTGCTGGACGATCGCGAAGTTGTGCCCTGATAGCGCCCGTCCCCTCTTGCACCTTGCCTACATGAAGGCTCCCGGTGGCCAGCCAGCTCAGCGCTGGATGACCTCGACACCGTCTTTGATGCTGTCGGAGGGGTGGGCGATGACCTTTGCGCTCGGATCGAGGCCCTCTTTGATTTGCACCTCGCGACCGTTGCGTTGGCCGATGGTGACGGGCTGCAACTTGGCGAGCTTGCTGTCGACCCGGTAGACCGCCCAGCCCTCGCCATGTCGAAACACGGCGCTGGCCGGCACTTGCACGACCTTGTCGCTCTGCCACACGACGATGTGTGCTTCGATTCGATAGCCGTCGCCCAAGGTCTTCCACTGGTCACGCTTGGCCACCAAGTCGATGACCACGTTGACGCGTTGCTCCTCGACCCCGAGTGCCGACAGCCGCGTGAAAGCAGAGGGCTCGACCAAGCGTACGCGCGCGTCGAGCGCAGCCCCGCCCCACCGGTCTACGGTTACCGTGGCGCCACGTTTGATCAGTACCGCATCACTGGTCAGCACATCGACGACGATCTCCAGCGCGGTTGGATCGCCGACCTCGATCAGCGGTGCTCCGAGCTGCACCACCCCTTCGCTCTTCTGCATCACCTTCAGGACTCTGCCGTCGACTGGTGCGGGCACTTCGAGCTGGTCCTCGCGGCCCTTCTTCTTGGTGGACATGTGGCCTAGAGCCGCGCGTGCCATCTCCACTTCGTAGTTGGCTACGCGAGCGCCAAACTGCAACGAATCGAGGTCGGCCTTGGCGGTCCGCGCATTGAGGAGCGACCGCTCGAGCTGCAGCCGTGGCAGTACGCCGTCGTCGGCCAGCTTCTGGTCGCGCTTGGCTTGGGCTTTGGCAAATTTCAGCGCGGCGCGAGCCCGCTCGATCTGGGCGCTCGCTTGGCTCTTGGATGCCAGCGCTGCAGCAACCCGCGCCTCGGCAGCGGTGCGTGAGCGCTTGTCCATCAGCGGCGGGGTGAGCGGGACGATGCGCGCGACGACTTGGCCTTGTTTGACATCGTCACCGGGCGACAGCTCGATGCGCCCCAAGCTGCCATTGAGCGGAGCCGAGACCACGTGCCGATCCTTGACGCGCGCCCGGCCATCCTCGTCCACCGTCACCTTCATCGGTGCCAGCTTCACGTCGACCATGTCGACGGCAATGGGCTTGGGAATGGACGCCTTGACGATGAGCCCGATGACGGCAACCACGACCAAAGCGAAGAAGCCACGCTTGACCCAGCGCAACACCACCCGCCGACGGTTGCCCGCGGCCTTGATGGGCGGCTTGCGCGAGACTGGTCCCTCGAGCTCGTCGTGCATGGCTATCCTCACGTCGCCGGATGAGCCGAGAGCTTCCTTGGAGGTGTCAGTACTGTTGCTGTTGGCCGACATCTTGAGCGTCACTCCCTGGTCTTGAGCACGGCGATGAGATCGAGCTTGTCGAGCTTGCGGCGAACCAACAATGCGCTCAGGGCGCTGGCACCGAGCACCACAACGGTGGCGAAGGCGTAGGTTCGCGAAGACAGAACGATTGGCAAACGGTAGGTTTCCGGATCGATGGTCGAGGCCAAACCGTGGACCATCAGGTTGCCGATTAGGAGCCCGAGCGGCAGCGCCACCAGTACCTGGATGGCCATCTCGCCGAGCAGGATCGCGGAGATCTCGGCGCGCGTGAAACCGAGCACCCGTAGGCTCGCAAGATCGCGCGCACGCAGCGAAAGCGCCACCCGAGCGTTGTTGTAGACCACACCCACACAAATGGTGGCGGCGAACAAGGTGATGATCGTCGCGAAGGTCATGATCATGCCCGCGCTCTGATCACGGAAACGGTCGAGGATGTCGCGGCGTCGCGTGACGCTCGCCACGTAGGGCATCTTCTTGAGCCTTTCGTCGATGCCCGAAGCAACGGAAGGGTCGATGCGCAGCAGCCCCATCGAGACCACGCGTTCTTCGCGAAGCCAGTTGCGCAAGGCCCCGAGCTGCATGTGCCCTTGCAAGCCGAAGGACTCGTCGACCAAGCCTGTAACGGTCACATTGCGGGTGCGGCGGTCACCATCGCGGACTTCCACCTCGATACGATCGCCCACTCCGATCCCGAGAATCGTTCCGAGCATCTCGGTCAGCACCACTCCATCAGGCGGCAATTTGGCTACCACGCCATACTTGTCGCGCACCGTGCGCAGCTCCGAATCAGCTGGGTAGCCCCAAATGGTGCCGTCACGAAAGTGGTGACCGGAGCGAAAGCGAACCGGCACGGCACGCAAACCCTCGGCATGGAGCACCCCTGGCAGGTGGCTGAGATCCCGCACTGCCCGCTCAGGGCGGGACTGGCTGAACGCGACCAGCAGATCTTCGCGCATCACCTCGTGAAACTGCGTCTCGATGATGAGGTCCATGCCGTCGACATACCAGCCGCCGACCACCGTCAAGCCAACCGAAGCGGCAATGGCAAACGCAGAGGCCACCGCCCGCAGCGGCCGGCGCTCGAGCTCGCGAATGATCATCCGAACCGCGGGACCGAGCAGCTTGCCGATACCCAACAGAGCGACAATCGAGCGGCGGTAGCGAGCAGGTGGGGCCGGCCGCATCGCTTCGGCGGGCGGCAACTTCATCACGTTGCGCACAGCTCCGAACGCGCCTATCGCAGCCGCTCCGAAGCTGATGGCCACCGCGGTCAACGAGGCCCGCAGGTCGAGGCGGAAAACCAAGTTGGGGAACTTGAAGAACTGCCCGTAGAGACCGAGCATGGCATTGCCCAAATACGCCCCCAGCAGCACCCCCACGACAGCCCCCGACAGACCGATGGCGAGCACCATCTTCAAAAAGTTCAGCCCCACCTGCCAGTCGCTGTAGCCAACGGCCTTGAGCGTGGC
>CAZRGL010000126.1:0-8150 GCA_964599485.1 uncultured Polyangiaceae bacterium
GCGCGTTTTTTCGGCCCTGCACTGACACGGCGCGCTGCTCAAAATGATGAGCTTGCGGCGCAGGCAGCGCTGCTTCTCATGGGGGCAGGCATCGCGCCGCCCTTGCACTTCGTCAGTCATCTCACCAGTGACCAGGACCTGTGGCGCGCGGCGGCTGCCCGTTCGTTGACGACGGCTTCCCCAGTAGGTGAGCAAGCGGTGCCGGCGGCGCTCCCTTTGCCGAAGTCGCCGGCGTCGCGACGGGAATCCTCGGCGGGTGCGCGTCGTCTCGCGCGGGCAGCGCAATGGCGTCGCCGTCTCATGCTCGATCCGGCTGAGGTGGTGCGGCGCGCGGCTCTGCTCGCGGCAGCTGACGCTGCCGATCCAGCGGATGGCAGAGCGGTGCTCGAGGCCGCTCGTCTCGATCCAGATGGCGAGATTCGAGCCATCGCCATCGAGGCAGCAGCGCAGATCGGTACGCTTCAAATCGTGCTCGCCCTGGAGGATCTTTGGGAAATCGCCGACGAGGATGATCGGCTGGCGATTGTTGCGGCATGGGCAGCGGTGATGCGCCGGGCGGAGCGCTCTTCTTGCGTGGCGCAATCCAGGGCTCCTGCTTGCGTCGCTCGGCGCCGCTTGGCTCGGGTCGTCGAGACCAACGAGGGTAGCCTGGTTGGCGTGCGGGCGGCTTTGGAGCTGATTCACGACGGGGTTGCGGCTGACGATGCGGCCGGGCAGGCAGCTGGCATGCTCGAGCGGGCTATCGACGATGCGCCGACCGACGCTCGGGTAGAGGCGATTGCCGGCGCTCCGCTCAGTGAGGCGTTTTTGCTCGAGGCCATCGTCGAAGCGAGCGCTGCGCAAGACGAGCAAGTCGTCGTCGCGTCGTTGGCGCGGCTGATCGAGCTGGGTGACGAGAAGCGGGAAGAATCGCTCGAGGCGCTACGTGGTCATGCCAAGGGTAGTGATGAGGTTGCCGATCAGGCCAAGCTGGCTCTGGTGCGGGCAGGCGACAAGAAGGTGCTTGCTTTGCTGAGCGGGGATGCGGGCGCGAAAAGCGCCGAGACGCGCGCGGACGCTGCGTCGGCATATGCTCGGCTCGGCGCGTACGCAGAAGTGCTGAAGCTGCTCGCTGACAAGGACGCCACGGTGCGGGCCACAGCCGTGTGCGCGATTCTCCGCGCCGCCGACGGGTCATGAGCTTTGCGCGATTGACGGCTGGGATTGTCGCCCTGGCCTTGCTGAGCTTGTTGTTGCCGGGCTCGCTACCGGAGCCGCCCCCCGATGGTGCGCTAGCTGGTTTGCGGGTCGGTTTGGTTTTTGACGTCGGCGGCCGCGGCGACAAGAGCTTCAACGATTCGGCCTACCTCGGCGTGTCGCGAGCGCGAGACGAGCTCGGCGTCAGCGTGGAGCTACTCGAGCCGAGCGGCGCCGAAGATCGAGAAGCTGCGTTGCGCTTGTTCGCTGCCCGCGGTTTCGATCTGGTGATTGGGGTTGGTTTCATCTTCACCACAGACATCGACACGGTTGCTCGTGACTTTCCGCGGACCAAGTTTGCTTGCGTTGACTACGCACCCCGCGGACCCATCGCCGACAACGTGGTGGGCCTCGGTTTTCGCGAGGAGGAGGGCTCGTTCCTCGTGGGCGCGGTGGCGGGCTTGACGAGCAAGACGAAACACCTCGGCTTCGTGGGCGGCATGGATATTCCCCTGATCCATCGCTTCGAAGCGGGTTTTCGCGCCGGCATCGCGCATGTCTGCCCGAGCTGTCGTTTGCATGTGGGTTATGCCGGGAGCACGCCAGACGCTTTTCGGGATCCGGCAAAAGGGAAGGCGATCGCCATCAGCCAGATGGCAGCGGGTGCCGACATTCTCTATCACGCTGCGGGCACGACTGGTCATGGGGTGTTCGAGGCCGCACGCGACATGGGACGGCTCGCCATCGGGGTCGACTCCGACCAACACGACGAGATGCCCGGCGTCGTGCTCACCAGCATGATCAAACGCGTCGACGTGGCAGTGTTCGACACGATTCGGGCGGTGGGAGAGAAGCGCTTCGAGTCCGGGGTGCGGTCATTCGGTGTGGCCGAGCAAGGCGTGGGCTATGTCAGCGAGGGACCGCATGCAACCGGCATCAGTCAGACGGTGCGCGCCCGTGTCGCAGCGCTTCGTAGGCAGCTTGCCGACGGAGCGATTCGCCTCCCGCGCAAGTGACGAGCAGACCTCCTCACCACTTGACCAACACTTTGGGGGGCTGGATGACCACTTTTGCGTTGGCGATGGTGTCCACGATGACCGGCATGACGGCGCTGCCCGGTTGGCTTAGGTCTTCACTCGTCTTCTTGGGCTCGACTCGCGGGACGATGGCGTCTTTGGTGAGCGCCTCGAGTTGCTCCGGAGTGCCCGTCACATACACGTCCACGGTCTTGGGTTTCATTTTTGCGCGAGGCAAGCCAACCGCTTCGACGGTGAGTTTCTCGAACTTCACCTTGGCCATTTTGCGCGCTACCACGACCGTGGCTTGCACGTTGTCTCGGCTCCAGCTGACGTCGGTCGGTGGCGGATCGAGGCGGAGCAAGCGGCTGTGCTTGTCTTCGCTCAATCCGCTGAGGTCGAACGCTTCGGCGCGCGCAAATTGTATTACCTTGACGGCCGGCTCGGGTCCGGTAGCGAAGATGGTGTCGGGCTGCACTTGAACCTCGCCGACTAGCTCCAGGCCTTTGGCGGCTTTGCCCGTAATGGCTACCTGCACCTTGATCGAGGCCTGGACCACATTCTCCCAGCGAATGGTCAGCGAAGAAGGCAAGATGCGCGTCACCCGCAAGCCAGTTGGGAGTCCGCTGATCATGTCCGCGCTGATGGCCAAATCGCCGTTTTGGGCGCCTTGAAGTTGAAGCCGGATGGGGTCGAGCTGCTCGCCTCGGAGCACGTCGAGCTGAGAGCGTGAGCCGACGACCGTGACGTACACGGTTTCGGGGATCTTCGTCATCAGTACGCGTTCTGCGCCCTTCGGTGGCATTTCGGCGATGATCGCTACCTGAATGCTTCGCTGGGCGTTTTGTGCGCTGTGGATGAAAGCATAGAAGCCGAGCGCGAATGAGAGTGAGATCAGCTTCAGCCAAAAATTGTCGAAGAACAAGCGAGCCAGTGCGCTGCCGAAGCCGCTTCGCGGCTTCTTGCTCTTCTTGCTCTTCTTGATTTTTGCTTTGCCCTTGCTCACGTCTCCTCACCGCTCATCGCTGCCGAAGCACGTGTATGGAGCTCAGTTTGAGCCATCGGCTTGCTGACTGACTGGCGCTTGGCCGGTTTGTTTTCGTCCGAATCGCTGGGTTCGGGACAAGGCGGAGCTTTGCGGTCTTTGGCCGAAGGCATCGGGATCGATACGCGTCCCGCAGGTGGCGTGACGGAGCGGTCGATGTTGACGCTCTTGGTCGTGGCATCCTCGCGCTTGACCGCCTTGTAGCGGCCGCTACCGCTGGTGCTCGTCTTGATGGCGCTGTGCTTGCCGCTCTGGCCGCTGTCGCTCTTGGACTTGTCGCTCTTGGATTTGCTGGTGGCAGAGGACTTGGTCTTGCTCTTTTCGCCGCGCGCTTCGTCCTCGTCCGAGCGCGCCCCATCAGCGCGTGGCCCACTGCTGGCCTGCTTGTCCGTTGGCGCGGTCTTCTTGGTTGCTTCGGTGCGCCCAAACAGCCCCAGCAGGGCTTTTTGTAGCGAAGCGCCGTCGACGTTCTGCACCATGCCGTTTGGGAAACATAGGGTGATTGTGCCGCGCTCCTCACTGACGACGATGACGACACAATCTGTCTCCTCGGTGATCCCGATGGCTGCCCGGTGGCGTGAGCCGAGCGTGGGATCGGCCACCTTGGTGGTCTCGGGCATCGGTAGGAACATGCCCGCCCGCGAGATCTTCAGGTTGCGAATCAGTACAGCGCCGTCGTGGGTCTTGTTGACCGCTTCGGGGATGAACAAGGACACCAGCAATTCTCGTGTCACTGCGGCGTCGAGGGTGATGCCATCGGCCTTGACGAACTCCAGCACGTTGGCATCGCGCTCCAAACAGATCAGCGCGCCCATACGGTGCCGCGCCAGCTCGGTGCTCGCGGCGACCACCTCATCGATGACGCGCTGTTGAGCGTCGCGGCCACGAGAAAACCAGGCTTTCTGCCCCACGCGGATCAGCGCCCGACGGATGTCGTTCTGGAACACGACTACGACGACGAGAATGGCTGATGAAGCCAGCCAAGACAGTACGCTCATGAGGGTGGCGAGCTCTGCATGCTTGGCCACCAGATACAGCACGCCGAAGGCGACGAAGCCGAGCCCCATCTGCATGGCGCGCGTGCCCTTGAGGACCAGCAGCGCGCGGTACATGATGAACGCAACAATCAGGATGTCGGCGACATCCCGCAGGATCTCGGTAAAAGGTCGACCGGAAGCGACGAGGTGGCGAAGCCCCTCAAGCACCGGCTGTACCTCCTTGTTGGGGCGTTTCGGCTTGGCTCTGCAGTTGGCTGCCCAGCTCGTCGTCGATGGCGCGTAAGTAGCGCAAGGCCTGGCAGATCTCCGCGACATCATGAACGCGTACGATGTCCGCGCCCTTGCTCGCGCAATCCAGTGCTGCTGCGATGCTTCCACCCAGGCGTTGCTCGGGTGGGGCCAGCGGCTTGCCTTCGCTCCCGACTGTGTGGGCGATATAGGATTTGCGGCTTGGCCCTACCAGAACGCGGTGGCCGACCCGCTGCTTCAGCTCGGCGAGGCGAGCGCACAGCTCCAAACTCTGGGCCGCGTTCTTGGTGAAGCCCAGCCCAGGATCGAACAATAGGGCATCAGCGTCCAAGCCAGCATCGAGGGCTCTGTCTGCCGCCATTTTCCATTCGTCGGCTACGTCCACGACTACATCCGTGTAGCCGTCGTCGCTGTAGCGCGAGAACCCCTGCATCGACGTCATCGAGCCGCGGCAATGGGTGAGCACGAGCTCGGCGTCATAGCGCGCTGCCAGCGTCCCGAGCTCTGCGGCTGGCTCGAGCGATACGCTGTTGATCATGGTTGCGCCAGCATCGAGCCCGCGAATCGCAACTTGGGGGCTGGTCGTGTCGACAGACGCGCATGCTCCTTGCTCGACAGCGTAAGCAATGATGTCGCCGATCCGAAGCAGCTGCTCCTCGGCTGACACTGCTGCTGCGCCCGGGCGTGTGGACTCAGCACCAACGTCGATGATGTCTGCGCCATCATTGATGAGCTTTCTCACCCGTGCGCGTGCGGCCTTGTCCCCCATGAAAGAGCCGCCATCAAAGAAAGAATCGGGCGTCCGGTTGACAATGCCCATGATTTGCACGCGCCCTCTATGTCGCCTGAGCGCACGCATCTGGGTCACTCTTTTTTTGCTAGCAAGTTTTGGGCCTTTGGGCAATTCGTAATTGATACGCGTATTTGCACTTTTGGAGCGATTCCAAATAGTCATGAGGGGCAGATGTGCTCCAATGTCGCGACTTTAGCTACACGCGCAGCGCTGCCCAGATAGGCAGCGGCGGCCCTGTCTGCTACCGTCACTGCCGGTCCAGATGCTGCGAACACGGGTTCGAGTCGGTGCCTTCTCAGGGCTCATCTTGAGTGCATTGTTCGCTGCGCTGTTCACCGCTGTGGCGACTTTCGAGTTGTTCATGCCGTCGCTGATGCCTGAGTTCGGCAGTCCGAGCCCCGTGGTGATGCGCGTTCCCTACAACGCACCGGTCATGAAGAAAGGTGAGCTGTTCGATGTGCATTTCGAGCACCGCCGGACGCTCATTGCCCGCGGCACCGTGCTGAAACCGAGCGATGAGGCGCACCGCGCTGCGGTCAATTACGACGCAACGCGCCGTCCTCCAACGGCCTCGCGGGTGGGTAGCGCATTCGTTCTCTACCTCATTTGCTGCCTCATCTTGACCGCCTACGCCCAGCGCTACGGGCATGGACGGCTCAAGCTCATGCGCTCGCAGATCGGTTTGTATGTGTTGATGGTGGCTGTGCTCATTGTCGCCAAGCTGATGCTGCTCTTCACCGAGTTGCCACCGTTCTGGGTGCCCGTGGCGGTAGTGGCTTTGTGGGTTTCGTTGGGTTTCGACCGCCGCACCGGGCTGCTGATCGATTTTGCCGTGGCCTTTTTTGTGGCCTCGATGCTGCATTTCGACGTGATGTTGCTCAGCGTCTTGTTGACGCGGGGCATTGTGGCGTCACTGCTGTTCTTCAATCGAAAACAGCCGCGGCAGATGTTGCTCGCCGGGCTCGGAGGCGGCTTTGTCGCCATCGTGGGCTATTTGTCGCTCACCGTGCTCTTCCAGGCACACGGAGGGATCATCGACGATCTCATGCTTGGATACCGCTCGCAGCTCATCGCCTGCGTGGGCGGTGGCTTGCTCGCGGGCTTGCTCGCCAACATCCTGCGGGAGCCTGCCGAGGCGTTGATGGGGCATGTTTCGCGCAGCCGCTTGCTAGATCTCACAGACATAGAGGCGCCCTTGCTTCGCAAGATGGCCACAGAAGCACCAGGTAGCTGGGAGCATTCCCGAGCCATGGCCAACCTCGCCGAGGCAGCGGCCGCGTCGATTGGCGCCGACTCTCTGCTGACGCGTGTCGGCGCCTACTACCACGACCTCGGCAAGACCGTGCAGCCCGAGTATTTCATCGAGAACCTCGCGGCGGGCCAACACTCGCCCCACGACGAGCTGTCCGCTGAGGTGTCGGCCGACGCCATCATGGCCCACGTGGTTCTCGGCACGAAGCTGCTGCGCGAGGGTGGGGTGCCTGAGCCGGTAGTGGAGTTTGCGTATACGCACCACGGCACGCAGTTGGTCGAGTACTTCTGGCGCAAGTACAGGGAGCACGATCTGTCCGAAAGTGAACGACCGCTCGAGAAGAGCCACTTTCGCTACCCCGGCATGGCGCCGCTGACCAAAGAGACGGCGATTCTCATGCTCGTTGATGCCATCGAGGCTGCGTCACGAACCATCACTCCGCCGGAGCATTCCAAGTTCGAAGAGATGATCAGGCGCGTGGTGTTCAGCAAGCTTGCGGCCGGCCAACTCGACGACTCGGGGCTCACCATTACCGATTTGCGCATCATGAGCGCCCGGATGGCAGCGGCGCTGGTCAACATGTACCACGGGCGCATCAAGTACCCCTGGCAGCGCGACAAGGACCGAGAGCGAGAGGGGGCGCGGGCTGAGTCGAGCCAGCCGCCCGCCTCTTCGGATCCGCCCGCCTCTTCGGACCCGCCCGCCTCTTCGGATCCGCCCGCCTCTTCGGATCCGCCCGCCTCTTCGGACCCGCCCGCACCTTCGGACCCGCCCGCCTCTTCGGACCCGCCCGCACCTTCGGACGCATCGCCGGAGCCCTCAGCACCATCGGATCGGCCGCCGCGCTCTTCGGACCCGGCGCAGGCGGACGAGGTAAACAGTGGCCAAGAGGCTGCCAAACAGGACGAACCATCAACTCAACCGCTTCGAGAGGACTGAGCCATGTCGGACGACAGCTTCATGAAGGCGATCTTCCACGGGATGCTCGCCGAGGATTTGATCTTTCCGTTTCCCACGCTGCCTGCAGAAGAGGCAGAAAACCTCAGCTTGATGCTCGACAGCGTCGGGCGCTTTCTCGAGGACAAGGTAGACGCAGCCAAGATCGATGCGGCCCACGAGATTGGTCAGGACATCTTGGAGGAGGCCAAGGGGCTCGGCTTGTTCGGCATGCAGATCCCTATGGACCATGGTGGCATCGGGCTTGGAGCAACCGCCTACAGTCGGGTGATGCAACGGATAGCAGGGCACGATGCCTCGGTAGCGGTCACCTTGGGAGCGCACCAATCGATTGGTCTCAAGGGGATCTTGCTCTAAGGCACCGACGAGCAGAAGGAAGGTTTTCTGCCGTCACTGGCGACTGGCTAGAAGGTTGCAGCGTTTGCGCTCACCGAGCCGACAGCGGGCTCGGACGCCGCCAACGTCAAGACCCGCGCGGTGCTGAGCGAGGACGGCTCACACTATGTTCTGAACGGCTCGAAGATCTGGATCACCAATGGTGCTTTCGCCGATGTCTTCACGGTCTTTGCCCGAACCGCCGAGCTGGAGGAAGGCAAGCCCAAGCTGACGGCGTTCGTCGTCGAGCGGGGCGAGGGACTGCGCACCGGTCCCAACGAAGAAAAGC
>CAZRGL010000126.1:8160-9473 GCA_964599485.1 uncultured Polyangiaceae bacterium
ATCTGTGGATCCTCCACCACATCCGTCTATTTCGACGATCTCAAGGTGCCCAAAGAAAACGTGCTCGGCGAAGTTGGACGGGGTTTTCGGGTGGCGATGGGTGTGCTCAACAACGGTCGGCTGGGGCTCGCTGCCGGCTGTGTCGGCATGAACAAGACCCTGATAAAGCTGGCGATCGACCATGTTACCGAGCGCAAAGCCTTTGGCAAGTCGCTAGGCGAATTCGGTCTCATCAAGGACAAAATCGCCGGCATGTTGGCTCGCAACTACGCCCTCGAGTCCATGACCTACCTGACGACAGGCCTCATCGACGCGGACGTGGCCGACTACTCGCTCGAGAGCGCCATCTGCAAGGTGTACGGCTCAGAAAGCTTGTGGTGGGTGGTCAACGAGACCGTACAGATCGCCGCTGGTCTCGGCTACATGAAGGAATATCCCCACGAGCGGATTTTGCGTGATGCGCGCATCAACATGATCTTCGAGGGAACCAACGAGATTCTTCGCTGCTTCATTTCGTTGGCGGGCATGGCCGGGCCGGGTAAAGAGCTCGCCGAAGTTGCCAAGGCCTTGCGCGAACCCATCAAGGGCTTCGGATTGTTGCGCGATTTTGCGGTCAAGAAAGTACGCAGCGCGCTCGGACGACAGCGGCTCGAGCGTGTACACCCGATGCTCAGTCGCGAGGCGGTACTGCTCGAGGACAGCACCGCGCAGCTCGCGCGCCACGTCGAGAACACCCTGCGCAAGCACGGCCGCAAAATCGCCGAGCGTCAGTTTGTGCAGCGGCGTATCGCTGATGTGGCCATCGATCTGTATGGGTTGGCGGCCTGTCTCTCGCGAGCCACGCAAGCCGTGGAGCGCCACGGCACCGAAGGGGCCTGGCGCCATCTCGAGTACACGCGAGTCTTCGCTGCCGAAGCGCGGCAACGCCTCGAGCTGAACATTGCGGGCTTCGAGACCAACAACGATGAAGCACGCAAGGATGTCGCCACGCGTAGTTACGAAGACGGTGGCTATTTGCTCGACATCTTGTAGAGCCTTCAGCAGGGAACTTGGGTATGCTCATGGCTCAAGCAACGCATCCTGTGGGGGGAAGTGCGAGGTAGGAACAGGTGAGCGCCGGTGAAGCCGGGGCAGTGAGCGCAGCGTCTCTCGGTGAGTTGCTCGTTCGCTGCACTCAAGGAGTGGTGGTATTTGCCGAAGATGGTGAAACTCTGTTCTCCAACCCCTCCGGTCGCGCACTGCTCGAGGAGCTGCCTGCACCAGCCGAGTGGCTCGAGCACGAAAACTTGATCCAAAATGACTCGAGCCAAAAT
>CAZRGL010000126.1:9493-21267 GCA_964599485.1 uncultured Polyangiaceae bacterium
GACCCGACCGCGGCGGTCGATGCCGAGAGCTTTGCTATCGCGTGGGGCGACAGCTCGGCTTGGGCGGTACTAATGAGCGACATCAGCGCCCGGCGGGCGCTCGAGGCGGCGCACGATCGCGATGCCGCCAAACAGAACCAAGCACACAAGCTCGAGGCCATCGGTCAGCTTGCAGCGGGCATCGCTCACGAGATCAACACGCCAACCCAGTACATCAGCGACAACACGACCTTCTTGCAGGACGCCTTCGGCACCGTTTGTTTGGCGTTGAAGAAGTACCGCGAGATCCTCGAGCGCATCCACGGTGGTGAGCGCCTCAAGAGGGCGGATCTCGATGCGGCCGTCACCGCAGCCAAGCGTCTCGATTTGGACTTCTTGCTCGAGGAGATCCCCTCCTCGCTCAGTGAGTCTCGCGACGGCATAGAGCGGGTTACGAAAATCGTTACGGCCATGAAGGAGTTCTCGCATCCGAGCAGCGGTCGCAAGCGCCCGACCGATCTGAACAGGGCCATCGAGACGACGCTGACGGTGTGCCGCAACGAATGGAAGTATGTCGCAAACCTCGAGACTGACTTCGACCCTGCACTGCCCCCGGTCGACTGCTTGCCCGACGAGCTCAACCAAGTTTGGCTCAACATCATGGTAAACGCGGCGCACGCCATCGAAGAGGCCGTGCCCGCCGGCGATACGGGGACCATCAAGGTGAGCACCAAGCTCATTGGTGAGGAGGTCGAGGTGCGGCTCTCCGATACCGGTGGCGGCATTCCCGAGTCGATTCGAAAGAGAATCTTCGACCCGTTCTTCACCACCAAACCAGTTGGGAAAGGCACGGGCCAAGGACTCGCGATTGCCTATCACGTGGTGGTGAGCAAGCACCATGGCCGTATGGAAATCGAGAGCGAGCCTGGGGCGGGCACCACCTTTGTCATCACCATGCCGTTGCGCGCCCCGCTGCGAGAGATGCAGTCACGCTTACCGCCCCAATCAGAAAGCCCGCCGCTGCCGCCAGTAGAAGGAACTGATTGACCACGCCCGATGCGACCGAGGAGTTGCTCCCAACATGACAGAAAAGCGCAATGTTCTATTCGTCGATGATGAGCCGCGGGTTTTGCGCGGGCTTCGTCGCATGCTCCGTTCCCACGCTAGCAAGTGGGACATGCAGTTCGTCGAGAGCGGCGCCGAGGCATTGGAAGAGCTCGACCGGCAGCACTACGACGTCATCGTCAGCGACATGAAGATGGTCAAGATGGATGGCATCGGTCTGCTGCAACAGGTGCAGGACAAGCACCCCAATGTGGTGCGCATCGTTCTGTCTGGTTATCCGGAAATGGAGAGCGCCATGCGGGCGGTGCCGGTGGCCCACCAGTTCCTCACCAAGCTCTGCGCGCCCGACCGGCTCGAAGAGGTCATCGAGCGGGCTTTGAGCCTCACCCATTTGCTCAGCGACGAGAGCTTGCGCAAGACAGTTGGTCGGATGCGCAACCTGCCCAGCTTGCCCCACGTGTACGCGGAGCTGACCTCGAAGCTCGCCGATCCCGAGACCTCCTTGGCGCAGCTGTCGAAGATCGTGGAAAAGGACGCCGGGATCTGTGCCAACGTGCTTCGGGTCGTCAACAGTGCATTTTTCGGTTTGCCACAAACGGTCACGAGGGTCGATCGCGCTGTGGCCTTCTTGGGTATCACCATGCTCAAGGATCTGGCGCTCGCCATCGAGGTTTTCCGGGTATTCGAAGGGGCAGACGCTAAGCTCTTTTCGCCTATTACTGAGCAGCAGCATGTGCTCAACGTCAGCCGCCTCGCCTCACGGCTGGTGGAGGGCAAGCATCAGTCCGATGACGCTTTTCTGGCGGGGATGCTCCATGACGTCGGTCGATTGATCCTTGCTTCCAAATTGCCTAAGCGCCTGCGCAAGATCCACGAGGTGATGAAAGCCAAGGAGCTGCCCCCCCACAAGGCCGAGATGGCGCTGTTCGGCGTGAGCCATTCAGAGCTTGGGGCCTACTTGCTGGGCATGTGGGGCTTGCCTTATCACATCGTCGAAGCGGTAGCGCACCACCACGATCCGATGCGTGTCGAGCAGAAGAGCTTCGATGTGCTCGGTGCCGTCTACGTGGCCAACGCCTTGGTCGATGAGGCAGCCAATCGTCCCTTCCGTGAGCCGCTCAACATGGAGTACCTGGAGAAGATGGGCGTGCTCGACAGAGAGAAGGATTGGCGCGCCATTGCGGACGAGGTGCTCGGAAACTAAGCCCTCCGCGGGTCTCGCTGCTAGAATCGATCGCACCATGGGAGCATCAAGAGCAACCCTGCTGTTTGTCGACGACGAAGCCGCGGTGCTCACGGGCATCAAGCGCACCTTGCATAACGAGCCCTACACGCTGCACACCGCGACTGGCGGCAAGCAAGGGCTAGAGATTCTCGCCCGGGAACCGATCGACATCGTGGTATCCGACGAGATGATGCCGGCGATGTCCGGCTCGGAGTTTCTGGGGCGCGTGCGCGTCGAGTACCCCAATACGATTCGCGTCTTGCTGACGGGCCAGGCGAGCGTCGAGGCGGCGATTCGAGCTATCAACGAGGGCGAGATTTACCGCTTCTTGACCAAGCCTTGCGATTCTACGCTGCTCAAGACCACCATCGAGCAAGCCATTGAGACGCTCGAGCTGTATCGCCAGAGCGCCAAGTTGCTTCACGTCGCCAAGCACCAGAACAAGATGATCGACGATCTCGAGCGCGACCACCCCGGGATCAGCTCGGTCGAGCGCACCGAGGATGGCGCCATCGTTGTGCCCGACATGGACTTCGACCCAGCCAATCTGAGTCGTGAGATCGAGGAGGCGTTGGCGGCCTTCAAAGACGACGACTAGTTCGAATGACGACTAGGCGGGGGCAGGGCACAGGCCCGACACCTTCGTAGCTCAGGGATATTGAAGTCCGAGCACGAAGTGGGCCCATTGCTGCTCGAGCTGTGACCAGCTCGGTTGACCCAACAGCTGGCCGAGGGTCTCGACGCCATCGGGGTCATCGCCATGAGCGAGCCGCAGCGTTCGGTAGTAGTGTTCGAGCAGGCCGCGATGCTGCAAGTAGAAACAGAGGTAACGTGCCACGGCGTAGTAATGGGAGCGGCGCCGCGTACCATAAAACCTGCGCCGCGAGGCGCCCATGGTCTCCTTCAGGCTCGGCGCCCAACCGTGCTTGATGGCGTCTTGAAGGCGGGGAAGGCGCCAATTCGGCAGGCCCACGATGCGCCCATCGAGCTCGGCTGGCTGCTCATAGAGCGACGCCAGCCCTTCGTTGAGCCAGGTCGGTGCCTCGGGAAAGTCGGCCTCCATGAGAGGGTGGACCAGCTCATGCACCAAGGTTCCGTCGCCCATGGCCAAGTTGATCACCAAGGCATGATCACAAGGCTCATAGTACCCATAAGGTGATTCGGGGCTGTCGCCGAACAGTTCGCGGACGTTGCGCTCATAGCTGCGCTCGTTTTGAAACACCCACACATCGATGATGTGGCGAGGGTACTTGTCGAAGAACTGCGCCCTGAGCAGCTTGCTGGCCCAGCGCACGAGCTTGTCGGCGTTGGCGCGCACATCAGCCGGTGGACCGTCGCCGATGACTACGAAAGGAGGCACGGCAACTGCGGTCATCTGGGCGGCTCGTCCAGCCTTCAAGGCACGCACATGGGCAGCGTAAAGTCCGGACGAGAGCGGTTGGGCGCGTCCAGGCGCCGCGCTGCAGCAGCCGCCCAGTGCCAGTGCGGTTAAGCAGGCAAGCAAGGCCGAGTGCGCTGTCCCATGTGTCGCTTCGATGTGACATGTTACCGTTGAGGCGACAGCGCCCCCAAGTTTCGCTCCCAACCGCGCGATGTTGGGTCGTCCGCGGTTGGGCACGCAGGTTGCAACTGTGCTGAGCATGACCACAGCCCTCGTACTGCTCGCCTTGATCGCGCTAATCTACGGCTGCAACACCAGCCTCGAGCCGACGGCGCGCGGCGAACGTCGCGAGCAGCTCGCCCAAGCAGTGGGGCGCGTCTCCCTAGTCGGCTGACCTGGTCGCATTTTTTTCACCACAGAAGGCACAGAGACACAGAGAGGGGAGGGGCAAAGCCAAAAAACACCCCTCGTCCACAAACGCGAGGCGCAACGTGGATCAGCGTTTCCTTCAGCGATTGAGGAATGAGGCGACCGCCAAGGCGAGAAAAGAACCTCTGTGTCCCTCTTCGTGTCTCTCTGTGCGTCTCTGTGTAAAAAAAATCGCGCGAAGTTACCAGCCTGTCCAATTGGGCGCACAGCGCTCGGCCCGCACTCAGGGGTGAAAAATGCGGCGCGAGCCGCTCCACTAGGTGACAGTTACTCGACGTGACAGTCACTCGACTCGAACGAAGCGGCGGATGGCGCTCGAGCCGCCTCGCTGATCTCTGGCAACTGCCCACAGCGTCACGATGCCGGGCTCGCTCGGTGGGATCCACTCGGTGTCGTGCTCGGCGATGTAGCCTTTGGTTGCGTCGCTCACCAAGGAGATGGCCGGGCTGAGATCGCCTGCGTCAGCGAAATAGCTGACCCAGATGGTTTCCCGCAGGCTTTCGCCCTCTGCGCCCGTGCCGTCAGGATCGGTCTCCGCGACGTCTCCTATCTCGGCGTTGATCTTGTAGCTGATGCAATCGTCGGTCGGAGCGTCGCGGCCGCAGCTCGCCTCGCGTCGCTCTTGCGCGGTGATCGCGCAGCGCGG
This sequence comes from uncultured Polyangiaceae bacterium, assembly GCA_964599485.1. Classification (GTDB taxonomy): domain Bacteria; phylum Myxococcota_A; class Polyangia; order Polyangiales; family Polyangiaceae; genus JAPYTK01. Next base: position 14,219 of record CAZRGL010000126.1, read on the forward strand.
CACGACGGGAATGTCGTCGAGACTCTCGGTGATGGCGTCACCGTTCAGCTCGAGCGCTTCGATTTGCGGGTTGGCGTTGGTGCGCTCGTCTGCGAACGCATAGATCTGGGTGTAGCCTGGCACGAAGCTGTCAGGACCGAGCGGATCGCCTTGCGCGTCGAGACATTGGACGGGGAACTCGGGCACCTCGCTGCCGAGTTGCTCGAGCGTTGCTGGGGCTAGTGTGCCAGCACAGGCAGCGAAGAACACATACGCGATGCCATAGTGAGGGCCTTCATCTGGCTTCGGACGGCGGCTCACGATGTCTTTGGGCAAGGTGAAGGTGAAGCTGTGAGCGTCCACGACGCCGCTCGAGCTTGGCAGAGCCGGCTCGATCTTGACCAAATCCGACGGCGGCGTCCCACCTTCGGCGAGCGGGGCGAGCACCTCGGCCAATTGCTCGAAGCACAGGAAGTAGATGTCGCCAACTGGATCGTAACAACCCGCCAGCCACAAAATCTGCAGCGCTCGTGGTCCTGCCTCTGGGTCTTCGGGATTACCCAAGCCGTCGTGGACCGTCATACTCAGCGTAACGTCCTCGCCGGGCTTGGCGTAGGACTTGTCCGCCGTCACGGACAAGATGCGTAGCGTATTGACCAAGCTCGGTGGGTCGAAGCTCGGCGCGCAGCTCGGGGCCAACAGCATGGCGCCGACGGCCGCGAGCAAGAGCAAGCGTCGCATACGCATCAGAACTCACCTCGCATTCCAAAGCTGGGCAGAATCGGTATGCCCGTGATGTATTGCCGGCCGGTGAAGCTGAAGTTGTACAGCAAGCCCTCGACGTTCTGGTTGTTGTAGGCGTTCTGCACGTCGAGGTAGGCGCTGAGCTTCCAGAGCTTGAACTGCCAGGCCTTGTCGATACGCAAGTCGAGCTGGTGAAACATGGGAAAGCGCTCGCTGTTGAGCGTGCCGAAGGGGATCGGCGTGTAGGCGCCGCTCGCCCCATGATACAGCGCGTTGATTCGATTCGGGTCGCAGGTCTCGCTGGTGAGGTCGCAAACGTTCGGCGTGACCAGGTTGCCGCTGACCAAGCGGAAGCGGGCGCCGAACTCCCAACCGTGGCCCAGGCGGTAGCTGCCCAGAGCCGTCAGAATGTGGGTCTGATCCCAGCTGACTTGGTACTCGGGCTCATCGGGGCCGTTTTGACGAATGCTCCGCGATACGGTGTAGGCCAGCCAACCGAAGAAGCGCTCGTCGGGCTTGTACTTGACCATCAGCTCGCCGCCGACCGAGTAGCCGCTAGCGTCGTTGCCGTACTCGACGTGGGCTCCCGAAAGCGAGGGTTTGCCGATGACCAAGTCGTCCATCTGCTTGAAGTAGCCATCGAGAGAGGCCTCGAGCTGCTTGGTGATCTCTTGCTCGACTCCGAGCCCGTAGTGGATGGCGCGGTTGCTCTTGACGCCAGGCGTGCCCAACGGCTCGACTACTTGTTGGTATTGCGGCGGCTGGTGAAAGACCCCGACGCCGGCCTTCAGCGTCGTCTTCGGGAACTCGTCGACGACCGTGTAGCGGGCGTTGATGCGCGGGCTCACATCGAGCTTCTCGCTATCGAGGGTGTAGTCGAGGCGCAAGCCTGGCACGATGCGGGTGCGGGTGTTGGGGGTGAGCTCGAACTCGACATAGGCCGCGGGGCGGAAACCGAAGCCAGTTTGTGCATCCTGCTCGACCGTCCGTGTCGAGAACGGTTGGTTGGCGGGCTGGCCCGGTTGCGGAGGGGGCGGCAAGCGTAGCGAGACGTCGAAGTAGCCCGCGAGCACGTCGAGGCCCAGGTTCATCGTGGCCTGTTTGGCGAGCTTGTGGGCGTATTCGATTCGCCCCGACACACTGAAGAACTCGAGCAAGAAGAAGTACTGGCTCAAGCCGAACTCGAGCTGGTCGCGGCCGAGGTTGAACATTGTCTCGAGCGTGTCGTCCTTGCTCAGCTTGTTGTCGTATTCGAGCTGCAGCCGTTGAAACTGGGTGACCAGTCCGACGTTGCCAGCAAGGGCCGGCTCGTTGGCGGGAGGCTCGTCGAGGAGCAGCTCGAGCCGATCGTCTGAGCCGTAGAAGAGCGTTCGAAAGGTCTGTGCTTTGGTGGGCTTTCCTTCGATGATGAGCTGGTAGTCGTAGTAGCGCGGCGCTTGAGTCACTCCTCCACCGACCTCTTCGAGGACGGGTTTGAGCCACAAATCGAAATAGGAGCGTCGCCCAGCCACTGCGAAAGACCACTTCTTGTCGGTGCCGGGAATTGGACCCTCGAACATCAAACGCGCGTCGATCAGATCGACCTGTGCCAAGCCGTGGTAGCCGTCAGTTCGAGGCGAGCGAATACCAGCGTCGATGATGCCGCCCATGGCGCGGCCGTACTTGGCGCTGAAGTTGCCGGGGTAGAAGTCAATCTTGCTCAGCAGCTCGGTGGGGATCACGCTGGACAAGCCGCCGAAGTGATAGATCAAGGGCACGAAATTGCCGTTGATGAACGTCTGCGAATCGAAAGGGCTCGAGCCGCGGATCAGCAAAGCGCCCAGGATCCCGGGCGGACGTGCGACGCCTGGCAAGCTCTGCACCGATCGGAGCGCGTCGCCATTGGTGCCTGGGATGCGCTCGATTTCGCGTTTTTCGAGGGTTCGTCGCGTAACCTCCCGCGGGGGACGCTCGCCTTCGACAAACACATCGATGACGCCGCCTTTGGTCTCCGGGTTGAGCCGGTAGGTGGCGATGAGCTCTTTGCCTGCGACGATTGTCTCGCGCACAGTCAAATCGTCGTAGCCCGGTGCGGAGATGGTCACTTGGTAGGTGCCTTCAGCCAGGTCGCCCAGCGAGAAGGTGCCGTCGATTTCACTTCGCAGCGTTTGCTGCGCGGGCGTCGCCCCCTTGGGAGCAGTCAGCTTCAGGGTGGCCCCGGCCAGCGGAACCTCGGCGCCCCGGATCAGCACCTTGCCCTGCAGCTTGCCGGTGGTAACCACCACCGGCTTGAGCTTCTCTTCGATCTCGAGCTCGTAGCGGTAGCGAATCGCCGCCTTGAACGGCGTGCCGTCTGCGCGAAGAGCAGGCGAGAACTTCAGTTGCTTGGCAGCCAACAGCGCGGCTTCGTCGAGCCCATGGCCGAGTCCCTCGAGCACCTCGGCTTTCAGCACTTTGCCGGTTTTGCTGATGGTCAGCTTGAGGATGATATCGCCCTGGATCCCCGCTTTGGTCGCCTCTTCGGTGTACTTGGGAGCCACATAGTTGAGCGGCTCCGGGAAGGTGATCGATTCCCGCTTGGGCGGGTCGGGTTTGCTCGCAATCGGACGTCCCTTGTCGTCGTACTGCTGCGGCGGTTTCTTGTCGTCCGCCGCCGGCTGCTCGCCGCCCTCTTGCGAACGAGCCGCAGTGGCGATCAGCAGCAGTGCTGTCGCCAAGCATGCCGCAAGCCGTCGCATCAGATCCGGTCGCGCCTCTTGAGGATGATCATGATCAGCACCAACGTGCCGAAGGTCATCCCGCCGAGCACCGCGTAGGGCAAGTAGACCTGCTGATACGTGGTGAAAGACCAAGCGCCGTTGAGGGTGTCGCTGGCCATCTGGGCGGTGGCACAGAAGAACTGGTTGTTTTCGACGAAGTCGGTGTTGCCCGCGGTCTTGCCGAGATTGATGAGCCACGCCGGGTCATTGGCGACGGCGAGGCGTTCCGATACGACAGCGGCTTCGAAGCCCCAGCGGGCCGGAATGCCGTACATGATGGGCGCGAGCTTGGGGATGGTCGTTGCGGGGACCATCAGTCCGCCTAGTACCACCTGCGGGATGAGCGCGATGGGTGTGAGCGCCATCGCTGCCTCGGAACTGGCGACCAGCGTGGACAGCGCCAATCCCAAGGCCACAGCAGCGAGCGAAGTGCTCACCAATGCTCCGAGCATCTGGAGGAAAGCCATCATCCCCCCATTGAAGCCCAACGCGAAGAACACGATGCTCAGCAGCATGGCGCACTGCACGATGCAAAACAGCGCCAGCAGAATGAACTTGCTCATCACGTAGTTGAACAAGCCCAAGGTGATCATTCGTTCACGAAGGTAGATGGCACGCTCGCGCACGATTTCTCGCGCAGCATTGGACGTCCCAAACCAGATAGCGCTCACGACCAAGAAGAACACCGCTCCGGTGTGGTCCTGAGTGCTCGCCAGCGATCCGAGCAAATCGCCGCTGACTTTGCTTCCCGTGTTCTTGGCGAGCTGGTGCAGCGCGCCCAAGCACCACGCGGGGGTCTCGTCAGCTTGCCCGCCGAAGACTGCGGCGAGCAGCACCCCGATGATGGGCGCCTGGGCCAGCATGATGGCCGTGCCCCCTACATCACGGATCTTGGTCTTGAAGTAGCGCGAGAGTAGCAAGCCGAACTGACCGCTCGTCGAAGCGCGTCGCTCCGGGATCCCTCGCTGGCCCTCGCCAGTGCCGACCGAACGCCGGCCCGAGTACATACGCTTGAAGGTGGGATTGGCGTCGTTGTAGTACTCCTGCCGCCACAACATGGCGCCTTGGTGACGCGCCACGGCCCTCGGCGTGCCCGGCTGCTGGGCTTGTAATTGGGCGTAGATCGGATCTTCGCGCTCGGTGATGATCGCGAACATGTCGCGGGGGTTGTCGACCTCATCCTTGTTGGCGCGGCCGCTCCAATTGGCAAAGAACTGGTAGCTGTCGGGCAGGGTGGCGCCGTAGAACATCGGCACGCCGCCGTAGCCGAGGATGAGCGCGTGCGAGAACTTCTCGTACTCCTCCTTGGCCGGCTGGTGGATGGTCATGATGATCGTCTTGCCGGTCGCCTTGGTCAGCTCGCTGAGCAAGCCGATGAGGCTGGCGGCATCGTCGGCTGCCAGGCCGCTGGTGGGCTCGTCGAGGTAGACGATGACTGGATCGGTCACCAGCTCGAGGGCAATGTTGACGCGCTTGCGCTGCCCGCCGCTCAGGATCTTCTTTTCCGGCGCGCCGATCTCTAGGTGCGCCACGCTCTCGAGGCCCAAGTCCTTGAGCGTCTGCTGCACGCGTTGATCGATCTCTTCTTCGCTGTAGTCAGGCGGCAATCGGAACTTGGCGCTGTAGCGCACCGCTTCCCAAACCGTCAGCTCGGGGTGAACCAAGTCGTCCTGGGGGACATAGCCGATGGACCCGCGCAGCGTATCGTAGATGTAATAGAGGTCTTCGCCGTTGATGCGGACCTGCCCCTCGGTCGGGGGCATATAGCCGTTGAGCGTCAACAGCAGGGTCGTCTTGCCGGCGCCGCTGGGCCCCATCAAAGCGATCATGTCGCCGGGCAATGCCTTGAAGGAGATGCGGTCGAGCAGGACCTTGTCCTTGCTCTTGTCGTCGCGATCCGGCACCTGCAGGAACAGGTCCCAGGCTTCGATTTCGTACAGCGGCCTGCCTGCCCAGTTCGCCTCTCCGTAGCCTTCGTGCACCACCTCGACCGCGCCCTGCGCGTCCACGACGAGCTGCAGGGGCATCGGACCGACGTAGATCTTCTCGCCGCTGGCGATGGCCACCTTCTGGCCTGGTTGGATGCGGTGGCCTTGCACATAGGTGCCGTTGGCGCTGCCGCGGTCCATCACGTAGAGCTGGCCGCCCGACTGCTCGACCTGCGCGTGTTTGCTCGAGACCTGCGGGTGAGGCACCACGATGTCGTTGTCGGGTGTTCGACCGATGTATTTGACTCCAGCCATCGAGCTGAAGTCGAGCTGACCAAACACCGTCTTGTGCTTGCGCATTTGCGGTTGACCGCTCGGCGCCGCGGCAGCCGGGGCGGGAGCCGCTTGCGGCTGAGCCGGCTGCGCAGCGGCCTGCGGATGGGCCGGAGCTTGAGATGTCGCTGGCATCGGCCCAGCTGCGACTGGTGCTGGCGGGGCCGGAGCGTCCGGCGCTGCTCCTTGTGCGTTGGCCGCCTGTCCAAGCTGCATCAGCAGGCTCATCAAAATGGGTACGGGGCCGATGTGCACCACGCCATCGGGTGCAATCGGGGTTGGTTGGTTCGAGCCGATGCGCTGGCCGCTCACGTACGTTCCGCTGGTCGAATCGTGATCGGTGACCATCATGCGGTCGAGGGCGATCGAGCAATGAAGGCTCGATACGCTGGGGTGACCCACCACGATCGAGACCTGCGTCGGATCACGCCCGATGACCAAACGCCCCGCTGGAGCCGGCTGCTGGCCCGGGGACATCAGGCTGAGCGCGATTCCAGGGTGGTCGAAGGGCAGATTGACTTCGCCGAGTTGGAACTGTTGGCGAAAGTCGAATGGTGCCTGCTCGGCCGCCGCCATCTGGCGGCCCGCCACCGACGTCACGCCAGCTCCGGAGTTGACGAACATGAGCTTGCCGCCGCCCTGGTTGACCAGCCGCCCGTGTTCGCTCGCAACGCCCGCTCCCTGCAACACGATGTCGCAGTTGGGATCGCTGCCGATTACGAGCGTTTGTTTGCCGAAACCCGGAATCATGGCCACCAGTTAGACCGCATGCGGCGCGTGGGTGCAAGGTGCTCGACTCGTCACGGCACGGATTCGGCTAGGCGCCGACCGAGCGAGCAAGGCTAGCTGGTGTCTGGCCCAAAACCACATTCCTCGGCGAAGCGGTTCTGGGGAAGGCCCAGTCGCCGAAAGCGATGGGGCGGGGTCTTTTCAAAGACCCCGAGAAGAAACCCCTGGTTGGCCAATAGAAGGCGCTAGCGAAGGCCTCGCGCGCCATCGCCCCATTAGGGGCGCGCGAGTCCGTAGCGCCGTTCTGGGCTGCCACTAGCAAGCTTTCCCCACGAGCTGTATTCCGCGAAGCGGTTCTGGGGAAGGCCCAGTCGCCGAAAGCGATGGGGCGGGGTCTTTTCAAAGACCCCGAGAAGAAACCCCTGGTTGGCCAATAGAAGGCGCTAGCGAAGGCCTCGCGCGCCATCGCCCCATTAGGGGCGCGCGAGTCCGTAGCGCCGTTCTGGGCTGCCACTAGCAAGCTTTCCCCACGAGCTGTATTCCGCGAAGCGGTTCTGGGGAAGGCCCAGTCGCCGAAAGCGATGGGGCGGGGTCTTTT
>CAZRGL010000127.1:0-21239 GCA_964599485.1 uncultured Polyangiaceae bacterium
ATCGACGGCGAAGCCCAAACCCAAGCTGATGATGCCGATCTGCCCGATGACGGACTGGTCTGCACCGACAATGTCTGCACGAGCGGCACGCCTTCCAACCCACCCCTGGACGCTGCTACGAGCTGCACCCAAAACGACGGCACCGTATGCGACGGGGCTGGCAAGTGCGTCGAATGCGTCTCCAACGAACAGTGCACGCCACCCGACGAGTGTGGCGGATCGGGCACACCGAACACCTGCGGTTGCAAGCCCACGAGCTGCGCGTCGGTCGGGCTCAGCTGTGGATTTGCAGCAGACAATGGCTGCGGCATGGCCCTCGACTGCAACAACAGCATGCAAGACGGCGCCGAAACCGACGTGGACTGCGGCGGCGACATCAACGCGTGCAGCCAACGCTGCAACGACGGCAAGAAATGCTCGGCCAATTCGGATTGCGCCAACAGCGTTTGCTTGATGAAAATCTGCGACAGCGGTGTCTGGGCCAGCTCACACGGTGACGGTAGCGCCCAGCAAGCAGTCGCAGTCGCGGTGGACGGCAGCGACAACCTCGTGGTGACCGGCACGTTCAACGGCACCATCAAGTTCGACAGCACCTTGACGTCCGCCGGCGGCCAAGATGTGTTCATCGCCAAGCTCGACACGTTTGGCGTCCCGCTGTGGAGCAAGAGCTTCGGCAACGCAGCGGAGCAATCCGTCACGAGCCTCAACATCGACAACATGGGCAACATCCTCATCGTTGGCCATTTTGAAGGAGAGATCGATTTCGGCGGGGGCGCGCTCAGCTCGGCCGGAGGCCAAGACGCCTACCTGGCCAAGCTCGACAGCAACGGCGCTCACATCTGGAGCAAAGCGTACGGAGACACTGCTCAGCAGCGGGCGTTGAGCGTTGCAACCGACGGCAGCGGCAACGTGCTGCTGGCCGGCGGCTACGCTGGCACGCTCACCCTCGGCATGAGCACCATCTTGACGAGCGCCGGCGGTGAGGATGGCTTCTTGGCCAAGCTCAACAGCATCGGCGCCGTCATTTGGGCCAAGAGCTTCGGCGACGCAGCCGAACAGCACGCCAGCGTGGTCGCCGTCGATAGTCTGGGCAACGTGTTGGTGGCCGGTCAAATGGACGGCAGTGTCGATTTTGGCGCTGGCCCAGTGGCGAGCGCCGGCGCGACCGATTTGTTCGGCGCTTCATACGACGCCAACGGCACGCTCAAGTGGGCTTCACCCTTTGGTGACGTTCAGGACCAATGCAGCGGCACCTGTCCCATCTCCCTCGCGTTCGATCTGAGCAACGCGATTGTCGTGGCTGCAGGTTTCGAGGGCACCATCGATCTGGGCGGCGGCCCCTTGACCAGCGCAGGGGGCAGCGACGTGCTGCTGGCAAAGATAGGTTCGGGCGGTGCCCACCTGTTCAGCACACGGTTCGGCGACACCGCCGAGCAGGCCGCGCACGGGGTGGCCATCGATGCGGCGGGCGCCATGCTGCTATGTGGCGCTGCAGCCGGAGACATCAACTTCGGCGGCGGTGTGCTCAGCAGCAATTCGATGAGCACGGATGTTTTTGTCGCCAAGATCAGCTCAGGTGGCAGCTACCAATCAGCAGCACTCTATGGCGACGCCTCGCCCCAGTCGTGCCTTGCCATGGCGCGCGACAGCCAGAACAAGGCACTCGTCGGTGGCATCTTCGAAGGAACGCTCGATCTGAAGACCAGCCAAGCGCTGGTCTCCAACGGAATGCGCGACGCCTTCATCGCCAAGCTCGCTCCCTAGCTGGTGTCTGGCCCAAAAGGGCGCTACGGGCTGGCGCGCCGCTAGGTCAGAAGCCCATGAGCTTGGCGAGGTAGTACTTCATGGTCTCGCTGGTGCCGCCGCCGATGCGGAACAAGCGTGCATCACGCCAAGCCCGCGCGATGGGGTATTCCTCGACGTAGCCCCATCCGCCATGGAACTGCAGGCATTGGTCCATCACCTCGCTGACTACGTCGCCAACCAGAACCTTCGCCATGCTGATCAGCTTGACGGTCTCCATGCTGATCGGACCCTTGTTGATGTACCGCTCGGTGTTGTAGGCATCGACGCACTTGTAGACGAAGGCTTTGGCGGACTCGCACTGGATGTGCATGTCGACGAAGCGGTGCTGCCACAGCTCGCGCTTCATGATTGGCTTGCCAAAGCATACCCGGTCGCGCCCATATTCCGCTGACCACTCAAGCGCGTAGAAGGCACCCTGCAAGGCGGCGCAGCAGCCGATCAAGCGCTCGGATTGGAAGTTCTGCATCAAGTACATGAAGCCCATGTCCTCTTCGCCCAAGCGGTAGCGGGCAGGGATGCGCACGTCCTCGTAGAACAGCTCAGCGGTGTCCGATGAGCGATTGCCCAGCTTCTTGAGCTTTCGCGGCACGCTGAAACCTTCGAGATCCGTTGGAACCAGGAAGAAGGTGCATCCGTGAGCACCGACGTCGGGGTTCGTCTTTGCCAACAGGGTTACGAAGTCGGCACGGGTTCCATTGGTGATGAAGGTCTTCTGGCCGTTGATCACGTAGTCGTCGCCATCGCGCTTGGCGATCGTGCGGATCGCGGACACATCGCTCCCGGCGCCCGGCTCGGTGATCCCGATGGCGGCAACTTTGTCGCCAGCGAGCGCGGGCTTCAAAAAGGTCTCGATTTGCTCATCAGTGCCGAGCTCACTGATGCACGGCGTAGCCATGTCGCTCTGCACGAGCAGGCCCATCGTCACACCTGCCGAGCGGCAGCGCGGGAGCTCCTCGGCTTTGACGACGCTGAACCAATAATCACCCCCCGAGCCACCGTGCGCTTCAGAGTAATGGGCTCCATGTATTCCGAGCTCACCCGCTTGTTTGAAAACGGAGCTGGGGAAGCAAGTCGATTCCTCCCATTCTTCAGCATGGGGCGCGAGCTCCTTCTCGGCGAAGTCTCTCACCATCTTGCGAAACTGATCGTGCTCTTCGGTCAATGGATTCCACATCTTTCGGCCCCTCATTTCCTTTCGTACGAAAAAGGTTCGTACACGAAATATCTACACCCGTCGAGACTACAATCGCGCCGCGTCGTGAGCGGCAGCCAGGGCGACGCGGTGGACAATCCAGGCTAGCCTGTGCCATGCGGATCTTGGTGCTCTCCAGAAACGCGGCGCTCTACTCGACTAGTCGTCTGGTGCGCGCCGGGCGGGCACGCGGCCACCAGGTCGATGTCATCGATCCGCTCCAACTGCAGATTGCGGCGATGCCCAAGTTGCCCGGAATTCTGTTCGCGGGTCAGCGACTGCCTCGCTATCGCGCGGTCGTCCCGCGCATCGGCGCCAGCATCACCCGTTACGGTCTCGCGGTGGTGCGGCAGCTCGAGGAGCCCGGTCCGATCGTGCTGAACACGAGCACGGCCATCGCGCTGAGTCGTGACAAGGTTCGCTCGCTGCAGCTGCTGGCGCGCCGCCGAGTCCGAGTTCCGCCAACCATCAGCGTTCGCCTGCCCGCCGGGGTCGACGCTGCCCTCGAGCTGGTGGGAGGCTGCCCCGTAGTGGTCAAGCTGCAGCATGGCACGCAAGGAATCGGCACGATGATCGCCGAAAGTCGCCGCGCCCTCATCCCCATGCTCGAGACGCTCTGGGCCATGGGGCAAGACGTCATTCTGCAGCAATATGTGCGTGAGTCTCGCGGCCGTGATGTGAGGGCGCTGGTCATTGGCGACCGGGTGATAGCATCGATGCGGCGCACGGCGCCCGCTGGTGAGTTCCGGTCGAACCTGCATCGTGGGGCGCGGGGTGAGTCGGTTCGTCTCTCGCGCCGCTACCGAGCGACAGCCGTACGCGCCGCCCAAGCGTTGGGCCTGACCCTATGTGGCGTCGACATGTTCGAGACCAGCGCCGGCCCGGTCGTCATCGAGCTGAACAGCTCACCTGGCCTGGAGGGCATCGAGCTCGCCACCGAAATCGACGTCGCCGGCGCCGTGATCGACTATCTCGAAACGCTGGCCAGCGAGACGGGGGCAAACAGCGAGACGGGGGCAAAACGGAGCCGCAAATGAGCTTGAAACGAGAGCAACTCGGCAAAGTGATGGTCCTCACGGTCGATCGCCCCGAGGCACGCAACGCCATCAGTAGCGCACTAGCCGCCTCACTCCAGGAGGCCATCGAGGATGCCAACACTTGTGAGCAGACCCATGTGGTGGTGTTGACAGCGAGCGGCGACGAAGTCTTTCTCGCGGGGGGCGATTTGAAGGAGCTCGCACAGCTTCCAACGGACGCCGAGGGCGCAGAGCACGTTCTGGAGCTGGGCAGGACCCTCAGCTTCGACCGCTGCAAGCTGCCCATCATCGCGGCAGTTGGTGGAGCGGTGTTCGGCGGAGGAGCTGAGCTGCTGCTGACTTGCGATTTGGTAGTCATGGATGCGCACTCCAGCATTCGTTTCGTGCACGCCAAGATGGGGTTGACTCCGGCTTGGGGCGGTAGCACCCGCCTGCTCGAGCGGCTGGGCACATTGCGCGCCGCTGAGCTGCTTCTGAGCAGCCGCCGTGTGGATGCCGAAGAAGCGCTCAGCTTCGGCTTGACCAATCGTGTGGTGCGACGCGGACAAGCGAGGACGGTCGCCCTCGCGCTCGCCGACGAGCTGGCCCGGACGCCGCGCCCAGCGCTCGTCGCAATCAAGCGGTCGCTGTCGGCTGCACAGCGAGCTCGCCGTCACCAAGCATTTGAGGCCGAAGCCGAAGTGTTCCGTTCGGTGTGGCAAAGCGGACAGCAGCTCGGCGCCATCGCAACCTTTTTGAACCGCAAGTCCTGACTTCTTGGGTTCTAGACCAACTTCTTGCGTTCTCAACCAGGGAAAGAACCACACGGCCAGACAGAGAGATGTATATTTTCTGTGGGGCCGAACGCGCGCCGCTTTCTAGCGGCGAGGAGACTTGTTGATGATTCACCGCTTGCAAATTGCACTTCCCATTGCTGTCGCCGCCGGGGCATTGGTCCTGATGGATTGCTCTGGGGGCGATAGCACCAACAGCAAGCCGCCTGGATCGAGCTCAGCGGGAGGCAGCACGACGAGCGCAACCAACACCAGCTCGGAAACGAGCTCCGGCGGCGGAAGCTTCGGCTTCGACGCGGGCATCACCGACGCCGACCTGACGGAGGACAGCGCTTGCGCCCAGCAAGCGGCCGAAGCGACCCTCGTCAAGAAGCCCGTCGACGTCATCATCGCCATCGACAACTCGGGCTCTATGGGACAGGAGATCAAGGGCGTTCAGGACAACATCAACATCAACTTCGCCCAAATCCTGCAAGCAAGCGGCATCGACTACCGCGTCATCATGTTCGCCGAGCACGGCCCCCTCGGCCCCGAATCAGTGTGTATCGAGGCTCCGCTGAGCGGCATCCCCCAAGGCGGCTGCGCGAACCCGCCGGGCGCGCCGGTCAACAATCCGCCTATCTTCTTCCATTACGACTTTCACCAGGTCTCTAGTCACGATGGCTTGTGCAAGCTACTCGACCGCTACGCGGTGCCCGATGACCACAACGCGGCACCCATGGGCTGGCAGCAATGGCTGCGCCCAGAGGCTTTCAAGACCTTCTTGATGGTCACCGATGACGGGGTGTCCTGTACGTCCAACACTGGCAAAGGCAACTTCAACGACAACGACAAGGTTGGCCCCGGAGATGCGGTCGCAACCCAGTGGGACGTCGCCCTGACGACCATGGATCCGGTGCAGTTCGGCACGCCCGAAAAGCGCAACTACATCTTCTACAGCCTGGTCGCGCTCGTGGAGAAGGACAAGAACAACAAGGCGCTGCCCTGGTTGCCGAGCGATCCGATCACCACGCAGATGTGTCCCACCGCCGCCGATCCAGGCACCGGCTACCAGGGGCTGAGCAACCTCACCGGCGGTCTCAAGTTCCCGCTGTGTTCACCGATGTTCTACGACACCATGTTCAACGAGATCGCCAAGGGGGTGATTGAAGGGGCAAAGCTCAACTGCGAGTTCGAGATCCCTGAGCCCCCAGCAAACCTGGAAATCGATCTCGAGACCGTCATCGTGGAGTTCACTCCGTCCAATGGACCGGCTGTGCAGTTCGAGCAGGTCGCCGACGAAAACGAATGCGCTGCTGGCAAATTCTACATCGACGAGCAGGCGGGTCTGATCAAGCTCTGCCCCGATACCTGTAAGCAGGTCGAGGGCGATGACCAGGGCAAGATCCAGGTCCTCTTCGGTTGCAAAGGCGACGTAACGTAGCCCGAATTGACTCGAGCTAGTTGGGGATCGAGCTGGCTGCAGTTGCAAGCGCTCTTCATTCAGCCGCTTGCCAGCGGTAGGAACACCTCGAAGGTGCTGCCGCTGCCAGGCTCGCTCTGGACCGCGATCGCCCCGTGATGGCGGGCGACGACGCCCTGAACCACCCCCAAGCCCAATCCGGTCCCTTCACCCTCCCCCTTGGTTGAGAAGAAGGGCTCGAAGATCCGCTCGCGCGTGTCCGCATCCATGCCGTGACCCTGATCGCTGACCGTAAGCCTCAAATACGAGCCAGCAGACAGATCGGAGTGGGTTCGCAGCCAATCAGCATCTGGCTCGAAGGGCTCGACCGCCACCCCGAGCAGCCCTGGCCCGTCAGCCATGGCCTGGTAGGCATTGATGCACAAGTTCATGATCAACTGATGAAGCTGGCTGGGATTGGCCATCACCGTGTCTTCGTTGTCGAGCGCGGTCTCGAGGGTGATGCTCGCTGGCAAGCTCGCACGCAACAACGCCAACACTTCACGCACGATCGGGGCCAGCGCGACCAACTGCATCGGCTCGTCCTGTTTGCGTCGACTGAAGCTCAACAGTCGCGTCGCCAACTTCCGGGCTCGCTGACCCGCCTTCTTGATTTGTTCGAGGTCGCCCCGTTCCCCCTCGTTTTGGCAGGACAGCAAGAGCGCATCGGTATAGCCGATGATCGGCACCAACAGGTTGTTGAAGTCATGGGCGACGCCGCCAGCGAGCACGGCAATGGCTTCCATTCTCTGCGCATGTGTGAGCTGCTGCTCCAGACGCACGCGGTCAGCCTCAGCTCGTTTGCGCGCGCTGACATCCCGCAGCACGCACAACACGCCTACTGTTGCACCGTCGGACTCACCTAGGGTCGTGGCCCTGGCCTCGATGTCGACTCGCCCACCATCCTTGCGCAGCAGCTGACGCTCGACCGCATGCTGCTGGCGTTGAGCAAGCATAGCCATCGAGTGCGCAATCGCATCGGAACGGCCTTCGACCGGAACCAGCGCCACCAATGGCAAGCCGATCAGCTCCTCGTACGTGTAGCCAAACATGGCGCACGCTTGGGGATTGCAGTCGCTGATGCGCCGATCCGGACCGATCGTGATGATGGCGTCAGGCACCGTGTCGAAGATCGTACGGTAGTGCTCCTCGCTGCGGGCCTGCTCACGACGCGCAACAGCGGTTTGGCGTTGCTGCTCGTCGCTGCTCTTCTTGGTTCGCAGCGCGCCGCGCACGCGAGCAGCCAGCTCGACGCCATCGATGGGTTTGACGAGATAATCGTAAGCGCCTCGATCGAGTCCTGCCGCGCGCTCGGCGGCGCCCGGCGCCTGTGCGGTGATCAAGAGCACCGCAATGTGCGCTGTCGCTTCTGAGCCCTTCAGTCGCTCGCAAATCGCATAGCCGTCAATGTCAGGCATGGCGACATCGAGCAAGATCACATCGGGCAACCACGCCTGAGCGGCGGCAAGCCCACCTGGACCACCAAGAGCTGTCTGCACTTCGACGCCTGGTAAGTGCTGGGTAGCGATGGCCTCGAACGCAATGAGGTTCGAGCGTCGATCGTCGATGATGAGAAGCTTGTTCATGCCTGCTTATCCACTGGTCTTCGACAAATCCTCAGTCGCTCGAGCCCTGAGCGGCCCCTTCTCGAGCAACCGTATCGTCGGCAATCCCTTCCTCCGCAGCAATGGGCAATAGCACGCGGAACGTGGAGCCCTTGCCAAGACTGCTGTCGAGCTCGACCTCACCGTTCATCATCCTCACGAGCTTTCGTGCAATCGCGAGCCCGAGCCCTGAGCCTTGGTAGCGCCGAGTCGTCGAGCCATCCAGCTGCTGGAACTGTTCAAATATGGTCTCATGGTCGACCGGATCGATGCCGATTCCGGTATCGCTGACCGCGATCATGAGGCGCTGCCGGCGCCGCGCGCAAACGATTGCGACCTTGCCTCGCTCGGTAAACTTGATGGCGTTGCTGCCCAGGTTCATCACGACTCTCCCAACACTCTCCGGGTCGCCGATCACCTGCGGCAACGTCGCTAGGCAATCGACGCTCATCTCGAGATCTGCCTCCTCGGCCAACGAGCGCAAGGCCGCAAAAGTAGGTGCCAGCATCTTGGGCAGCGACATCGCAACCAGCTCGAGATCGAATTTGCCCGCTTCGATACGCGACAAGTCCAGCAGATCGTTGATCAGCCGGTTGAGCAAGTGGCCATCACTCAACAGCGTTTCGTAGTACTGACAGCGCTTGTCATCGGTGACCCGTTGCTCGCCACCGCCGGCCAAGCGTTGATGCTCGGCAAGCAGAACGGATGACAGCGCAAGGATCGAATTGAGCGGAGAGCGCAACTCATGGCTCACGTCGGCAAGCAACTCGCTCTTGAGCTGGCTCGCTCTTTTGGCGTGCTCGCGCTGTCGGTCGGCCTCTTGAACGCTCTCGCGCAGCGCGCTGGCCTGCTGCTCCAGCTGCTCGTTGACCGCCCTGAGACGCTCGGCGAGCTGCTCGGTGGCTCGATTGGCCAGCGCGTTGCTGATCGCGGTGGCCAGCGGCTGCTGAATTTGCTCGAGGATTTCTCGGTGCGAAGCCGTGATGGGATGACCGCCAGCCATCACGAGCACGCCGATGTGCTGGTCGGCTTGCTCCAGAGCGATACATATGATCGTAGTTGGTTCTCGTTCGGATGGCTTCGAAGCGAAGACAGCGCATGACGCCTCCTGGGCGCCGTCATCGAACACCAACGGAGCCCCGCCATGTTCTTGCAGTCGGGTCAATATGCTCTCGTTTTCGCTCAGCTCGGCAGCAGCAGCCCCGCCAATGGCCACGGCGAGAAGGAGGCCACGCTCGCCATCGGGATCGAGCAAGTAGACGGCACCACGATCGCAGCCGAGCGCGTCGATGAGCACCTCGAGGGCGCCATCGAGCAGAAGTTTCAACGCAGCTGCCGCCGTCAGCACCTGGCTCAGCTTCGATGTCGCCTCGTTGACAGCGCGTCGCGCTCGCAACGCTTCGGTCATGCGTGTGAACGCCTGCGCAAGCCGACCCACTTCGTCCTTCGCCTGCGTCTCGATCCGGTGCTCCAAATCGCCAGCGGCGACCTGGTCAGCCGCGGCACTGAGCTGGACCAGGGGACGGGCGATGGGGCGCGCCAAGCCAACAGCAAACAACACCAACACCAGCACACCAAACAGGCCGCCTACCAAGAGCTCGAAGGCTTGCACGCGCACCGGTCGAAACACTTCGTCTTGGTCCATCTTGACGACCATGCCCCAGCCATGACCGGGGCCTACCGGGATGTAGCGAAAGGCGGCGAGCACCGGAACATCGCGATAGTCCATCGCCTCGATGATGCCCTCTTCGCCCGTGGCAGCGAGCGCCGCGGGCCGGGCGGTAATCCGGTAACGCAGAGGTGTTGCTCGACTCCCATCGGGCAAGGGGTGCTTGAGGGGACGGAGAATGCGTGCATCAGCGGTGACGAGCAGGGCCTCGCCGCGTTGGCCCAGCTCATCACCGAAATGCAACATGAGGTCGGAGATCTCATCGACATGTAGATCGGCCACGACGATGGCCGCTATCGAGCCTGGGCGCGGCCTCTTGGTCGCTGGATCGATTTCGGCGACCGCATGGGCAATCGCCATGCGCACGTGCGTCGCACCGTGGTCCTCATCGAGATGGGGTGCCCCGATGACGGCACGTTGCGGCGCCCCTGTTGCTGCACGGACCAGAGCTGCTTGCCGCCATGCCGAGCCTTCCTCACTGACACGCGTCGAGAGCAGAACACGCCGTCCGGCCGCGTCCAAGACACGTATCGCCGGGTGCTCGCGATGGGTCACCCGCACGGTCTCGGCATACTGTCTCAGCGTCAGGTAACTATCCTGTGAGCGAAGCCGCTGCCATTGCTCAGCCTCCGTCAAGTCGTGCTCGGCGATCGCCGCTCTGAGCCGACGGACTTGGAGACGCACCAAGTCGCTCTTGGCCATCACGTCGATGTCTTGGCGGCGCTCGTGCAACCAACGAAGCACACGCTCTTTCTTCAAGTCCGCCGCGAAGCCGAGCTTGTCGAAGGCCTCGGCCCGCCGCTGTGCTCGCCCGCCGCTCAGTGGGGTGAGCGGCAGGCCCCAGTACACGACTGCCGCGATGAGGCAGACACCAAACAAGAACAAGGTGCACAACAGCAGGACCAGCTTGACCGAAATGCTGCGACGTGGATCGAGCCGCCAGCCTGTCTTTCTCAGCTCTGGGCGCGGGTCAGTTGGCATGCTCACCGTAGTCATCTCGGTCGAGAAGATAGGTCCCGCGACCTTGGCGAATCAGCGCCAAGTCGCCACCATCCCAGCAGCCGCGTACGCTCTTCCAGGAAACCGTCGCGGGTATCTTGCCCAGCCCCTTGAGACAGGCGAACTCAGCGAAGAGCCGCCCACCCTTCGCCAGCTCCGCGGGGATCAGATCGGCCCCGCCCGCCGGGCCCAGGATGTCCTGATTGGCCAGCTCTACCCACTTCGCCACAGGCAACCGCGCCGGCCGCCCTGTTAGCGCGCGTGCGGCCGCCCGCGCCCACTTTGCCGCCCTCGACACGTTTTCCGGATTGCTGCGCAACCAGTTCATCGCGCGAAGTTGCGCGGCGACGATATGCTGACGGGCGCTACGATGACCACTCGAGAACCTGCGGGCGAAGTACAAATAGCCCGAGCAGGTGCTGCTGCGAATTCGCTTGGCGCCGGACACAGTGAGCAGCGCCCGACTCGCCGTCGGCTCCCAGGCAGAAAACGCGTCGATCTCCCCCGCTCCGAGCGCCGCGGGCATCTCGTTGACGTCCAAAGGCACCCAGCGCACCGAGCCCTGATCCATGGCCTCGTCCTCGAAGGCTTTCAGCAGGGCGAAGTGGGCGTTCGAGCCACGCGCGTAGCCCACCCGTTTTCCCGACAATTCACTGAGCAGCTGAGAGCGAGAGGCCACGATTGTGCAGAAGCCGCGCTGAATCATGCTCGTGACATGCACACGTTGAGTCGCCGCCGCCACCAGCGCCGGCATGTCTCCACCGATCCCCACCTCGAGCTGGCCCGATGCCAAGAAGGCGTTGACGTCCGACCCTTTGAAAAAGGCGTGAAAGCGCGCCTTCATACCCAGTGCTTCTAGCGCGCGCGCCAGTACGCGATCGCGTCGCATCGTCTCACTGATGAGATTGGTGGGCAGCCACAAGGGTTGAAAGCCGAAGTCCACGACAGTTTCGTCGCTCCCGAGCTGATAGCCCTGATAGGCCGGATGCTGCCGAGGATCGCTTGCGAGCCCCTCAGCGCGCTGCGGCTCGACTTGCCGCCGGGTGGTTCGCAACAACAAGCCACCGGCGAGCAGCAACCCACCCAGCACGAGCGCGGCCCATGCTGTTTTGTGCCTCGATCTCATCATTCAGCTCTATGAGCTGACAGCCGGTTGAAGGTCGCGTCAAGCGAGCTTGGTGTTGCGACGACCACCGCCCGGCACCATGCGGCGCCACGCACTGCGCGCACAGAGAAGAGCGATGACGCCCACATGCCATGGCCGCATCCCACTTTGCTCTCCGCGATACACTGGTTTCACCGTGACGTGGGCAATGCGGGCGCCCACGCTGGCCAGCACGCCCACCAGATCGTTCGGGTAGCCAAATCGGGGCCAAATCGGCATGCCCATGATGCGCTCGAATGCCGCCCGTGACAGCGCCGTGTAGCCACACTGGCTGTCGCGAATGGGCTGTCCGATCGACCAACTGGTAAGCCTCGAAAGAACCTTCGACCCGAGCAGGCGAGCCCAAGGCATGACGGCCCAGACTTGCTCATGACCAAGTCGGTCACCCTTCGCATAATCAGCTTCGTCCCGCACGAGAGGGGCGATCAAGGCCGGCAGATCAGCTGGATCCATCTGGCCATCACCTGCCATCACCACGATGATGTCGGCTCCGTGGCTGTATGCGTGCTCGTAGCCGGTGACGATTGCAGCACCGACGCCGAGATTGCGCTCGTGACGAAGGACATCGACTCTGGCCAGCCCGCGCTCGGCGGCCGCAACGGCCAGGGCGACGGTATCGTCACTGCTGCAATCGTCAACGACCACTGCGCGGTCTACACCGGGTGGCAAGGTCGCCACGACTTGTTCGATCCAGCGACTCTCGTTGTAGGCCGGGATCACCACGACGACGTTTGCACCGTCGATCACAGCGGCGCTCCATGAGATAAGAGGCTCGAGCCATGACCAAACCAAGCCGCCGCAAGCTGCTCATCGGGCTGGCCACCGTCGGCCTGATTTGCCTCGGCGTGGTGCTGTTCTTCGTGCTGCGCTACCCGCCAGACACCAAACCTGCGGGCGCTTACATGCGCATCGCCTCGGCCATCGGACGCGGTGAGCCTGCCGCTTGTTTCGCTTACTTGGAGGAAGAGGCGCAAGTGGCGTCGTACACCATCCACAGCTACGCCAAGAAGGCCGCCGAGCTGATCAGTAAGACCTATCCAGAACCTCAGCGAAGCCAGGCACTCGCCAGTTATCAGCCCTTGGCCGACGCCGTGAGCCCACCGCAGGTTTGGGTAGCCATTGCCCGTCGCCGCGGCTGGATCAAGCGGCTCCGCCGGGATCTGTCTGGCGCACGAAGCATCGAAATCGCGGGCGAGCGCGCTACCGTCGTCACCGCAAGGGGCACACGTTACCCCTTCCGCCGCAGACCCAACAAGATCTGGGGCCTGATCATTTTCACCGCCGCGCTCGACACCAAGGCTCGCAACCTCGCCCGGGACTGGTCGCTCATTCAACAGGCGGCCGCGGACTACCAGAAAGCCGTTCCTACCAAGCCGACCAAATGAGGTGCGCCCCCAGTCTGGCGGGGGGCCAAGTGGCACATATGAGGCGCGCGGTCTCATCCGCTCGAAGTCGAAGGACCCGCCAAGACCACCAGCTCCTCGTAGCTGCGCCCCTCGGTCGTGAGCTCACTCGGCTTGCCGCATGCCGACCAACCCTTTTCGGTGACATGTCCAAATGGATTGCGGGTTCCCGCAAAACCTGGTCGCAAATCGACCACCTCAGTGTAACCGGCTGCGCTGAGCTCACGGGCAGCACGCAAGGAGCGAACCCCCGACTTGCACCCCACCAGCAGCTTGGTATCGGCTGGGAACACGGCACGCATCACGCCCAAGAAATGGGGGTTGGGCTGCAGCCGGCCCGCTTCGGCGATGAGCAGCGGCACGTTGTAAGCGCCCACAGGGTGGCCGGCGGCGTACTCCGCTTGTGCGCGCACGTCCAGGTAGCGGTAGCCCTGCTCATCCAGTAGCAACTGCGCTTCCTCTACCGACACGCGCGGGATGTCGTCTTGGCTCATCGTTGGTCCGTTGGTCCTGTCGAAAGACCCACCTGGTCAAAACTGCCAGGCGTGCACGAACAAGCCGCTGCGCAGCTTCGGCTCGAACCAAGTGCTCTTGGGTGGCATGACTTTGCCAACATCCGAGACCTGCATCACTTGCTCCATCGTGGTCGGCACGAGGTAGAGCGCGAGGGTCGCCTCGCCGCTGTCCACCCGCCGCTCGAGCTCCGCGGCGCCATGAATGCCGCCAACGAAACCGATGTTGGAAGCGCGACGCGGATCGCTAATGCCGAAGAGGGGCGCGAGAATCTGGTCCTGACAGATTTGGCAGTCGAGCCTGGCGACCGGATCGCTCTGGTCGACCGTCCCTTCACGCGTCGTCCCGCGGTACCATTTGCCCGCCAGATAAATGCCGAAGCTGCCGCTGATCGTGGGCGCCGGCTCCTCGGTGGGCTCGATGTCCAGTACGGCAGCGAGCTGCTCGAGGAGTTGCTCCGCACTGCGGCCGGCGGTGTCCTGAACGACGCGGTTATAGGGCAAGATGTTCATCTGGTCGTGAGGAAACACCACGGCCAAGAAACTCTCGTGCGAGCCCGGCGCGCCGGCGTGCTTCTGATGAACACGTGCAGCTGCTGCGCTGCGGTGGTGACCGTCAGCTACATAGAGCAGAGGCACGTTGTCGGCGAACCGCTGAGCGATGGCGCGAGAGCGTTCGTCATCCACCACCCAGAGCTGGTGATGAACCTCGTCGTCTGTACGAAAATCGTAGATCGGTGCTTGCGCGACGATCCCAGCGACCGCCTCATCGATGTCCGTATCGGCGCGATAAGTCAGAAAAACCGGTTCGTCGTGGGCGCCGAGCTCGTCGATATGCCGCGTTCGATCGTCCTCCTTGTCAGGCCGCGTCTTTTCATGCTTGCGGATTTCGTCGGCCAGATAAGCGTCTGCCGAGGCACAGGCCACCACGCCCACTTGCCGGTGCTCGCCCATCTGTTGGGCGTAGATGTACAGGTGGGGCTCGGCGTCTTGCACCAGCTGCTTACGCTCGACCAAGTCGAGCAGATTCGCTCGACCACGAGCATAGACCTCGTCAGCATGCTCGTCCGTGCCCTCAGGCAGGTCGATCTCGGGTCTGGAGACATGCAGAAAGCTGTCGGGGTTTCCGGCTGCTAGCTGCCGCGCCTGAGCAGTCGTCACGACGTCGTAGGGAGGGCTCGCCACCCGCTTGACGCGCTCGGCAGCAGGGCGGTACGCACAAAAGGGTCTTATCTCTGCCACGCAGGTGGCCTACCCCACAGAGCGGCGGGTGTATAGTCGCCGCGAACAATGACCAGCCCCGACCCCAGCCGACCCGCCGGTCCGCCACCGCAGCGCCAACGCCACCTCATCGCGATCGGTGGCGGACGGGGCGGTGTGGGCAAAACGATGCTGAGCGTCAACCTGGCAGTCTACTTGGCGCAGCTCGGGCGCAACGTAGTGCTCTGCGATGCCGACATGTGGGGGTCGAACTTGCACACCATGCTGGGTCTGGACCGCCCCGCGCTGCTCGCCGCCGAAGAAATGGGCGAAGGCCCCGTACCGCTGTCGACCACCAGCGTGCCTGGCCTCAAGATCCTGCCGACCTCCTACGACCCCTTCGCAGTGGCTCCCAAACGACCCAGCCGGCGATCGCATTGGCTGGCACCGATCAGCCGAGTTGAGGCCGACTATGTCGTGTTGAACCTTGGTGCCTCGGTAGCGCCTGCGACGCTCGACATCTTCAACGAGGCGGACGTCCATATTTGTGTGGCTGCGCCCGAGCCGCCCGCCATCGAGGCCACGTATCGCTTCTGCCGCGCACTTTTTACGCGGCGACTACGCCGCGCACTCATGAAGGATCGCTTCAAGCTTCGCGTCGTGGAGCGGGCGCTAGCATCGCTGCCGCCGCTGCCCACACCACGCGATTTGGTAGCCGAAATTGCACGTTTCGACGAGCCGGTGGCCAACCTCGCCGCCACCACCCTCCACCGGATGCGACCACGCTTGGTCGTTGGCAAGACCAGATTGCGAAGGGACCTGGATTTGGGGCCGGCCATGGCTTCCCTGGCCGAGCGATACCTAGGCGTAGCGCTCGACTACATGGGCTACGTCGAACAAGACGACGCCGCCTGGCTGACCGCGCGCCGCCGTCGCCCGCTGTTGATCGACGCGCCAACTTCAAAAGCGGCACGCAACATCGAGCGGGTGGCGCGCCGCTTGCTCGCGCTGCTCGCGCAACAACACAAGCTGGTGGCCCGAATGAGCGAGGTGGTGGAAGCCAGCGTGCTCAACGCACCCATCACACTGTACAACGTGCTCGGTTTGGGTCGCGCCGCTGCCGACGAGGAGATCCGCCGGTCGTTCAAGCTGCAGCGAGAGATCTTCAAGGAAGGCAGCTTGCCTCTGGTCGGGTTGGTGAGCGAAACACGCATGCGTGAAGAACAGGCACGCATCACCGAGGCCTACGACACCTTGCTCGATCCGGCGCGACGTCGGTCGTACGACTTGTCGGTCTTCCCTGACGACGAGCCGGAAACGCAAGCTGACGACGAGCGACGCAGCAGCGCAACCGAAGCCGAGCTTGCCCAGCTTCAAGCTGAGCTCACCCGCGAAATTACGCCAGAAACACAGTTCACCGGACGTTTGCTGCGCAAGGCGAGAGAAGCGCATGGAGTCGAGGTGCAAGAGATCGCCACGCTCACCAAGATCGCACCCATGCATCTACATGCCATCGAAGATGAGGACTTCGAGGCCTTGCCCGCTCCGGTCTACGTGCGCGGTTTTCTGCGGCAAGTCGCCAAAGCCCTGCAGCTCGATCCCACGCAGGTAACCAAAACGTACCTGAAGCGAGTGCGAGCAGTACGACCCGGTTATGAGTAGCGACCATCCCGCTTTGGTCAGCAGCGCCGCCGCACGGCGGGTGCGGGTGCGAACAGCAACCGCTGTCCTCTTCTTGCTCGCCCTGGTGCCTCGTTTCTATGTGGCGATCGCGTGGACACGAGAGCCCGTTTGGGACGGCCACTATTATGACATTGGCGCACGCAGCATCGCCGCCGGTAGCGGCTACGCAGGGCTCAGCGGCGGGGCTTGGTGTCACTATCCGGTTGGTTATTCTGCGCTCCTGGGGCTCGCCTACAAGCTGTTTGGCACGGGCCAGTACGTGGCGCCTCTGCTCAACGCAGTGGCTGGCGCGCTGCTGGCGGTCCTCAGCTACAGGCTGGCGCGATACGCCACGACCGAAACGCGGGCGCTGCTGGCGGGCCTGCTGGTGGCAGCTTCACCTGGACTCATCGCCTACAGCGCACTGCTCATGACCGAGCCGGTCGCCGCTCTGGCCCTGGTGGGCGCAGCACTCTTGGCCGTACGCTGGCGAGGCCACGCCCGCGCGTGCGTGCTGGCCGGACTGGCCATAGGGCTCGGCACCTTGGTTCGCCCGCAGAGCATCTTGTGCGCACCCGCTATTGCGTTGCTCGCCATGCGACCTCCGAAGGTCGCCGCCGGGGCTTTCGTGCGCACGCTCGCCGCTCCTTACCTGCGGGCTGCTGCCACGACCACGTTGGTGGCACTGTTGGTGGTAGCGCCATGGAGCCTCCGCAATTGCGTGGTCATGGATGGCTGTGCTTTTGTCTCCACCAACGCTGGCTGGAATCTGGCCATCGGTGCATCGCCACGTGCCACCGGACGCTTCGGCATGTTGCGGGCCAGTGACGGCTGCCGCATCGTGACGGGCCAAGTGCAGCAGGACCGTTGCTGGCTGCGCCTCGGAATGTCTTGGATAGCTACCGAGCCAGAACGTTGGCTGGCCTTGATGCCAAAGAAGCTCGGGTTTACCTTCGATCACGAGTCCTTTCCCGTAGGATACTTGGGCGAGGCGGATCCCCGAGCGTGGCCAGAAGAGCGGAAAGTGCGCGCCCGAGGACTCCTCAGCTGGACCCACCGGCTGGTCTTGATAGCCGCCCCGTTGGCCTTCGTCGGCTACCCTCGACGCGAACGTCCCACCTCGCCTCTAGGCTTGCTGGCGGTGGCGGTGCTGTTGTGGATTGCGCTGCTGACACCCAGCCACCCCTATTGGATTCTCGTCATCGGCGCAGCGCTGCTCGCCGTGACGCGCCCGGCCGCTCCGCCCAAGGCCAGAGGCGTGCTCGCATACTGTTGCTGGGCGCTGATGACGCTGGTGCTGGTGCACGCGGTCTTTTTTGGCGAGGACCGCTACCACACGGTGGTCACACCATTACTGTGTCTGATGGCGGCTTGCGCATTGCGCAAACCAGATGAAAAACCAGCGGCACGTGCACCGTACGAGCAACCACAACAACCATGAGCACGTCATCGCACGCGGAGATTCTCGCGCCCCTGGCGGCCACGATGGCCCTCGCGGCTTGCCAACCTACGCCCCTACCCCAGCCGCTGCCGGCCAGCACTGCTGCGGCAACAGCTTCGCTCGCTGACGAGCCCCATATCTCCGACCTGCGACAGTTGACCTTCGGCGGCGAGAACGCCGAGGCCTACTGGTCGTTCGACGGCAGTGAGCTGGTGTTCCAAGCACGCCCCACCGGTCGAGGATGCGACCAGATCTACCGCATGCGGGTCGATCAGCAACCGCCCAAGCCGGTGCTGGTCTCAACCGGCCATGGCGTGACCACCTGCGCCCACTTCATGCCCAAACCGCAGGACGAGATCATCTACGCCTCGACCCACCTCGCCTCGAAAGCATGTCCACCACGGCCCGACCACAGTCAGGGCTACGTATGGCCTTTGCATCCCGGCTACGACATCTTCCGTACCAGCCGCGAGCGCACTGCACCGCTGCGACTCACCGATTCACCAGGCTACGACGCCGAGGCAACGGTGTGCGGCAAGGACGGCTCCATCGTGTTCACTTCCTTGCGCGACGGCGACTTGGAGCTGTACCGGATGAACGCCGATGGAAGCGGCGTCAAGCGGCTCACCGACGCGCCCGGCTACGACGGCGGCGCGTTCTTCAACCAGGATTGCAGCAAGTTGGTCTGGCGCGCCTCACGACCCCAGGGCGAGGCGCTGGCGGACTACCGCCGACTGTTGGTTCTGGGGCTGGTGCGTCCCACCAAGCTCGAGATCTACGTAGCCGAAGCCGATGGCAGCGACGCGCGACAGATCACCTATCTCGATGCTGCTTCTTTTGCGCCGTTCTTCATGCCCTCTTCGAATCGCATCTTGTTCTCGAGCAATTTTGCCAGTGCGGGCGGACGCGAGTTCGATCTTTGGGCGGTCGACATCGACGGCAGCAAGCTCGAGCGCATCACCCATCGACCCGGTTTCGATGGCTTCCCGATGTTCTCACCCGATGGAACCATGTTGGCGTTCTCGTCCAACCGCGCGACAGCGCCTGGCAAGCACGACACGAATGTGTTCCTGGCGCGCTGGATCGACCAACCGCGGACCGTGAGCCACGAAACCGCAGCCGATCGAATGCTCGCAGACATCGCTTGGCTCGCAGCCCCCGAACGCATGGGACGCGCAGTCGGCAGCGCAGGTCTGGAGGCGTCCGGCGCCTATCTCGAAAAGCGCTTTGCCACCTTGGCATTGCAACCAGCTGCAGGCCCGAAGAGCTATCGGCAACACTTCCAAGTCAGCACGAAGCTCGAGGTGGGGCCGAGCACCAGCTTGAGCATCGCAGGCAAGGCCCTCGCACCGAGCGACTTCAGACCGCTGGCGTTCTCCGCCGAAGGGAAGGCTGAGGGGCAGGTGGTCTTGGCGGGCTATGGCATCGTGGCCGAGCACAAAACGGACAAGACCAACAAGGGCGTCAACGACTACGCGAAGGTGAGCGTCAAGAACAAGATCGTGCTGGTACGGCGCTTCTTGCCGCCAGCGATTTTTGGTGAGCGCGAAGGACGCTTGCACAGCGATCTGCGGCGCAAAGCCTGGCTGGCGCGACAACACGGTGCGCGCGGCTTGCTGATTGTCGATCAGCCCGCGCCCTCGGTCGCAAGCAACCGAGTCGGCACGAGGCCCAAAAGCGGCCATGGGCCAGCAGCTGTCCCCGAAGAGGCCCAATTCCCGCCACTGGTGGCTGAGGGCTACGGCGACGCCGGCTTGCCGGTGGTGATCGTGAAACGCAAGGCAGCACGGCCCATGCTGGAGGCGCTCAGTCGCAAGCGTGAGGTGCTCGTCGCACTCGATGTAAAGCTCGAGCGACAACAGACTACGGCATTCAATGTGGTGGGTCGATTGCCCGCCAATGTCCCAGCCAGCCAGCGGCTCGAAGGAGTCTTGGTCGTGGGCGCACACTACGATCACCTCGGCACGCTGGGCTTCGGTTCCCTTGCCGACAACCCCCATGAGGTGCACCTCGGCGCTGACGACAATTCCTCAGGAGTGGCGGCCATGCTCGAGGTGGCACGCCAGCTGGGCAACCCGCGGGTGCAGCGGCGTCGTGAGCTGTGGTTCGTCGCGTTCTCAGCGGAGGAGCGCGGCCTGCTCGGCTCTACCCATCTTGTACGCAAGCCGCCAGCACCGCTGCGCGCCGGCAACGTCGTCGCCATGCTCAACATGGATATGGTCGGCCGGTTGCAGAACAACCAGTTGAGCGTGCTCGGCGCAAAGAGCGCCGAACAATGGCCTCAGTTGCTCGAAAAGCTGTGCCGCAAAGCGCGCATCAGCTGCTCGGCCGGATCAGACGGCTACGGGCCCAGCGATCAGACGCCCTTCTACGCCGCCGGAGCCCCGGTGCTGCAGTTCTTCACAGGCACCCACCACGACTACCACAAGCCGAGCGACATCGTCAGCCGCATCAATGCCGCCGGTGCGGGACAAATCGCGGGTCTGGTTGCTGACACGGCGCTCGAAGTACTGAATCGGCCCACGAGGTTGACCTACCAGCAAACCCAAGCGCCTACTCCCCGTGGAGACCGGCGCAGTTGGGGCGCCTCGCTAGGCAGCATCCCTGACTACGTCGGGCCGCCCAAGGGTCAGAAAGGCGTTCTGTTTGCCGGCGTTCGTAAGGGTGGAGCGGCGCAGCTCGCCGGCATGAAGCGAGGCGACCTATTGATCAAGCTCGGCGCCCACGACATCGGTGACGTGCGCGACCTGATGTACGCGCTCATGGCCTCCAAGCCCGGCCAGCCCATGGGCGCAGTGATCCTCAGAAACGGAAAGCGCATCGAGCTCGAGGTCACACTTCAGCCGCGCAAGCGCAAGCACTAGGGTGTGTCTTCAAAGGCCGCCGCCACGGTTTCCGTGCCGTGTCCGTCCCACACACACGCGCAGTTGCGCTACCCGCGCCGGCGGTGTCCTGGCGTTGTGCGGCGCCGTTGGGGCGCGCCCGCGCAGATATACCGAAGCCGCAGCGCCCACCATCTACAGCCATTCGATTTCCCGCACACCGATTTGGACTCGACTCGGACTCGGACTGACTCGGACTCGGTGCGGGCGAGGTCTATCCCCGAGGTAACCCCTCATTCTGCGCACCTTCCTAGAGTGCAGGAGCGCTGCCGCGAACAACGAACAACTGCCGGTGCACGCTCAGAAGGCAGAATGCGACAGACGGCAAAAGAGAGGTTCTCCAGACGCTCGCGCTCGGCCACATCGAGGCCATGCGCACTCGTCCCAGAACGACAAGCACACACCACGAGCAGTGCGCCGCGAGCTGCGGAAGCTCGCCCGCTGCCCACGAGC
>CAZRGL010000128.1:0-8109 GCA_964599485.1 uncultured Polyangiaceae bacterium
CGATACGCCAAGCTGCTTGTGGGCTCGCAGAACGAGCGCGGTCGGCCACATCGAGCAGCACCCGATCGCGCTACCAGCTGCTGGTGTTCCCTGTCGACCTCCTGACACAACACCGCCCCTCGAGAAAGCCGGGCACGAATGACGAACTGCAGCTCGAGGTGGCATTGCGGAGCACCGCTCAACTACAATGTAATCATGCGACGAAAACTCGTGCCGTTCTTGGTCGTCTTGGCGTGCGTCCCGTTTCTCGCCGCACCTCCAATCGTGCCGTGTGGCGTGTGCAAGGTGACCGGAAGCGTTGCAAAGCAAGCCTCGAGGTCTCATGATTTCAGGCTCTTCGCGCGCAGCAAGTATGACGCCGAGCTGACCTTTGCCGGTGGCAACGTCGATTTGACGATCGCGGCGAAGTCGACGGGCCACTCGGAAGGCGAGATGACCAAATCGTTGTGCGCGGCAACGAAACGAAAGCCCAACGTGTTGGGTTGCACGTTCAGCACGCACACCGCAGAGCTTTTCGAGGCTCAGATTCGCAGCAAGGCCGGTCAGGCGAGTTACACCCTACGCCTCAAGCAAACAAAGTGAGGCCGCCGCCTGCATCCTACTCAGACGGAAAACACGCCTTGAATTGAGCAGACCAACAAGCTTGGCACTCGTGCGGTTCAGTTAGAAACGGCCCGCAGTAGGCAAGCTTTCCGTAGAGCTCGAAGCCGGGTCTACAGCCATCCGTTGTAAGGCAGGTGCCTAGCAACTTGTCTGCGCAAACAGCACTGGCAGCCAACAGCGGCTGGTCACGACACGCGACGAAGGCCGCCGCCCAATTGGGCTTCGGGCAGCAATTGGTCTCGTCAGGCTGATGCACTGCCGCGCAGTCATCGCGGGTGGCGCAAGCGGCGGCATCCAAGGTCTTGCACGAGCCCGACGCCGGGGTGCCCCCCTCGACAGAGAGACAAGAGTCAAACTTCGGGTAGGCAAGGCAATCGGTCATGGTAGGGCAAGGATCCGAGAGGATGGCGCGGCAACCTGCAGTCTGGAGGCAAGCTTGCCTGTCGAGCGCAAAGCACGCGGAAGTGGGCTTGTCGGGCAAGCTGCAGGCCAAAAAGCCCGGCTTGTCAACGGGAGTGGCACCGCCGCCGCATTGGTTGCAGAGACATGCGTAGAACGCGTTTGCCTTGGCGAGCGAAGCGCTGCACAGCTCACTCTTGTTTGGACAGGCCGCTGCCTTGCAGGCGTAGTGGTAGTCGCCGCAACTCGAGCATGCACCCGAGCTGGTGTCGTTGATGCAAGCCTCCAGCTCCGCCCCGCAAGTGCCAGCTTGAGCACCCAAGAGACAGGTCCCGCACTCGTCGCTCGGATTGGCAGTGGAATCGCTGCACACGTCCGCGCAGCTTCCGCTAGCGCCCCCCGCATGCATGCCGCCGTAGCCCACGCCACCAGCTCCACCCAAACCGCCCCCGCTCCCCGAGCTACCCGCGCCCCCGTTTTCGCTGCCCCCGTGTGCACTCGTGGCGACAATACTGCCACCGGTCGAGGTCGCGATTTGGTTGTTGACTAGGACGTCGGAACCGCAAGCGGCACTGACAAGTGTGACAGCACCGCACAACAGGACCACATAGCCTGGACAAGCAGGTAAGCGCATGAGGAAACCAATGATTGCAGACCATTCTCAGTGCAACCTGCGTACCACTTGCGAAACCGCGCCATGTGCCTCTGATTACGGCAACCGAAACGCTTCGAGCAAAGCACGACTGGCGGCTTTGCCCGCCAATGAGTGACTACTATCCTCAGCATGAGCCCGCTGCATCGGCGCAGGGCACAGCCGTCATCCGACCGCGGCGGCGTCGTGTACGGCGACAAGGTCGTCACGGGTGCAGACGATCATTGGTCACTAGAGCGGGCCAACTCGTCGACAAGATCATCGAGGCGCTGTCCACCGAACGGGCGGCGCGTCGGGCTAGTGCGGTTCCACTCCGCTCAGGGGGCGCCGAAGTCGCTCAGTTTGACTTCGATGACGACGTTGTCGCTCACGCCATCGTATTCGAACTCGAACACCGAGCACTGCTCGCCGAGAAGCTCGCAATCGACGTGGCCGGGATCATCGATGCAATCGTAGCTTGCCCACTCGGGCTGGATTTGGACCATGAGTGGATCGATCTGGTAGCCGGAGCCCGTGCACACCTCGACCTGGTGTGTGCCTGGGGCGGCCGGACTGAACTCCCAGCAGGTGTCGTTGCCGCCGTCCGTCAGGTACCAGCCCCCGGCCGGCCAGACGTGCTCCAAAGTTTCGCCAGGCTGCCACGTGGTGACTCGCGTCGGCGCGCACCAGTCACCATGCTCAGACTGGCCGCAGATCGGCCACTCGTATCCACCGAAGGTGTAGCCGCCTTCGACGTCGATCCAGCCTTCCCGGCAATCTGAAGTGCCGTCGAGACGATAGACGGCCTCCAGCCTATCGTTGGTCACGCGCAAGACCACCTCCGCCGTCGTCTCGGCAGTCTCGCTCTCCCCAGCCGGCGGCGGCGGCGGCGGTGGCACGAGGTTGCTCGAATCGATTCCCCCAACAACGTTCGGCCCACACCCCATGAGCAGGACCGCACAGCCCATCCATATCCGTTCCATCCGGTCGGAAAGTGCAAGCGTCATGCCGCCCGGAGGGTACCGAGATTATTGGTAGCTTGCCGCCGCCTGTGTCAACCGCTGGCACGCATTGTGCCGATGCGCACAGGTTCGGCGGGTGTGAAGCGAATCTCATCATTGAGCAACCGAGGGGACGCTATGAGATTCAGAACAAGCGATTCGGCCGGACTCGCGGAAGCTGCTAACGGACTCGCAAACCCATCCCTCCAAAATGCATCGATAGGCGATACAAAATGGAGGGATGGGTGGGTCATCCCCGCTTTTTGTATCGCTTATCGCTGCAAAAGAGGGACATGACCTGAATGCCGAGCTTGCCCCAAGCATCCAAGGCTGGATGGGCTATCAATCACCAGCGACGTCCATCTGGTTGATCGGACTGTGCTGTTGGGCTGTCGGAGGGTGCGCTGTAGCCATCGACGCGCCACCGCAGCCGCCGCCCAGCGATTCGAACGCAGCTACGGTGGAGGTGCCGCCGCTAGCTGCCGAGACGGCACAATCCCGCACCCAAGAGGACGTAGACGCGCAACTGCCTCAGCGACAGAGGGCACGGTGCCCACAACTGGACGGGCCCGCATCGGACGAACAATGCCGCAGATACGACGAGCGACTGAAGGAGCTAGAGCGTCGCATCGAGGAGCTGAAGAACAAGATATTCGCATCCCCCCCGGGCAGACTTCACATGCCATGACCCCCGGCGCGGCGCGACAATGGTCACGGCTCCGCCCAGGCCAGACGCGCTGCTAGGCGCAGAGGCATCACTCTTCGTCGTCGTCCGAGCTGGCTTCCGGCTCGATCTCGAACGACGCTATCAGTCCGGCGAGCATGGCGTAGTAGCCAGCGAGAATGGTCACGTCGGTCAGCTGTGCTTCCCCAAGCAGATCTCTGACGGCAGCGAACAGCTGGGTGTCGATCGGCCCGCGGTTGGCTACCGCTCGACAGTAGCCTGCCAGGGCGCGCCGCTCTGGATCTAGAACGCCGTCGTGACCCCGCCGCAACGAGTCGATGGTAGCGGCGTCGAGACCAGCGCTCCGAGCCAACGGCTCGTGGTAACGCCACTCGTAGACACAGCCGACCTCGGCTGCCACCACCAGTATGCACAGCTCGCGGAGATCGGCGGGTAGCTTCGAGTCGAAGCGCAGGTAGTGGCCGCGCCGGCTGACGCGCTCGGCCAAAGGTGGGCTGTGCAGCATGGCTCGAAACACCTTCGCCACCTTGCCGCGGCTGGCCGCGATGTCATCGAAGATCAGCTGGGCGTGTGCGCCGAGCGTGTCACGTTGGGCGAGTGGGAGTCGAGCCACATTTCCTCCTGGTGCCGACGATTCGCTGCAGGTTCAGTGTATCTCAGGGTACAGTGATGAAGGCGCCGCTGGGTGACGGTGCCTCCACCGCGGTTGCCTCAGGGCAGAACGCACCCGCGGGCGTTGCCTTGGACGGGACCAATGTCTACTGGACGACCTGGAAAGGCGGAACGGTGATGAAGCTGGCGAAATGACCGAGCCCTCGGCAGCTACTTTGGGACGCAGACACCGGACAAACCCAGCGGCATGGCCAGCGTCTCATTGTGGAAGGCTTCGGCGTCGCGCCTCAAATCTTCTTCATGCCGATGTAGGTGAAGTTCCAACGCTGGTTGGCGCCTCCGTGGCAATCGTAGAGTTGCAACGCCAGGGAGTTGGCGCTCCAGCCGCCCGGTACGTCGAGGCACTTTCCAGGAAAGGCGCGCGACTCGATCTGGTAGCCGCGCCTGCCCCGTCGTCTGATCTTGAAGTGCTGATCTTCGGCGTCGTCACATGAGTAAGCACGCACCTCGTACTTGCCCGCTTGGTCGAGCGCGGTGAGGCACTTGTCGTGATAGGGGTGGTAGAGGACGGTGTATGATCCGTAGGTTCCTGCCTCTGCGCTTGCCTTGACGAACTGCTGGTAGCCGCCTTGATGGCAGCTGTATTGGTTAGCCGGCGGCGCCCATTGGCCACCGGGTACGTCGATGCACTTGCTGGTGTATTGGTTCCAGATCACGTAGTGCGGCCTCCAACTGCCCTTGAGCCACTCGAGCTCTTGGGTAGCAGTGCCGACGATCTCCTCGTCAGTGTCAACGATGACCTCGTCGTCGATTTCGGCGGCACAGCCGAAGCAGGTAGATAGGGCGATCAGCGCTGCTGCAACCTTCGTTCGTTTCATGGTGTCCTCTCTCTCCTGTCGAGGGATTTCGATGTCGCTCATGAGAATCGCAAGCGGCGTACCAGCAGCAACACCGCGTCATCGATCCTAGTTTCAGCAAGTGGCGCCATTGTCCCCCATGGCACATGAGACGCGGAGCGTCGCAGCACCCAGGTCCGCGGCGCTTCGGGCCCGCTGCGCCGCGACAGGGCCAGCTCGAGCTGCACCGTCGTAGCTGCGTCGCCGTGGCCAAACAAGGTGCAGTCGTTCGCCGCGTCCAGGGCGGCTGCCGCTGACATTTTGCGCATCATGTCCCCGGGTGAGGGTCAAGTTTACGTGAACGAGTACACTGAAGCTCTTCGAAGGATCCGCACGGCGCTCGGCTCATGGATCGTCACGCTCCTCGTGGTCGGTCCAGCCGTCACGTTGCTGGTGCTCCTGCCCGTCACCGGCTGCGGTGATCCGATCTCGAGCCGGCCACCGCTCGACATCGCAGATGCGGGCACTGACGCCATGGACGCTGACCACCCCGAAGTCGACGCAGCTGATCCTGAAGACGCCGACGTGCCCGATGTCGAGCCCCCGCCCCCCGAGGGGCTCGTCGAGATCACATACGCCAATCCCGATGAGGCCGCGCGACAGGGCGAGATCGTGACGCAGGGCGTGCCGCTACCGGCAGAGGCGGCCATCACCGACGTCGACGAATTGAGCCTGATCGACTCCGAGGGAGTCGTCCAACCATCGGGCATGGTGGTGCAATCCAGGTGGGGCGGCGGGCCCGGCGATGTCACCAAACCCATCCAGTGGCTGCTCGTCGACGCACGCCTCGACGTTGCCGGTTCGCAGGAGACGAAGCTGCGGCTGGTCCGCGGCGGTCCGGCCCCGCCACCGTCGAGCCTCACCTACACGCAGCACGCCGACCGAATCGACATCGAAACCGGATCCGCAAGCTTCGAGGTCGGTCGGCTCAGCTTCGCGCTGTTGAACAAGGTAGCAATCGGTGGCAAACCGATGGCGCCGTCGCCTGTCACGCTGTCGTTGACCTTGGCCGGTAGCCCCGCTGCGCTGTCGCTCGCCGACTTCGAGCCCGACTCGGTGCAGGTCGTGCAGTCGACCGACTTGCGCCTGCGGGCGA
This sequence comes from uncultured Polyangiaceae bacterium, assembly GCA_964599485.1. GTDB lineage: Bacteria > Myxococcota_A > Polyangia > Polyangiales > Polyangiaceae > JAPYTK01. The sequence goes on from CAZRGL010000128.1 coordinate 5,924, forward strand.
AGGCCAGCGGCCCCTTCGGACCAACGGGGGGCGCCAAGCAGCCCCTCAGGTACACCGCCTACCTCGACTTTTACGAGGGCTCGAGCCAGGTGCGCTGCTACTTTCGCATCGAGAATCCCAACGCTGCGATCCACAAGGGAAACATCTGGCTGCTCGGCAGCGATGGCTCCATCCACGTCGAGGATTTGAGCGTTCGGATCAATCTGAAGACCGATGGCAACTACGCGCTCAAGGCTCAGGATGGCGTCTGGTCGACCGGCACGGCAGGCTCAGTCAGTCTGTACCAGGACTCGAGCGGCGGCCCGAACTGGCAGTCGGACAATCACCTGAACAAAGACAACCAGATCAAGCTCAACTTCAAGGGCTATCGGCACTACGAGAACGAGGTCGTCGTCGCCAACGGACAGCGGGCAGACGGCGCGCTCGCGGGCAGCAACGCGAGCCATGGGGTGGCCGTTGCCGTCAGGCACTTCTGGCAGAACTTCCCCAAGGCGCTCCGGCTGGATCCTAGCGGGATGGAGATTGGGCTCTTTCCGACCGAGTTCGCCGACACCCATGAGATCCAGGGAGGCGAAGCCAAGACCCACGAGCTGCTTCTGTACTTCCACGCGGCCGAAGAAGATCCGGCAGTAGCACGCGCCGTGGTCGACCGCTTCCAGCGACCGATGCTCGGCAAGTGTCCCGAGCAGTACTACGCGGACACCGAAGCGCTCTTCTACAACTTCGCGCCGCGCAAGGACGGCGTGGCCGATCTTTGGGAGACGGCGGTCGACTCCATGGTGATCCCAACCGGATACAACCCCATCACCATGATCACTCAGCGCGAGACTATCGACGAGTACGGCTGGCGCCATTTCGGCGGGGTGATGGCGGACCAAGAAGAAGTGTGCGGCAAGGGCGGCTACGACTATCCCGTCTCCCACAACAACAACCAGAACGACACGGTCTCGGCGGCGCTGTTGAAGTTCGCCCGCGTCAAAGGTGGCAGGGTCTGGTACGACTTCGGCGAAGAGCACGCCAGACACCACCTCGACATCGACGTCTACCATACAGATCTAGACACGCCGCTCTACAACCGCGCGCCCTTCGGCCACACGACCCACGACGCTCCAGCCGGCCGATCCACCCATCGCGCTTATCCCGAAGCCGCGCTCACGAAGTGTTCTTCCTATCCGAGCGGCGGCCCGGGACTGGAGTACATCCACCTCGACGGTGTCGTGCAGTACGGCTACCTCAGCGGCTATCCCTACGTATTCGAGATTGTCGATTCGATTGCCGATTGGGTCGTGACGCGTCTCGAAGCCCAGGGTGGATTGACCGCCAAGGTTCGTCCCTACTCCAATTGCGTGCGCACGCTGTCCACCGCTTACCGCTTGCGTCAGAACCCAAAGCACCTGGAGATTCTGAACGGCCTGCTAGCGGTAGCGCCCCTTACGTCGGACGATCCCGGCGGGGCGAGCTGGCGTGATGCCATGGCCCACAAAGCCCTCGGCCGCTATCTGGATCTTGCCGCGGAGTTCGGCCTGGACGCGGACATTTCAAAGGTCGTCCGCGGTGCTCTGCTGGCCAAGGCCGACATCATCCTCGACAAGTACGATGGCATCGGCATCCAGTCATACCGCTTCGTCGAGGTCCTGCTCTACGCATACAAGCACTCCGACGCTTCCAACCCAAATCGCGAGGCGTACAAGACCCGCGCGCTGCAGATATTCGCGGCCGCGCCCGAGGCCAGCTGGGCCAAGGGGACCTACTCCTTCGCCAGGGATCTGACCATCATGGGGACCAACGGCAACATGGCGCTGTACTACCTCAACGAGTGATGACGTTCCTGTTACGAGTCGAAAAACGTGGCGTTTCTCGTCGCTCATGACCATTTCCAACGTGGTCGACTCTGTGGTGAACGACGCTCCCCGAGTCGGCTCATCGGCTGGAACTCACAGCCAGGCTGGCACGCAAGTGTAGTTGTAGTGTGGGGGCTGCCGCACGATGTTGGCCGAAGTCAGGATTGAGTAGCCTTCGTTGCAGGCGTTGTCGTGCTTGACGGTGATCTCGATGAAGTAGTTGTTCGGATCCCGCTGGGCACACAGACCCGACCCGTTTAGATGGTCGACGACACCGTTGAGAAAGCCCTCGGTGTTCAGGGCTAGAGGACAACAAGGCGCGGGGCCTTTTTCGTAGTCGAACCA
>CAZRGL010000128.1:8119-21196 GCA_964599485.1 uncultured Polyangiaceae bacterium
AACTCGGATTGCTGTCGCGTACCGCCTTGATCGCGGCGTTGACCTTGGGCCGAAAGTTGTTGTCGATGCCGCCACAATCGTACTTGGCAGGCGCGTTGGCGCTGCAGTCCTTGGGGCCAGAGGCCACGCAGCTCAACGGTACGCCACCGGTAGCGCCAGTGCCCATACCCCCCGAAGCAACGCCACCCTGTCCGAGGCCACCCGGTCCGAGGCCACCCTGTCCGAGGCCACCCTGGCCGCCCTGCCCCATGCCTGCGATGCCGCCACCCACTGACGAGCTGCCAGCCAGACCGCCCGAGCTTCCAACCCCGCCGCCAGCTCCCCCAAAAGCAGCGCCCCCTGCGCCGAATGAACCGACGCACGCACCCGAGCCGATCGCCACGAGCGCCGCACCCAACAGCGCTGTATGCAACAGCGCCCGAGTCGCTGAGAGGCACCGAAGGTCGTCCATCCACCCGATTGTATCCTTCGAGTCCTTCAGAAATCGACCGCGACTGCGACGGATATCCGCGGCCAGCCAACGCCCTGACCTGACTCCCGCATCCAACGAATGCGTGGCATCATGCGAGCCATGCATAGCGTTCGTCTGCGCTCTGTTCTGGCTCTGAGCTGTGGGATCGCGCTTGCGGCCTCTTGTTCGTCTAGTGGCGACGATGGACCAGCCGGCTCCGCAAGCAACCTGGGCGCTGCCGGATCTGTCGCGAGTGGCGGCGCTGGTGGAGCCGGCGGGGGCGAGGCTGGCGCTGTAAATACGACGAGTTCCTCGGCGATGGGTGGCGCTGCCGCGGGCGGCATGGGCCCATCACAGTGGGTTTGGGGCCTGACCCTGGACGATGCCGGGCAATGGGATGCTGACCGAACCGAGATTGTCGAGGCAATCGGGTCCTTCTCCCAGGACATGATGACTCGCATCGTCTTCGACGAGTACGTGGCGGCGACGGTGTACGACGCCGCGGTGCGCGAGATAGCGAAATCCTGCCAGGTGATGGGCGAGCTCGTCGACTCGTTCTACGTCAAAGACTACTCGGTCGCCGAGTACGTCGCACGCGCCAATGAATACCTCGACCAACTCGGTGATGTCGTGGCCGTTTGGGAGATCGGTAACGAGATCAACGGCGAGTGGGTCAAAGGCGCAGGCAGTAACGCCGAGGTGGTTGCGAAGATTGAGGGGGCGTACGACGCCGTCAAAGCCAAGGGGGGCAAGACGGCACTCACGCTCTATTACAACGGCGCTTACGACGGCGGCGTAGCGACCGCGAACAACTGCTGGTCGCAACCCGAGCATCACATGACCACCTGGGCGTCCAAGCACGTGCCCGAAGCAATGAAAGCCGGTCTCGATTACGTGTGGGTCAGCTACTACGAAGACGACTGCGAAGACATTCAACCGGATTGGCAAGCGGTCTTCGTCGAGCTCGCGCAGCTCTTCCCCAATTCGGCGCTCGGCATCGGTGAGTGCGGCACGACCAAGGCGACCAAGAAAGCAGCGTACATGCAGCGCTACTACCGCGATCTCATCGTCGATCACGAACGCTTCGTCGGAGGATTCTTCTGGTGGTACGGCCGACAAGACGTCGTGCCCAAATCCAAACCGCTATGGCAAACCTTGCAGGACGCAATGAACGATCATTGAGTCACAGCAGGGCTCGAGCGATGTCGGCTTTGGTGCCGCGTGCGTGCAGGTGCGTGTCCCACCAAAAATGCGACTCTGCGCATTGGCGGCAATCTTGCGCGGATTGCTCACCCCCGCTCGAGCCCGCGCGATGCGGCGGGCCATTTCACTCAGGGCTACGGAAGGAATCCGTCATCTGGCCCAGCTGAAAATGTAGGCGAACATCCCACCCATTTTGCAACTTCTTGGCGCCAGATGCCTCTTGGAGTTCGCGGCACCGCGGTCCTTCGCTGTCCGTTGCCCGAACGGCCCGCGCCACCTGTCCGACCAGATCAAAGGCGGACCGCTGCCCCAAGGAACACCGACCGACGGAGGACGCACCCATGACGAAGTCCGCAACCCTAGGAATCATCTCATTGCTGGCGTTGGGTGTAGTGGCTTGCGGCACGAACATCCGAGTACTCGACAACAAGAAGCCTGAGGAGCAGCAACAAACATCGGCCGGCGGCGGAAACGGCTCGGCGGGCGGCGGCGGCCAGAGTCAGCAGGGGGGCAGCGCCGGAGCGGCCAATCATGGCGGCAGCGGCGGCAGCGCTGCGACCTGCGACACGCCGGCGCAGGGCACAGGCAAACAGGTTGGTGACTTTAGCGCCAACGTGACCTGGGATGCACCGGGCAACACCCAACTGGCCCTGCACAGTTTCTGCGGCAAAGCCAAAGCGGTTTGGATGATCCTATCAGCCGGTGGGTGCGAGCCCTGCGAAGAGATAGCACCGCAACACGACAAGCTCTTTCAGAAGTACCACCACCTAGGACTGGAGGCCGTGCTGGTGGTGGGCGCAGACGCCGGCGGCAAAGTGGCCACCGCCGACTACGCCGCCACCTACAAAGAGGAATTGGGATATAGCGATGGCGTATATGTGGTGACGGATCCGTTCTTCAGCAAGTTAGGTAGCGTTGCAGCGTTCGATCCGTTTTTTCCCAATGGAATCATCGTCGATTCCCAAATGAAGATTCGCTATATCGGCAGCTCTGGTGATTTCTTTTTCCAGACCGAATGGGCAGTGCAGCAGATCCTGGCGGAGAATCCCGGCTCGAAATCACCAAAACCATGATTTCAACGAAGGATGACCCACCCATCCCGGCTCGAAATCACGGTTTTGGTGATTTCAAAAGGGGTGGCCGGAACCAAAAGACGCTGAGCTACTTTGACCGCTCCAGCTTCGGGACGACGCAGTAGCGAACGAACTGACCGACGGTTTGCACGGTCTTGTTTTCGCCCCGGGCAACCATGCACTGCCAGTGGCACCCGGCCTCGTCCTCACACTGAGGGATCGATTGGCTGTCATCGCCGTACGGCAGAACGCGGGCGACGTCGGCTTTGGCGCCGTGGGTGTACCAATAGGCAAGGGCCGACAAGCGGGAGGGCGCCCGGCCCGTCTTCATGTGGGCAGTGAGAATCGCTCGCGGGTTGCCCCCCGTCAGCTCGCCGAGTCGCGCTCCGTAGGTGATTGCCTCAGGCAAGCTGAAGTTCTTCGTGGCGTTGTCGTCGAGTTTGCCGAGAAACTCCGCTATGTGCTCAGTCGACGACAGCTCGAGGAGGGTACTGGCCGCTGCGCGACGGTACTTCCAGTCGCGCTTCTTGAAGATCTCGTAGAGCCCAGCGGCGACTTTGCCGCGCGGCAGCTCTTTGATCCGCCTCAGCACATGATCGAGCACGATGGGCGGCGTGCCGTCTTTGGCCGCCAGAGCGAGCAGCTTCGTGGTCGCTTCAGCGTTGTTGGGTGCGATGTTCCCAGCCAGCGCCGCTAGAGCGACTTGCCGACGCTTGCTCGATTGTGCTTCGTCAGCCCCCAGCTCGAGGCAATGACTGACTACGGCTGCACCACCGATCTTCTTTGCGAAGCTGAAGAGGCGCACGAGGTGCTCATCTTGGTACTGCCTCAGCTGTGCCTCGAGCTGTCGCGGGGTCGGTGAAAATCCTGCTCGGCTGTTGGCCTCCATCAACACCTTCTTCTGCCCGGCGCGCCACGCTGCTGCTGCGGCCTCTTTGATGAGCGCCACGATCGCACCGCTGGCTTGCTCAAGCACCTGGGGTGCACCCTGTTTTGCAATGATGTGGACGATGGCTCGCTTGCGTTTTTCGGTCTTCAGGAGCGGCACCAGCTTGCCCACCGCGTTCGGTCCTAGCACTTGGAACAGCAGCGACATCCCATAACGTTGGTTCGAATCCAAAGAGCGCGCGCTGAAGTCCGTCACGGCCCAATTGGTGAGCGCTTTGCGAAGTGTGCTGGCAGCTTCTCCGGCGGCGAGCAGTGGGCCTTTGACGACATGGTCGTCGATCAGCAGCATGTAGCCGGCGTCTTTGTAGGCAACGTTGTCGCCATCGGCCTCGCTCAGCTTGGCTGCAATCGCGGTGACTACCGGTATCAGGACGCGGCTACGCTCTGCTGCATCGATGCTGCGCAGTGTCGCGACCAAAGCATCGATGCCGCGATAGCGACCTTTGATAGGCGACGCTTGAAGTAGCGCAACAGCTGCTTGAGCGCGGACCGCGTCCTGTGCTTCGCTGCTCTTCACGGCAGCAGCCAGATGCGCGAGATCGGCGCTCTGGCCCCACTGGGTCACTTGCTCGGCAACATACGGCCTGCTGCAGCCAAGTAGCATCAGCGTCAACGAGGTAACCCATAGGCGTAGCCAGCTCATTTCATCACCCCCCAGGCGACCTTGGGAAAGAGCGTCGGGGCACGTAGCACCCCCACTACATCGACAATCGTTTGCAATGGCGTGTCCGGGCTCGCAGTCAGCATCGAGCGCGTTTCTTTCGCAAATCGCTCATTTTGGCTCTTGAGCGATTGGGCGCACTTCGTGAGGGCAGCGAGATCGTGCGCTCCTGCCTTGTTCTTGGGTACTGTCACGCCCCGGCCGATGCTCTCGCAGCCGGTCGCAATGCTCCCTGATGAGGTCTTCAGGCTAATGCCGTCGCTCGTAATCAAGACGTTGAGATTCAACGAGATGGACCGCAGCCTCCTAGTCGTCCCAGCGCGCTTCGGGGGGATCTCGATTGGAATCGCTTGCTGCCCTTTTGGTGCTACGCCGATCCAAGTGCGGCACTTGGCCTGAGCGGCCGTGTAAACAACCTCCATCATGACCCGGAACGGCGTCGCGCCATCTGCCAGCACAACGATGCTCCGGTCGTCCGAGGGCGGGCTCATTTCGGCTCCGAGGTGCGCGAGGCCTTGGTAGAGCGGACTGATGAATAGATCAGCCTCGCCGCTCCGCTTGTAGCGTTTGGGCAAGCCCTTTGACCCACGCGCCCCGCGCTCATCCTGACTGAGCAAGGCGATGGGGTAGTCGTCACCTTCGAGCAGCATTTGAGTTGGAGTCACCAGCACACTGGCGAGCGGCGGAGGCACAATCTTGGTGCCGTCGGCTTTTGGCAACGCCACGCCCGCTCGTTGCTGATCGAAGTCAGCTGTCGGTAAGGGCGACTCGACCACTTTTGGTGTTGCGCAGCCGAGGGCTGCAACCGCAAGAATGACACAACAATTGCGCATGGCGCTGCGTACCACGAGCGGATCAACCCGCAAAGCCGTGCACGAGCTACGAGAAGTGACGCTGCTCTAGACCCGTATCAATCGTCGGATTCGCCAGCCGTAGATGAGGTCGTTGTAGCGTCCTCGTCTGGCTTGACGGGCGGGGCCCCGGGCTCGCGCAGAATCTGTTTCACGAACTTGCGGCCGAATTCGTTGCCGTCCAGCGAGTCGGTCCGGAACGGGTCGGTGTTGGTCCTCGGGCGCGCGGGCGCGTCGGCCTCAGCACCCTCCTTTGGGGTGCTCTGAGTGCTGTTTGCCGCGCTAGCCGCGGGAGACAGGGCGGAGGACGGGCTGGCCGCATCCGGGTCAACTGGGGGCGGGCTAGCTGACGGCGTGCTCGTTGGGGTTGGCTCAGCGAGTGGTGGCTGGGGCGGGCTGAGCGGCAGGGTGTTGTCGACCAACATGGTCGTCGTGGGCGTATGGCAGGCCGCCGCAGCGAGCGCCAGAAACGCTAGCAGTGTCTTCGTCAAGACAGATCGAGTCATGAGCATCGTCATCTGGTTTAGACCCGCTAGCCGCGCAATCGTTCTAATTAAATGTGCTCATTGGCGAAACGAGCCCGGTATCGAGGCGGTTTCTTGCTGCCAGGCATGGCTAGAACAACCTAGAACATACGCAGCTGGTCGCCGGGTGGTCTTAGAGATTGGAGATTCCAGGACACCTGCCTGCCGGAGCAGATCCACTGCTACCGGAGCTCACATCGTAGTAGTAGCTGCACTTGCGACAGCCCGCAGCTCCCGGCCACTTCATACTGACCACGCCGCCACGGAATTCGGAAACCACGCCCATGGCGGTGATCACCTTCGTCGTTCCGCGCACGGTGGCCTTGCCAGCTGAGAACACCCGGCTGAATTGACAAAGGAAGAACTTCCCTTGGTTGGGCAAATTGGGCGGATCGGCAGCCGTCTTGCAGGACATGATGTCGAAGGTGACGTTGGAGGCCAACCGAGGCACAGGCGTCTTGGTCTCGAAGCCAGCCAGGGTGTCGAGTTTTATCGGCATTGTCATCGCGACGATCTCGGCTGGGCCGCCGTGACCAGCATAGAACCGCACACGCTTGATGGTGTCGCCGGGGATCAGGTGAGGTCTCACGTGTTTGATGAAGGACTTCTTGACCCCGCTAGAATCAAGGTCGACGAGCGGAGCATAGATCTTCCCTCTGGCCCTCGACTGGCGCGCTTTGGCGGTATTGCCTGTTCGAGCCCGTCCGCTATTGCGGTTCTTGTCGAGCGCTACATCGCCTCCGCATATGTAGCGCTTGACCTTGCCGGTGCCCACAAAGCACACGTTGTAGAAATGCAGCGTGAAGCGCCGGGACTTTCGCTTGGGAGGGGCCATGATCAAGCACTTCCTCCACCCCACGAGTCGTGCTTGCAAACGAGCGTGGAGCGACGCTCACGGCGACGCGGTGGATGATTCGGGCTAGGACTGTTTCTCACTGCACTCATCCTACACCCGAGCCGCCACCTGCTGGCGAGCGCAGGATGTCAGTTTGTGATCACCTCTTGGACGCAGCCCAAATCACCAGGAAATGGCAGCAACGTAACGGGAGGTTCCATGCGGGCGCAGTCCACGCTATGGTGCTGAGCACACCTGTTGGGGACACAAAGGGGGCACAGTGAGCGACCCACGAATCGGGGCTTTGCGCGCGGCCACCGAAGCGATCATCAGGGGCGAGTTCCGCCCCAGCAGCATCCCGGCGGATCTGGACGATGAGCTCGGTGCGTTGGGCGCATCGCTGGTCGAGCTGAGTATGGTCATGGAGACCCGGTTCGAACAGCTGCAGCGACTGTCCGAAGTGACCCGAAAAGTCAACATGGGGTTGGTGCTCGACGAGGTGCTCGACTACGTCTACGAGTCTTTCGGTACCCTCATTCCCTATGATCGCATCGGCTTCGCTCTGCTCGAGCACCAGCAAGCCGGCACAGTGGTGCGCACTCGTTGGCATCGTGCGAATTACGAAGATGTGCACATCGGGCGAGGCTACAACGCGCCGCTGCAAGGAAGCAGCCTCGAACGTATCATCGACACCGACGAGCCGCGCATCATCAACGACCTGAGCGAGTACTCCCGGCAGCACCCAAGCTCGCACTCGACCAAGCTCATTCTCAAAGAGGGCATCCGCTCCAGCTTGACGTGTCCATTGATAACCATGGGCAAGCCCATTGGCTTCGTCTTCTTCTCGAGCATTGAGCCAAACACCTACCGCGATGCACACGTCGAGCTGTTCGTCGAAATCGCCGGCCACTTGGCAGTGATCGTCGAGAAGGGCCGCATGTACCAACAGCTGTTGGAGTTGAACGAGCTCAAGAGCCGCTTTCTCGGTATGGCGGCGCACGACCTACGCAACCCGATCGGCGTCGTGCGTGGCTACGTTCGCTTGCTGACCGACGAGATACTTGGCAGCGTGCCGGAGAATCAGCGTGGCGTACTGACAAGAGTGGACAGTGCTTGCCAACGGATGCTGAGCCTCATCGACGATCTGCTCGACATCACGGCCATCGAGCAGGGCCAACTCACGGTGCGGCGACGGCCTACCGACCTCGCAGAGTTGCTCCGGAATTGCCACACTGCAAACGAGCTGCTCGCCCGCACCAAGGAGATTGAGCTCGTGCTCGAGCTAGCCGGGAAGCTGCCCGAAGTGGTGATCGATCCGGACCGAATTCAGCAGGCAATCAACAACCTGCTCGACAACGCCTTCAAGTTCTCCGAGCGGGGCACTCGGGTGACGATCTCGGCTCAGTTGAACGATGACTGGGTCAGGATCAGCGTGGCCGATCAAGGGCCTGGGTTGCAAAGAAGGGACCTGCCCAAGCTGTTCTTGGACTTCGGCCGCGCCACCAGCCGACCGACCGCGGGGGAGCGCAGCACTGGCCTCGGCCTGGCCATCGTCAAACGCTTGGTCGAAGCGCACGACGGCAAAGTCGGCGTGCACAGCGAGATAGGCAAAGGCAGCACATTTTTCATCAGCTTGCCCATCACCGCTTCCTGAGTCCGTCGTGCTAGCGTGGCGCCATGGGTAAGACTGCCAATTTCGCGGTACTTCTAGCGGCAACGGGTGGCCTTGTTGCCTGTCCACAGGAGCCCGCTGAAGCACCCACTCCCAAGTCAACCCAGTCGGCGAAGGTCTCGGCGAGCGCGGAAGCGTCGAACGCGCAGCTCCGGGCCAAGCTCGACGAGGTGATTGAGCCCATCATCAAAGACGGGTGGGTCAAAGGCTTGGTGATCGGCGTAGTCGAAAAGGGGAAGCGCTCGCTGTTTGGTTATGGCCGCACCAGCGACACGGGTGAGCCACCCACGGCCGACACGGTTTTCGAAATCGGTTCCGTCACCAAAATCTTCACCGCGCTGTTGCTCAGCGATGCGGTCGAGCGAAAGATCGTGGCGCTTGATGACAAGGCGAGCGCCCATCTGCCGGGGGTGTCTTTGCCGAGCAAGAGCGACAAGGAGATAACACTCAAACACCTGGCCACCCACAGCTCTGGTTTGCCCAACGTCCCGCCGAGTTTCTCGCTCAAAGATCTGAGCAATCCTTGGGCGAAACAGGACGAAGCCAAATTGCTCGGTGATGTGGTAGGGCTCGAGCTCCAATCCGAGCCCGGAGCGAAGTTCTCCTACAGCAACCTGGGTTACGGGCTTTTGGGAGTGCTGTTGAGTCGGCGCGACAAGACGCCCTACGAGCAGTTGCTCCTTTCTCGGATCATCGAGCCACTGGGCATGAACAGCACGCGCATCACGCTCACCGATGAGATGCGAGGGCGCATGGCGCAAGGCCACAACGCCGAGGGCGAGGCGGTGTCCAACTGGGACTACCGGGCCTACGCCGGGGCGGGGGCGCTGCGGTCGACGGCAAAGGACATGCTTGCCTTCGTGCAGGCGAACCTCGATCCGCCTAGCGATCTCGCTGGCGCCATTCGCCGCACGCATGACAAGCACGGTGTGGGCCTCGGGGCTGGTATCGGCTTGGCATGGCAGATTTCCCCGAGCGGGTCGCTCTGGCACGACGGGCAGACAGGGGGCTTTCATACCTTCGTGGCGCTGAACCGCAAGCGCCAACACGGGCTGGTGGTCCTCTCGAACTGCGAGACCTACGCCATCAACGAAGTGGGTTCCGCAGTGGCCAGAATCCTGGTTGGGAAGCCTGCGAAGCTCAATCTGCCGCCTATGGTGCAGGTTCCAGCCGAAACGCTCGAACGCTACGTGGGCCGTTACGAGCTTGCCCCCGGGATCGTGATGGAGATCCTTCGCGACGGCGACAAGCTCTATGTCAAACCACCCGGACAGGAGCGGGTCCGTCTTTACCCATTCAGCCAAACTGAGTTCGTTTTGCGAATGACAGCAGCGGCGGCGAAGTTCGTGCTCCCTGAAAAAGGACCCGCCACTGAGATGATCTGGCAACAAGGTGGCCAGAAGGGGCCGGCCAAACGCGTCCAGTAGCGCCTCGCAGGCTGGCAATGGGCTTTCGGCAGGGTGTTGGGTTGCGTCCCCTTGCCCTGTCAGCGTGGTGCCATCGTGGCCACGTGGTCCAGGTCGGCACGGCAGTGGAAGACGTCGCTACGACGATCGATCCGTGCTCCTACATCGAGTAGTACAACGCCGAATCCTCGGGTCAGCTGCGGGCCGCTACCACCACGTCTGAGCGCGTGATAACACCAGCGCCGTGCCCTATCGACGGCCAGGCCCGCGGGAGACGGCTCCAATCGTCTTTCTGAGTGTCCAGCACTCATGGGTAATTGCCGTCGTTGGCGCGCTCGTCACGGCGCTTTGCCTCTACTCCTTGGGACAATCCGTCGATGTGGGGTGGCTCATCATGAGCGCCGTCGGCTTGTTGTTCGGTCTAGGGCTGATTGCTTTTTCGAGCACTGGTGTCGCCCTGGACCCTGTCCGACGCGGCATCGTGCGCTGGCGAGGTCCAGGGTTTCCGCTACGCAAGTCGGTAGACCCGATCCCCGAGGGCCATCAGCTCGAGCTCGTCACTCGAACGACCAAGAGCCATCTGGGGGGCGTCACCATCACGACGCACACGCTGAGCTTCGCTTACGACGATGAACGCCTCGTCATCGTGGGACTGAGCAACCGCAACGAGGCCCGGCGGCAAGCCGAGCTCGTAGCCAAGGCATTGGGGGTCGATCTTCACGAGGACGACGAGGGCACGCGCCGCACAATCTCGCTCACAGATCTCGACGAGTCGCTCCGCTGTCGTCTGCTGCGCGGCAAGAAGATCAAACGCCCGTGGCCAACAGAGCACGTGCCGGATTACCAGTGCGAAGGAAACGTCGGCACCATCGAGCTGCCAATCCCCCCGCTCGACGGCAAACCGCTACTGCCCTACGTGGCGATCATCAGCCTCGTTTTCCTCTGGTGGCTCAAACGAGGGACTGCTGCCAACGCTCCCTTCTTCGCCGGGTTTGCCGTCTTCCTCGTTCTGTTCGGCGCAGGCTGGCAGTACGCCATCAACAAACACCGCACCCGCCCGCGCCGTGAAGCTGCCACCATCGTCGCCTCGCCCGAGGGCCTGAAGCTCACGTTGCGCGGCATGCTGCGCACGCGCGAAATGAGCTTCGACATCGAGGAGCTCGAGGACTTGGACGTGGCGCAAGTGGGCAACAAGGGTTCTTACGCGTTGCTGGCGCGCAGCGACGCGCAGGCGGTAATGCTCGGGGCGGGCCTGGACAAAGCAGCGCTGGAGTGGACGCGCGAAGCGATCGCCTATCACCTCACGCGCTGAGTCGGCAGCTGCGATTTGGCGCCAAACGCACCAATTGGGGGATCCTCTCAGCGATGACCTCGACTTCAACGGCGGCCGTGAGGATCGAACTCAGAACCGTACACCAGTAACTCATCGAGCTGTTCGCTCACAATGCGATATGGCGCTACCTGTTGGCGTCCTCATGTTGGCCGGCGCCGTGGGCGTCGGGGGGCTATAATCACGTACCGTGAACTGCACGAATTGTGGCCAAAACCTGCTGGCTCCGGAGTGCTCCTCTTGCGGAGCAAACGCGTCGTGGGTCTGGCAGCGCCACACGCAACGGTGGCTCTTGCTTGGGTGTGTCGTGATGACCCTTGGGCTCGTTTGGGATCTCGTGGAGGAAAGTGCACGCAGCACTCCTGCCGCCTTGCCCGGCGCCGTACTGGTCGCCTTGGCGTTTGTGGCAGCCAGTAAGCGACCTTGGCCTGCGGCAGCGTTTGGGTTTGCTACAGCTATCGGCACGGCCATCGCTAGCGCGCTCCTCCAAAGCAACGCTGGTATGGAGCGTGCAATCCTGATCTACCTCAGCGTGATCCCCGCGCTGGCTGCGCTGCGTGCCGGAAACAGCCACCGCTGCGCTGTCGCGCTATCCGACAACCGCCAGCAGGCGCCATGAGAACCTAGCCCGGTTCTTTCGCCAGCCTTCTGCTGCAATGGCGCAGCCACCTGGGTTGGGACGGCAGCGGCGCGCTTAGCGACCCATGCTCGCCACGCGAACCGAGCGACGTGGCCTCAGGCGCGCTTCCTCAAACCACTCGATACAGAAGACTATCTCCTCGGTCAGGACGTCGTTGCCTTTGCCGTCGAGCGGGCTCATCGTCCAGCCCAGCGGCCTGGCATCGTGCAAATACCACTTATCGAGCAGGCTTCCCTGGGCGTCGGTCTCGAGGACCTGCAGGTTCTTGGTGCCGACCTTGCCATCCTTGGCATCTTGGAGCCAGCCAACGAACTTCACAGCGAGGCTACCTTTGATGCGGCCATCTCGCAGGGTGACGGTGGTCTCTCCGCCATCGACCCCCGCATCCGCACCCGAAATCTCCATCTGGGAGAAGCTACCCTGCTCCTGTCCTTCGCTGAGCAGCTGGTAGCTCTTGGCTGTGTTCTGCTGCGGTTGCGTCTCAGCGCCATTACAGGCCAATACCAAGATCGCGGCGATCACGAGTAGCGACGACAGCAGCTCCGAAACCCTGACGCTTCCCTTCCAACTACCAAGCATTTTCGCCCCTCCGGCAGCCCGTCGACGCCAACGGAGCCGGGTGCCCCTTCGGCGCCATCCGTTCGATTCGACAACGCTTCGCCACCTTACAACTTAGTTCCGGCTGTGGGTAATGAGTTGCCATCGCCGTGCGCTCAGCCACCAAAACGCGCGTCGATATCAGCTCGCAGGTTGAGCCGGTTTGGGTGCCCGTTACGCTTTCACTTCTGATAAGTCTTGTTTCGCATGAGCAGCGCGACATCGACCGACCTGAGGGGGAGCAATGCCAGCTGACCGCTTGAGACTAGGGCGCAAACTCGTTTCTTGGACCACCGCAGCGGTGGCAATGGCCATCAGCCTCACGACCGGCTGCACGCTGCAGGAAGGGGCTCAGCCGGAGGGGGCTCAGTCAGGATCCACTGAGCTCGTCAGTTGCGGCTATTTCGAGAAGCCCAACTGCTTTCGCGAGGCGATCGCCGCGGTCTACGCACAATGCTCGCCGACGGCAGATCCCGACACTGAACCGCCAGCCGTGGAACAACCCGATGGAGTGACCTGCCTCTATCCTTCTGGCAACACGGTGGTTCTCGATCAGCCCCTCAGCGGTGAGCTGGCCAGCAACTCCTTCAATTTCACCGTAAACATCGACGGCAAGCCCTGCGCCCGGCGCGAGAGCAGCGATGATGTCACCGTCATTACTACGCCACTTGGGAACATCGGCATGAAAAGCGTATGGGACCCGGCCGTGGCTGACGGCTGGACCTCCGAGTTCAGCTGCCCCAGCGGCGAGAGCGTGCGGATTGGAGATGAAGCGCTCAAGGACTGCGACAGTGAGCTCATTCCGAGCGTGTTGATAACGATAGGACCAACGGACTGGAGCACGGTCATCAGGCCCAGCGAAGGCGGCTCACTGTTCCGCTGCGCC
>CAZRGL010000129.1:0-970 GCA_964599485.1 uncultured Polyangiaceae bacterium
TTTTTTCTTAAAATCAGTATGGATTACACCTCCAGCTTGAGGTGCAGTGCTTGCTCGGTGGGAGCCGAGGAGCCGGGATCGAGCGTGAGACCCACGACGCCCAGCACCACACCGACGGCGGCGACCCCGAAGGTGACGTTGGAGATGTTGGCGAGCATGATCGCACTGTCGAGAGCATCCTCTTGATCTGGCGGGCACGTGTCGCCGCATGCTTCGGTGATGTCCCCCGCTTTGGAAAGCGATAGGCCACCCGTGATGGCGCCGGCCACCAGCGCTGCGCCACCAACAGCGAAACCGATCGGTACGAGCACATGAACGCCGCTCGGCGGCGGGGGCGGAGGCGGTGGTGGCGGTGGTGGCGGTGGTGGAGGCGGAGGTGGTGATTTGACCACCTCGGGTTCCAGCAGCGGAACGTTCACCGGAACGTCGGTCTTGGTTTCACCAACAGTGACCGTGGTCGACCAGCTCTTCTTGCCCTCGGCCTTGGCACTGATGGTGGGCGTTGTTGCACGGCTCGTCACCAAGCCAGATATGCCCTTCGCCAACTCGGCTTCACGCGGCGACCGCCAGCGATCAAATCGTGCTTGGCGATGCCGGCAGCAGGGGCGCCGCGAGCGTTGCCCAAATCCGGCTCGCGGGGTATGTGTCATCGCTCGCAGGCGGAGAAATACACATGGACACCAAGCCTAACGCCGAACAAGAGCCCGGTACCGCGACGGTCACCGAACGAGAGCCAGAGCTTTCCCGCCTCATCGAAGAAGTGGCCGAGCGCACGCTGGAGGCCGAGCCGCAAGAGCTGGCCATGGCTTCGGGTCGTACGGTCGTTGCCGAAGAGGACGCCGCCGGCGAGCGGCTCGTGGTCCGCAGCCCGAGCGGTGAGGTCGAGCTGCAGATAGCCTTCAACGAGCAGGGGCCGGTGCTGCGCTTTCGCTCGGCCGAGCTCGCCCTCGAATCAAAAGGGGCTGTGGAC
>CAZRGL010000129.1:980-1290 GCA_964599485.1 uncultured Polyangiaceae bacterium
GATCGCTTCCGGGTACGCGCCAAACGGGGCATCGAGCACCGCACCGGCGGCAATCTGAAGGAGGTCGTCGACGGCAATCGCTCCAGTGTCGTGCGCAAGAGCGCCAAGACGATTGCCCATGAGGTGGCCATCGAGTCGGCGCGCGGCAACGTCGACATCACTGCCAACGACGACTTCAGAGTCCTGGCCGAGCGGGTCAAGCTCAACTGTGAATGAGCGGGGTTGAGTCAGTAGGTGCCGTGGTGGGTCCAGCTGCCGTAGAGCTTGACGAGCCCCGCTCCCGCAGAGGCGGTGAGCCCACCAACACTCT
>CAZRGL010000129.1:1300-1922 GCA_964599485.1 uncultured Polyangiaceae bacterium
CCCCCCCGCGCCCCCCCCCCCACCCCCCCTGGGCGGCCGCCCACGGCGCCGATGGTGGTCACCGACCAAGCAACGATGAAACCCGCGCTTGCCGAGAAGATGGTCCCCGCCGCACCTGTCAGGTCGTTGATGCTGAATGAGACACCCGGGTAGATCCGCGAATAGCTGCCGCCGACCGAGCCGCCGAATCCACCGCCACCGATGCCAGCCGCGGTCAGCTTCATCACAGCCACGTCGCCGCCAGGGTCGCGAAAGTGAAACGTGAAGACTCCGGCGGCGCCGCCTACGCCGCCCCCTACCCCTGCTACGCCGAGTACGTCCCAGTCATTCCATCGTTTGCTCAGTTGCATGAGAATTCTCCGTGATTGTCGTTTGTTGGAGCGGAAAGCTCGGCGCCTGAGCGCCGGCTCATCTGTACGACCCACAACTCGACAGAACGGGCAGGACTACTTTGAAGAAACGTTGTTTCTCGATGGTAGCGCCGTCACCAGTCGATCTTGACGGTGCCGGTCTCGGTACACGGAAACCAACAACCCGGACCCGGAGTCAGGAGCTTTTCGGTGTAGGAGTACTGCAGCGTGCCGCTGGGAATGGACCCTTTGATGTAGTGGTCCATCTGCCA
>CAZRGL010000129.1:1932-21195 GCA_964599485.1 uncultured Polyangiaceae bacterium
GGGGCCCCTCTTGCTGCTCCATACCGTGGAGCGACACTTGACCGTTGGTGACCGAGCCGCTGAACGAGATGGCACCGAGCATGGCCGACACCATTCCCCCAGTGCAGGGGTACTGGATTATCCCTTTGGATCCGGCCTGGACGGGAAAGTCGATGCAATTCGGTGAGGAGGGCGTTGAGCCAGTAACAGTCAACTGAGGCTGGCAATCGCCGAAGTCACAATCGGCATCGATGATGGAATTGCAGTTGTCGTCCTTGCCGTTGCAGCTCTCGAGGTTGTCGGTCCCTGCTGAGCAGCCGTTGCAGGTCATCTCATCATCGAGACAAAGATCCGAGTCCGGCCCATCACACGCCTGGCCGAGTCCGAAGCCGTTGTCGATGTTGCCGTCGCAGTCGTCGTCGAGGTCGTTGCAGAGCTCGACGATGGGCCCGATCGCCCCTTGGCACTCACCGAACTCACCATTCTCGCAGAGGCGCTCGCCCAGCTCACACTCACCAACTTCGATGCCGCACGCCAGCGTCTCACCCGCTACACATGCGGGCAGCTCGCCGCCTTCACCTCCCGAGCCGCCACCACCCATGCTGGTCGTACCGCCTAGGCCGCTGCTCGTCGCTGGCGTTGGCCCCCACGGAGCGTGAACGCCATCGCGTGCGCCACAAGCCACCGCTACCCCCGCGAGGAGGATCCAAAAGAAAGAAGTGCGAGTCAGGCCAGTCATCGGGGGGATTGTGAGCGACACGCCGGCGTTCGCCAAACAGAAACCGACAATCGGAGCTAGCCTTTGACGCAAACGACTTGGCGCAGCTCGTGGACAACCTCCACCAAGTCGGCTTGTGCTTTCATCACCTTGTCGATGGGCTTGTAGGCGCCCGGCGTCTCGTCGATGACGTTCTTGTCCTTGCGGCACTCGACGCCGGCGGTTGCTTTCTCGTGGTCTTCGACCGAAAAACGCCGCTTGGCTTTGCGCCGCGACATCGCCCTGCCGGCCCCATGGCTGCAGCTCTCGAAGCTCTCGGGATTGCCAAGTCCGCGCACGATGTAGGAGCGGGCCCCCATGCTGCCCGGAATGATGCCGAGCTCACCTTGACCGGCGCGCACGGCCCCTTTGCGTGTGACATACACCTCACGACCGTAGTGCTGCTCGCGGCTGACGTAGTTGTGGTGGCAGTTGACGGCCTGCAGCTTCGCCTTGAAGGGCGGCAGCTTGCGCAGCGAGCGCAACGCCTCGATCACGCGCTCCATCATCAGCTCGCGATTGCAACGGGCGTAGCGCTGCGCCCACTCGACAGCGTGCACGTAGTCGTCGAAATGGTCGGAGCCCTCACGAAGGTAGGCCAAGGCTTCGTCAGGGAGGTTGGCCAAGTGGCGCCTCATGTCCTTTTGCGCCAACGCGATGAAGTGGCTGCCGATGCGATTGCCCACACCGCGCGATCCACTGTGCAGCATGATCCAGACCCGCTGTTGCTCATCGAGGCAAACCTCGATGAAATGGTTGCCCGTGCCGAGCGTGGCAAGCTGCTGAATCGACTTGCCTCGATCGAGACTCGGATGCGCCTCGATGATCCGCTTGTAGCCCCGCTTGAGCCCACGCCAGGCCTTCTCGGCAGCGGCGGGCGGCTTCTTGAAGGAGCCCTCGTCGCGACTGCCGCCATGGTTGGTGCGACCATGGGGAACCGCTCGTTCGATTGCACGGCGCACAGAATAGAGACGATCGGGCAAATCCTCCGCGCCCAAACTCGTCTGCACCGCCATCATGCCGCAACCGATGTCGACACCGACCGCGGCCGGGATGATGGCATCAAGGGTTGGGATGACGCTACCGACGGTGGCGCCCATCCCCCAATGCACATCGGGCATGGCCGCCACCCATTTGTAGACGATGGGCAGCTGAGCCACGTTGAGCAGCTGCTGCCGGGCGGCGTCTTCGAGCGCAACGCCCCGTACCCATGCTTTGATGGGCACACCGCTCTCACCTTCGATGAGCGCGTAGCCTGGTTTCAGAACGTCGTCAGTTGCCAAGACACTTCATGACTTCGGCGCAAGGGTACTTGCGTGCACACTGCACCTTGAATTTGCTCGGCGCTTTTTGGCACTGCAGGCCGATGTTCACCGTCGAAGCCTTGGACGGGTCCATGGCGATGGTGCAGGCGTGCAGCCTGGCACAGAGGCCTACGCCATCCTTGGCGCCGGGCAGGGTATTGGTTGAAAAACCCGCTTCGCGAAGCACGGGCTTCTTGAAGGTGACGGGGCTCAAGTCCATGGGCAGCTTGCCACAAACTGGCGAGGCCGCCGCGCCTTTGACGATGGCCTTGTACATCGCCGCCAGGCGATTACAGGTGCCGCCATCTTTGCATTTGGCGACCAGCACCCAGGCCTTGTTGAACTTGGGCGCAGCGAGGTGCAGCTGGAAGCTGACCTGCCCCGGGACTTGGGGCTCGCCGTCGACAACCTTGAACTGCTGGTTGGCCAACATGGCCTGCCGCGACCAGGTCCACGCATAGTCTTGACCAACCTTGTTGGGAGCCGTCGACATGATGACGAAAGGCTTCGAGCAATTGTCGGGGATCTTCTTGATGGCATCCATCGAGTAAGTCTGCTGACTCGGGCTGGTGACAGGAGCCTTGGGCGCCTCGACTACGGCCTTGTCAGCTTTTCGCTCCGAGTCGACTTTGGGCAGGTCGGCTGCAGCACTACCGCCAGCCTTCGCTGCCTTGGTCGGTCCGCTGGGCGCTGGCTTGGCGGTCTCGGTCGCCTTGTCGGGCTTGGCGCTCGCTGTGTCCTTGCCACCTTCTTCGCAAGCTGCGAACGCGAGGACCGATGTAAACAGAATCGCACATGTGCTCAGTCTCATGATGAACCTCCGGCAACGGGGCGGGACCATATCAGCGAACTGCAGCACTCGATAGGCTGAACGGCCACAGCGAGTCAGCGACCGTAGATGATGCCTTCGCGGCGAAACAGCATGGCCGTGATCTGAACACAGACCAAACCGGCGAGCGTTGCGATGACCGCAGCGAGAACGAAGCCCGCCGGCTGCAAGGCCTCGCCCCGAATCATGTCGCTGAGCAAGACCTGTTGGGCCAGCACCGGAATCGCCATCATCCAAGAGGCGCTCTTGATGGGCTCGACCATCAGCAGGATTGCCGGCAACATCGGCACCAACATCATGAGCGAGAGATAGGTCTGCGCCTCTTTGAAGCTGCGGGCGAAACAGGCCACGAGCATCTGCAGACCGCACACGAACAGCGTGAGCGGGATGGTAGCCAGAAGCACGCCGGCCACATCTGCGGGGTTGAGCGCCAGCGACATGCCTAAGCGATGGACAGGCACACGGCTCAGGGCAATGAGACTGCACGCCAAAGTGAACATCACGCTGAGCGATGCGAAGACCACCGCCGCCAGCCATTTTCCGATGACCAACCCGCGCCGCGTCGCTGGCGTGATGAGCAATGGCTCGAGTGAGCCCCGCTCACGCTCACCGGCCGTAGCGTCGGTGGCGGTGTACATGCCCCCGACGAATGCAGCGAGCAGCACGAACATGGGGATGATGTTGAGGAAGACCGCCGCGCGCTTTTGCGC
This sequence comes from uncultured Polyangiaceae bacterium, assembly GCA_964599485.1. Lineage (GTDB taxonomy): Bacteria > Myxococcota_A > Polyangia > Polyangiales > Polyangiaceae > JAPYTK01. The sequence goes on from CAZRGL010000129.1 coordinate 5,512, forward strand.
TGTCGACAGATCCACTCTGTCGATCCGCAACGGATGAGACAGCTCAGGACTGACCCCGTGAGCCAACAAACGTAATGCCCCAACAGTGCGGGCGTGAGTCTGCAAGAGCTCGGTCACACGGTTTACGGTGGCGCGGGCATCATCACGTGAGGCGTCGATGACGAGTTGCAGCGTGGCGGGACGACCCTCGCGGAAGTGCTTTGCAAAGTCCTCGTCGATCACCAGCACCATATCGACCTCGCGCTCACGCACTGCGCTTTCGATATGCTTTGGCGGCGCGACGACTTTGATTCCTTTTTCTTCCAAGAACGCCACCAACGCGGGGGCGTGGTCTTTGCCGACGACGGGAAGCTCGATGTCATCCGTCCCGGCGACACGGTCGACCGCATGAGTGAGCAACAACGAGACCAACACCGGACCCATCAAAGGGAACAACAACAAGCTCATCAGTGAGCGTCTGTCGCGAAAGCTGTCGAGCATCTCTTTGCGAAAAACCGCCCAGATGGTGTTCATTGCAGCTCCTCGTTTTCGCTGCCGTAGCGATCGCCCAGCGTGAGCTTGACGAAGACCTCTTCGAGAGACTCCAGGCCAGCCTGGGCACGCAGCTCATCCGGCGTGCCCGACGCGCACACCTTGCCTTCGGCGATGATCACGATCTCGTCACAGAGCGCTGATACCTCCTGCATGATGTGGCTGGACAGCACCACACAGCGGCCGCTTTGACTCAGCTCACGAATGAAGCGGCGCATCGCCCTGATGCTCATCACGTCCAGGCCGTTGGTCGGCTCGTCCAAAGCGATGTTCTGGGGGGCGTGCACGATGGAACGGGCGATGGCCACTTTCATGCGCTCACCTTGTGAGAAACCCGCGGCCCGGCGATCGGCTATGGAACCCATGTCGAGCAAGTCGATCAGCTCGTCGATGCGCTGCTCGAGCTGCGGGCCGCTCAAGCCGTACAGCTGTCCGTAGTAACGAACATTCTCGCGCGCGCTGAGACGGGGATAGAGGCCGCGGGCATCGGGCAACATGCCGAGCTTGGCGCGCGCCGCGCGAGGGCGTTGCATGACGTCGATCTCATCGATGAGCGCTTTGCCGCGGTCGGGGCGAACCAGCGCTGACAGCATGCGCAAGGTCGTCGTCTTGCCGGCACCATTGGGCCCGAGCAGTCCTGTGATGCAACCGTCGCGCGCCACGAAGGACACGTCCTGCACGGCGACGACCTCGCCGTAATGCTTCTGCAGGGTTTGGACCTCAATCATGGCAACTCAGTGCGCCGGTCCGGCATAGTCGATGAAGAAATCGGGGCGATGGTAGTCTTTGATGCAATCGGCTTTCAGCTCCTTGGCGCTGGCCGCATCGATGAAGTCACTGATGAGCGAAGGCACGCAACCGCGGGTGCTCACGCCATGACCTGCCTCGGGAACCACCAGGTGCCGACCATTTGGCAGATGCGCTAGCACGTGCTTGCCCCAACGCGGCGGGGTGACTGGATCGAGCGCGCCAGATAGCACCAGCGTGGGCACGTTGGACTTGGTGGGCTGCCCGTAGCCGGCATCCACCTTCGCTCGTGGCCAGAGGGCACACGCCTCGCGAAACTCCTGAACGATTGCCCGTCCGAGCATCGTGCCGTCGCTCTGGCGCAGCATCGCGTCATCGACGCTTGGCAGATCTTCGGCGCACACCACCGACAAGAACATGCCGTAGCTCATCTGCTCTTGCGCGGCCTCGCCCAGCGTGACGGCTTGAGCGATGAAGCTTTGATAGCTTCCCTCGGTCATCCGCTGGATCGTCAAGGGAAAGAGGGCTACGAGCTCGGGCGCGTACAAGAAGCCGCGCAGCAGCTGGGTTATCACTTCGCGGCTCACCGACAAGTCGAGCGGCTTTCCAGAACGGGGATGGCGCACCTGCATCTGGACGGGCGCGCTCCCAAAACCCGCTAGCAGTTCCTTCAACTTCGAGCGAAGGTCACCAAAAGCTCGCCGGCATGCCACCTCGTCGTGACAAGCGCGCAACACCCCATCGAACGCGCGCTGGCCATCGGCGGCAAAGCTCGCCGGAATGGCCATGTCGGTCGGCGCCACACCATCGATGACCATCGTGCGGACATGGTCCGGGTGCCGGCGCGCATACACAAGCGCCATGCGTGTGCCATAGGACACGCCGAGTAGGTTGATGCGCTGGTAGCCGAGCGCAGCCCGAACATCATCGAGATCATCGGCTGCAATGGGGGTGACATATTTTGTCAGATCGAAATTCTTGCGGAGCTGCTTGACGCAACGCGTCGCCGTTCGCGTCATGCCGCGGTCCCGAAGCTGCTCGGCGAGCCCCTTGTCTACTTCGCAATCGAGGGGTCCAGAGCTGCCCGTTCCACGCTGGTCGACCATCACGATATCGCGGCTGTTGGCGATAGAACCGAAACTAGCCAACATGGGGGCGAAGGCTTCGGTGGCTGCCTGGCCGGGACCGCCCGCGAGCAAGAACAACGGATCAGGCGACGGTGAGCTGCCGCGAGCGCGAAGAACCACGACCTTCAGCGGCACTTTTCGACCCTGTTTGAGGTCACGGTCCTCGAACACTTCGACCGTGGCGCACTCAGCCATGCGACCCAAGCCCGCAAAGCGGCAGGGCTCGAGCGTGACGGTCGCTCGTCCAGCATGGCCGTCGCCCGAAGGCGCACAGCCGAACGCAGCGAGCGCCGTCAAGAGAAACAGCAAAACAATGGGCGCGCGCGTGACGCAGTGCATCGCAATTTCGGCACAGTACCATGGGGGCCAGTCGATGGCCTGGAGGGCTCGTTCATGACCTGATTGTGACGGAAGAAGCCGGGCGCCTCTGATAGCCTACAGCGCCGATATGTCTCAGGCGCTCGCCGTCAACAGCAAGCCCATTGCGCTCGAGCTGCACCAGTTGCTGCGCGACATCGATCCGGTGCGTTGGCGCGACGGCATCGAGATCCGCTTGCGGGATCGCATCGCCACGATCGCTTCCGCTGTTGCGCGCATCCTGGGCAGCTCCTCACACGTCGATGCGCTCGAGCCAGCACCACTGATCGAACGGTTGCAGCAGCTCGATCACTTGCTGCGTGACCGCGTACCCGAAGCCGATCTGTCCACAGCAGAAGCGCCTTCGGCGTGGGCCAACTACCGCAAGCAGCTCGGTCAAGCGTACGAGTCGCTCAGTGCCAGCCTCAAAGCCTGGTCGATCCAGCTACCGAGCCTGCGACCCACCAACCATACGCGCAGCCTCGTGCATGTGCTCACGGGCATCATCTGCTTGTTCTTGCTCGAAGTCGTTTTGAGCCCGCGAATGCGAGCGATTGTCCCGGTGGTGTTTGCTACCACGTTCTGGGGCTTAGAGATCTGGCGTCGTTTCTCGGACCGCGCCAACGACGTGCTGATGTGGATCTTCAAGAAGATCGCCCACCCGCACGAGGCCCATCACGTCAACTCCTCGACCTGGTACGGCACCGCCCTGGCGATCCTCGGCCTGACCTGCCCGCTGGTGTGCTGCAGCATCGCTGTGGTCGTGCTCGGCTTTGCCGATCCAGCAGCGGCCTATGTGGGGCGCCGCTACGGCAAGACCAAGCTGGTCAACGGCCGCAGTCTCGAAGGAAGCTTGACCTTCGCCGCCGTGGGCACACTGGTCGCTTTCGCCACCATCGTGATTTTCCACGCCCAGCTCGGCTGGAGCGCCGCGCTCATCATCGCCGCATCAGCAGCGGCACCGGCCGCAGCAGCAGAGCTGTTCAGCCGCCGGGTAGACGACAACATGTCTGTGCCTTTGGCCGCGGCCGCAGGCGGCTGGATCGCGCTGCAGCTGTTGGGCTTGGCCGGCTGACTCACAGGCTCCTAGCTGGCTTGGATCACTGGTAGGAAGCGGGGCATGCGCCCCCGTGCGAGCTCGGGCTGCTCTGTTTCCTCGAGGGACTGCTGCAAGCGCGGCAGGACGTGCTGCTCGGTGTAATCGATGAGGTGCGCGCCGAGCAGAGCTTGGGTGACGGCGCGGGTGACAGCTGCGCCGCCCTTGAACATCGCCTTGAACAGGAGCTTCCAGAAGTAGAAGCGGTACCGCGACAGGACGCCGAGGGTGAAGATGATGCGCGCTACGGCGAGGCCGCTTCGAGCTCCGGCTCCAAAGACCTCACGGTCGCCGTCCACCAGATCCACGTAGTTCATGCAGCGCTCGAAGTATGCCTGAGGAGAGTAGAGCGTCGCCATCAAGTCGGCGTAGCCGCGCAAGAGGCGCTCGTCGCCCATGGCGGGCACGAAGTTCGGCCGGCCGAACTGGTCGCCGGTCGAAGCGTCCCGCAATCGCTCCTCACGCTGCATCCGTTGGTAGAGTGGTGTGCCAGGAAGTGCCGTCAGCACGCCCACCATCGCCATCGGAATGGGTGAGGACTCGATGAAGCGGCGCTGCGCTTCGAAGATTTCTGGGCCATCGTGATCGAATCCGACGATGAATCCACCCATCACTTCGACACCACGACGCGTTATCTTCTCGACCGCCGCCTTCAGATCGAGCTTCATGTTCTGCGCCTTGTTCGCTTCTTGAAGCGCCTCGAGCGAGGGCGTCTCGATACCTAGGAACACCGCGACGAAACCAGCCTCGACGAATGCGTCAATCATGGCGTCGTCGTCTGCCAAGTTGACGCTTGCCTCGGTGGACAGCTCGAAAGGGCGGCTGCGTGCCTGTTGCCAGAGCGCGAGCCGCGGGAGGAGCTCGCGCACAGCGCGCTTGTTGCCGATGAAATTGTCGTCGACCACGAAGAGCCCACCGCGGTAGCCGAGCGAAAACAAGGCATCGAGCTCAGCGAGCACTTGGTCGCTGCTCTTGACCCGAGGTCGTCGGCCGAACAGCTGGATGATGTCGCAGAACTCGCAGTTGTAAGGACAGCCGCGCGAGGTCTGGATGCTCATCGACGAGTACTGTTCGATGCGAAGCAAGTCGTAGCGTGGCACCGCCATGCTCGAGGCTTCGGGAAAGCGATCCGGCGCATGGAGGACGATTTGCTCGCCACAGAGGGAAGGTCGTTGCAAGAGCGTATCCATGGCCGCGACGAGGTCGTCCTCGCGGCCTTCGATCTCGCCGCGAAAGATCAGGTCAGCTTGCTCGAACAGCTCTGGCGCAGTGGTGGGCGCTGGCCCCCCGACGACCGTGAGCAAGCCATACAGCTTGGCGCGCTTGACGACCTCATGCATCGACGGTGCCTGGATGAACATCCCGCCACAGAGCACAGCGTCCGCCCACTGCAAGTCGGCTTCGGTCAGTGGCTGCACGTTGAGATCGACGAGTCGAAGGCGCCAGCCCGCCGGCAGATGCGCCGCCAGGGTGATCAAGCCAAGGGGCGGCTGCGAGGTGGCCTTACCGAGCACTTTCATACTCTCTTGGAAGCCCCAGTAGGTAACCGGCAGCTCGGGGTTGACCAGCAGGCAACGGAATCCGTCGCTATTGGGATCGGGACGTTTGGCCAGCGCGGGGCGCCGCTCGGAGTTGGATTGGTCAGTCATCGATCAGGCATAGAGCAACCCCCGTGCCTACTTGCCAATCCGTGAAATTACAGAGTCTTTTGCTGCCGGCAGGGACGCTGCTGCAGCCACGATGCTGCATCAGTGCAAGCGGTCGGCTGCACTATGGGAGGCGGCTACTCGCCGTCTTTGCGCAAGCCGTGCTCGCGGATCTTCTGCTGGAGCGACTGGCGCACCATGCCGATCGCCGCGGCAGTGCGTGAGATGTTGCCGTCGTTCTCGCTCAGTGCCTGGGAAATGTAGCTACGCTCGAAATAGGCAACGGCTTGCTTTTTGGCTTCCGCAAAGGGGACGTCGGTGCCAACCATCGCAGACGCCGACTTGCTGGGAACCAGATCAAAATCACCCGGCTCGATTTCGTCGCCAACGGCGAGCACGGCGGCGCGTTCGATAGCGCTCTTGAGCTCGCGTACGTTGCCCGGCCAGTCGTGCTTGCTGAGCGCAACGAGTGCTGCAGCGCTCGCCTTCTTTGGCGGGCGGCCCAGACGAACCGCGAGCCCGGCGAGGAAGCGGTCGCAGAGCGCAGGGATGTCCTCACGGCGCTGGCTCAACGGCGGCAAGCGGGCCTCGACGACGCGCAGTCGGTAGTAGAGATCCTGGCGATAGCGCCCCTCTTGTACCTCAGCTTCCAGATCGCGATGGGTCGCGGCGATGATGCGCACATCGACGGGGATCGTGCGATTGCCGCCGACGCGCTCCACGGTCCGCTCTTGCAACACGCGCAGCACCTTGGCCTGAGTTTCGAGAGGCATGTCGCCGATCTCATCCAAAAATATCGAGCCGCCGTTTGCAGCCTCGAAGCGCCCTACCCGCTGCGCGTCAGCGCCGGTAAACGCGCCCTTTTCGTGACCAAACAGCTCGCTTTCCACCAGCTCCCGGCTGATCGCAGCGCAGTTGACGGCGACGAAGGGCCGGTCACGCCTCGAAGAGTGATCGTGCAGCGCTTGGGCCACCAGCTCCTTGCCGGTACCCGAGTCGCCACGGATGAGCACCGTCAGATCGGTTGCGGCGACTTTGCGAATGAGCTCGAACACCTTTTGCATGGCGCCGCCCGCTCCGACGATGGAATCGAAGCCGTGCTCGCGCTGCACCCGGTCGAGTAACAAGCGATGCTCGCGCGCGAGGCGTGTGCGGTCGAGCGCCCGCGACACGGCCAGGCGGATTTCATCGTTGTCGAAGGGCTTGGGCACGTAGTCCTCAGCCCCCGCTTTGATCGCTTGCACGGCGATCTTCTCGCTACCATGTGCCGTGATCATCAATACCGGCACGTCGGGGTGAGCCTCTCGGCTGGCTGACAGCACATCCATACCGCTGCCTCCACGTCCGAGCGCCAGATCGGTGAGCACCAGATCGAAGCCCCCGGCGCGCGCTTTGGCGATCGCGCGCGGAGCGTCATGCACCGCTGTGATCTCGTAGCCCTGTTTGCGCAATAGGCCCGACAGCGCCAGGGCGATCGCTTTCTCGTCTTCGACGATGAGAATGTGCGCGCTCATGCTGTGCCCGACTCGTTTTCACCCACGATGGGCAAGGTTACGATCATCTCGGTGCCTGCGCTCGTCTCGCGGCTCACCTCCACGCTTCCACCATGCGCTTCGACGAGCTTCTGGGTAATGGCTAGGCCGAGCCCGGTGCCCCCACTGCTGGCCTTGGAGGAATGGAATGGATCGAACACGTTGTCGATCTGCTCAGGCGGGATCCCCGGCCCGTTGTCGAGCACGCGCAACCACATCTCGTTGCCGGCGAGATTGTGACCTGTGCTGATCCGAATCACCGGCGCTTCGGTGCCAGCATTGTCCAGCGCGTCCAGCGCGTTGCCCACCAGGTTGATGACGACGCGGCGCAATTTGTCATCGTCAGCGCGCAGCTGATCGTCTTCGTCGAGGTCGAGTTGCAGATCAACCTTCTCGAGTCGATCTCCGACTCGATCGAGCGCGGACAGAATGACCGCGCGCAGCTCGACCTGTTCGAGTTGCAGCTCTTCTTCGCGCGCGAAGCGCAGCAGATGAGCCACCGCCCGCTCGACCCGATCGAGCTCTTCGACCGCCACCCTGCAGTACTCGACGTTGTCGGGCGAGGTGGGATCCTCGCCGATTTGCTGCACGAGGCTCTTGGCCGCAGTTATTGGGTTGCGAATCTCGTGAGCCACCGAGGCCGCGCTGCATGATCTTGCAGCGCCCGCTGACACATGCAGCATAGAGGCCTGGTTGGGGCCGCCAGCGCTCTGCGTCACAAGAGCGACAGAGCTTGTGTTTGGGGTAGCCGCATTTGTGCCGCAAAAAATCGCCAACATGCACGCGAGCGATGGACCGCAGCTGATTGGGCCCGAGCTCGGCACAGGGATCGCAACAGGCGGCAGCATCCAGCTTGCAGTCAGAACCAACACGACAAGCGGTGAAGCGCGCCGGGGCGGAAACGCCAACCGTTTGGGGCGGCGGCGACGCTGACGCAGTGGCGGTGCACATGGCGAACGTCGTAGTGGGAGCCGCGGTTGACGTGCTGCCAATGGCGGAAGATGTAGCTGCAACGCTACTGGTCGTTGCAGCTGTTTCGACGGCGGTAGCCGTTGCGACGGCTGAAGTCGTGCCGACCGGTGGATCGGTGGTTGCCGTTGGCGAGGCGGCACAAGATGCAGATAGTAGGCTCACTGAGAGCATGACGGCTCGCAGGGGCACTGGGCTCAGCGACGAATGACTCATGGCAACCATGCTCCGCTACCGCTGTTCGCGTTGACTGTCCAGCTTCCGGCACTGTCCAGGCGCTTGGACGCTCTGACCACTTGCAGCGTCCAGTGGATTTGACACTCCACTTGCGGACGTGGGCCCATCTGCGCGGGACTTGGTTTTGCGCCAGCGGCAAGCAGTACTGGCACGTGACCTGCACGGAATTGTCCCAACAAGTGTAATCTTCGCATGTGCAGTGCAGGAGGTGAGTCGTGGGGAACAGTAAGCTCGTTTGGGCAATGACGGCGGTGGTGGCGCTTGCGCCCCTGGGCTGCTCGGATGGTTCTGGTGATGGTCCCGGCGCGACGACGACCACGGCAGCCGGAGCCATGGGAGGCACGGGCGGAGCTGGCGGAGCTGGAGCTAGCGGCGGGGGCGGCCAGAAGCCCGCAGGCAGCTGTCAGGGAAAGCAAGACTGCGAAGCGGGCGAGATCTGCGTGGTCGACACGCCCAACGATCCGACCTGGCGCTGTGTGAAACCGGCCTGCCAAGACTACGGGCCCGACAACCCCGCGCTGGTCAGCCCCTCGCTCGGCTGGCTACGCAAAGTCCTCGATGATGCGGTCGACGAGACCTTGGTGTGCAACGACGGCTGCCCCTACGCCTACTACGTGCGCGACGGCGTCGGCGCCAAGCGAGACAATTGGCTCATCTTCTTCAAGGGCGGCGGCATGTGCACCAGCGACGAAGAGTGCGCGCCGCGATGGCTGGAGAAGAACACCTACATGACTCAGCAGAGCCCGAGCTTCACTCCTACCAACGGAGATAACCAAAGCGCAAAGAAGCACGGGATTCTGTCGAGACACCCTGACAACGGCTTCAACGAGTGGACCCACGTCTACCTGCACTACTGCAGCTCCGATTTCTTCGCTGGCGACACCAAGGCCGACGACGACAAGCTCGGCCTGGCGTTTCGCGGCGCTACCATTACCAATGCGGTCGTCGCTGAGCTGATGGCCGGCATCGACGAGTCGCTGCCCAAGCTCGCCGACGCCAACAACGTCCTCATCGCCGGTGGCTCGGCTGGCGCGGCCGGCGTGCGCGCCCAAATGGACCGCATCGCCACCACCATCTGGGCTGGTCAGAGCGGCGACAAGGCAACCATCAAGGGCTTTCCCGATGCGGCATTTGGTCCGCCCATCAAACCAGCCCATTTTCTGCCCCTCGAGACCCATTGGACAGCAGTACACGACGAGGACTGCAAGTCGGTCCACTCGACCAATGGTACTGAGCACCTGTGTCTGGATGCGATCCACATGGTCAATGGCAAAGGCATCGCCGAAGGCTCGGACATTCACGCCGACGGCGGACACCTCAAGACCGTCGATAGTGTGTTCGTGTTCATGGACCAGTACGACGGCACTTCGCTCGGCGTCGCCGGCGTAGTGGGCGAATGCCTCGCGGTCGAGTGTTCCGATCTGGATGCTTGCCCCGAACCCCAGGAGTGTGTCGGCGGGATTTGTTACACGAAGCAGAGCTGTACGCCCGAGCTGTGCAAAGAGGAGCCCTGCTATGGCAAGGGCAAGACTCCAGCGTGCTTGCAAGAACAAGCCGTCCATCAAGCGAGCTGCAGCGTCGATGCCGATTGCGACAAGCCAGATGACATCTGCACGGCGGGGATTTGTCGACGCCCTCTGCAGGAGGACTGCAATGTCGATCCCGAGACGCTTTGCGATACGGAAGACGGCTTCGACTGTGGCTTCGATGGCGTCTGCTATAAGGTCGTCGAGAGCAAGAACGATTGTCCCAAGCCCCGTTATGAATACGTCGGCGACCTCAAACAATGCCGGCAGGTGGCCGGCTGTAACGAGTTCAGGCCTTGCCCGGGCGGCTACGCCTGCACCAGTCGCATGCTCACGCCCTTTGGTCAGACCTTTGCGTGGGGCGTGAGGCAAGCCTTCGCTGATCCGCTCGTCAGCGGCGCCTATTTGCCCACCGTGTCGACGCACACAGCCGCCGGCTCGGACAAGTACTTCAAGACGCACTTTCCCAATACGCCAGACAATGACAGCTTGGCCTCGACGCTCGACCGCTGGTTCCACCAGACCGGCGAGCCCTACAAGTGGATCGCGCCGCCCAAGACGCTGCACTTTCCGCTCCGCGCGGCCGACCTGGCTGCCTCCCCCTCCAACATGGACTTTTCCGCGTTTCCCGGAGGGCAGAACATCCAAAACTGCGCTGCCAACGACAAGCCCGGCGCCAAGATCTTCGTGCTCTGCGGCGTCAATCAGACTTGTGACGCCTCACTCAGCGATGTCCTCGGCTCTCGCAAGACGGGAAGCGCGAACCCCGAGGCCTTCGTAGATGGCGTAGCGCTCAAGTCCACCCAACGCGTGGTCTTGAAGATGCTCGCAGGACAAGGGCCGTGCAGCGACAAGCCCATCGAAATAGGAGCAGGCGAAAAGATGAGCGTCGTGCTCGATGGCAAGCCGCTGGCCATTGCATTGCCGAAGGGCAAGTTCTCCCTATTGACGCTCTACGTGTCCGAGCACGGGGCAACCTTCGACAACGACAACACGGTCATCGCCGGCCTCACGGAGTGATCGATCCTGCCCCTACGGAGTTCGGGTGAAGATCAATCCGTCTAGGGCGATGACGTCGCCCTTCCAAACTGTGTGGGTCGTCTCGCCGCTCTCGGCATGATGCATGGTGAGGTTCCCGGCCGCGTCGAGGGTCCAGCTGCCGTGCTCGGCGCCCTTTTCGTAGGGAATGCCGTCGCCGTCGAGATCGGTTGCCTGGGTGATGCTGCTCCAGCCGCCGTCTGGCTCGAGGCTCAAGCGCCAGCGCACCTCGGTGGCGCGGAACACTGCGTCTCCCGAAGGCGCCAGCTCCTTCAAGCGGGTCTCCTCGACGCCGAAGCCTTCGAACTCGCCCGCCCCCTGACCACCAACGGTGCCGGGCTTTCCGCTCTTTCGCAGCAGAGCAAACGGAAAGAAGTGCTCGTCGTCCACGTAGTAGCTCATGTGGGAGCGCTGATATGCCCTGCCTTCGTCACATGACACGTCGGCCTCGCACGGGGCGTGGGCCAGCCAACCTTCCAGGACCAGGACGCCTTCGCCGCTGGGGATCATGGTGTAACTCGACGGCGCTGCCTCGGGGCTATCGAAGTCGCTCGTTTGAATGGCGCGCAGCTGCGGGTCAACTTCGATGTGACTCACGTCGGGCCGCCATTCCCATGAACCGATGAGCGGCGAGACGTCCTGCCCAGGCAGCTCGAAGACGTCGATCTCCGCAGCGCAGCCAGGAGCAGCAATGAGACATAGGGCCATCGCACCGGCCAGGAAGTTCTTGTTGCGTTTCATGTCAGCCATCAATTCATCCATCCATCAACCATGAAGAGTAGGTGCAGTCGACGACACGGGCTACAGATCCCAGCTGTCGTAGTTTTCGCAGTCGAAAGCCCGCAAGCAGGTACCGTCTACCGTCAGCCCAGCGCAGGCGTACTGGACCAAGGTGTCGTACTGTGTTCGGCTGATATGCCCTTCGTTGCTCGTGCCCCAGTGGTGCTCGAACTGCGCAACCCAGCAACCTCCGTTCTCAGGCACGACGAACACCATCTCTTGCTCTTCGGTTCGGCGAGGCGTGTCGGTGATCAATTTGCAGCCAGCGTGAGGAATCCACTTGGCTGGCTCGCACGCCGCCAGCGCGTTGAGCATGCATTGGGTTCCGTAGCAGGACTTGTAGTCATGTCCGGATTCCTCGATGAACGCGTCGATAATCTCGTCGATGCGCAGAGAGGAGCAGGCTGATGTCAAAGACAGCATGACTACGATCAGGAACCCTCGCATGGCTTCCCTCGTCACAGATTCCACGACTTTTGTTGGGTGCAGACGCTGGGCACAACGCAGCCGTCGGTGCTGATGCTGAGCTGCTCGCAGCGATACAGGCGCAACCAGTTGAAATCGACGTTGCTGAAGGCCTGCGACTTGCTGCCCCAGCTGTGCTCGAACGCTGCCACCCAGCAGCCGCCGGTTTCGCTAGGGACGACGAGTGCCGCCTCCTGGTGAGTGGGCGAAGCATCCTCATCAGTGAGGCCGCGGCAGTGCTCGCTGGTGTCCCACTTGGCGGGTTTGCACGCCTCGAAAGCTTCTCCCAGGCACTGCGCGGTCTCGCAGGTTGTGAACGTCTGGCCGTTTTCCTGCTCGAACTCGGCGATGATGTCGCCAATGCCTCGTGTTTCGCAACCAGCGGCGGGTAACGTCACGATGCAAGCGAGCGTGATGGCTGCCAGGCTCGGTAGCCGGCGATGTTTCTGTCTTTTTTTTCGCGATGACATGCTCTGCCTCCGGTCTCATGTATCGCAAGCGATGTTCCATGCCGCAGCGCCCACAAGTGGTCGTAATTACGAGGATTGCGGTGTAACTCGACGACAACACCGACGCATTTGAAGCACACCAAAGCAGTGGGGCCAGGTGGCAGGTTGTCGCACCTAAAAGCGCGTTGCCATCGGACAGCGCCACCAAAGACGCATCACCCCTCCGAACCAAGCGAGGAGAGCAAGATGGGTCGATTGATTTCAGCAGGGTCGTTGGTGTTGAGCTCAGCGGTGGCGTTGGGGTTGCTCAGCGGATGTCTTGGCAACGACTCGGTCGACGCCGGACAGCTCAACCAGGGTGAGGGTGGCTTCGCACCGACAACCTCGAGCAGCAGCACCAGCACGACCGACACCGGCACGGGCGGCGAGGGCGGCGAGGGCGGCAGCTGTTTGACCGTGTCAGGAGAGGCCCATCCGGTAACCGTGCCGGTCGACATCATCTTCGTGATCGACAACTCGCCGAGCATGGCCCAGGAGATCGCGGCGGTCGAAAACAACATCAACGAGCACTTCGCAGCCGTCATGGACGCGGGCAATGTCGACTACCGCGTCATCATGCTCAGCGCCTTCGGTAGCTCGAGCAAAGATCAGAGCATCTGCATCTCGCCGCAGCTCGGCGGCAACGAAAACTGTCTAGCGCTCACCAAGGATTCCGAGCCCGTCGAGACCGAGCGGTTCTTCCACTACGACCACGAGATCCACTCGACCGACTCGTGGTGCCAAATGCTCAAGACCATGCAGGGCATCGCGCCCAACCAAAAGGGCACCTCGGGCACCACTGACTATCCCGACGGCTGGCAAACGAAGTTGCGAAAAGACGCCTTCAAGATGGTCGTGCTCTTTACCGACGACCGGGTCCGGAAATGCTTCAACGGCAACGGCGACGCCTATGCGCACGGGGGCAACAACAGCGATGCGGCCAAGCAAGCCGCCATCGAGTTCGACGCCCATCTGCGAGGCGCGCTGCCAGAGCACTTCGGTCATCTGGATGGACCGCGCAACTACCGCTGGTACACCTTTGGTGGTTTCGCGCCCAAGGCTGACGAGCAGACCCCGTATTTGCCCAACGAGCCCATCGTCGAAGACAAGACGCCGAAGCTCGCTTACAACGAGGGGCGCGCCTACCAGTGGCTCTCGATGCTGACAGGCGCTCCGCGCTATTCTGTTCACAGCACCGCGAGCTACGGGCCCATCTTTGCCGAGATGGCCACGGATCTGACCAAGACCGTTGCCGCGAGCTGCACCTACCCTCTGCCCGAGGCGCCGCCCAAGTACAGCGCCGCGCTCGGAACCGTGAGTGTCAGCTACCAGTCCGGTGACGGCCCAACTCAGGACTTCGAGCTCGTCGAGTCGGCGCAGCAGTGTGGCGAAGACAAATTCTATCTACTCCGCGAGGTGGTGACGCTCTGTCCGGCGACCTGCGCAATGGTGCAAGCCGACGACGAGGCAAAGGTCGAGATCACTGCTGAATGCATCGGCGAAATTCACTGAGCCGAATCTCTCAAACGACAAACAAGAAGGGGAACGAGATGAGTCTATCCATCCGTACGGGGACATTGTTGCTGTGTGGCGCTGCTGTCGCAGGTCTGGTTTTTGGTTGCTCAGGCGGTGACGGAGCGAGTGCCGTCGACGGCGCGGGCGGCTCCAGTAGCAGCAGCTCTAGTAGCAGTAGCAGTAGCAGCTCCAGTAGCAGTAGCAGTAGCAGCTCCAGTAGCAGCAGTAGCAGCTCCAGCAGCAGTAGCGGCGGCGGCGAGGGCGGCACCGGCGGAGCGGGCGGCGAATCTTGTGTGGCCGTCGAGGACTGGGCCGAGCCGGTGCCACTGCCTGTCGACATCATCTTCGTGATCGACAACTCGCCAAGCATGGAGCAGGAAATCGCGGCCATCGAGAGCAACATCAACGATCACTTTGCCTCGGTCATGGACGCCGAGAAAGTCGACTACCGCGTCATCATGCTCAGCGCTTTTGGTAGCTCGTTCCAAGATCAGAGCATCTGCATCCCGCCCAGCCTTGGCGGCAATTTGGATTGTGCGGCACCCGACCAGAAAGCTGGGCCTCAAGAAGGCCCAAGGTTCTTTCACTACGACCGCAAGGTCCACTCGAAGGACGCAGCATGCCAAGTCATGAAGACCGTGACCGGGCTGGCGACCAAACAAAAGGGCCACAGCGGCAGCGATGATTACCCGCAGGGTTGGCAGGTGCACTTGCGTGAAGGTGCTTTCAAAATGTTCGTGCTGTTCACCGACGATCGGCTCGCCACTTGTAACAATGGCATCAAGAAACTCGCCTATGGACACAATGGCAAGTCTGACGAGGAAGCCAAGGCCGCCGCACTCGAGCTCGACTACGATCTTCGCACCGCCCTGCCCAAGCACTTCGGTGCCATCGACGGGCCACGCAACTACCGATGGTATACCTTCGGTGGGTTCATTCCGAAGCCCTCCGAGCAGGACCCATACTTGCCCGACGAGCCCATCGTTGAAGACAAGACGCCCGTAATATCCTACGACATTGGTCGCGCCTACCAGTGGTTGTCGAAAGAGACCGGAGCGCTGCGTTTCTCAGTCAACAGCACGGCCAGTTACGGCCCCATCTTTGCCGACATGGCCAAGTCTGCCGTGACCATCGCCCCGGTCAGCTGCACCCAGCCCTTGCCCGAGCCTCCGCCCAAGAAGGAAATTGTCGTGGAAACCACCATGGTCAACTATCTGTCAGGCGAAGAGCCCGCGCAGGAGCTTACGCTGGTGGCCACTCAGGAAGAATGCGGACCCGGCAAGTTCTACGTAATCGACGAAACCGTGACGCTCTGCCCGGAGACCTGCGCAGTCGTGCAAGCTGACGACGAGGCGCATCTCGTGGTCAACGCGGAGTGTACGGACATCATCACTTGAGCTGTTGATGGTGAGTCAATCGAGGCGTTGGCGGCATCTTCGCGTGCCGCCAGCGTCGTTTGCATCGGGCTCTTTTCTAAAAGGACAACGCGGCACACCTCGAGGTCATGGAGTGCGGCGACATCTCTGAGTAGGGTGCTATTCTCTGTGCCGATGACTGACAAAGGACAGTGGCTCGCGGCAGCGGCGTTGGTTGCCCTACTAGGCGGCGCCAGCCTCGGCTGCGAGGGGGG
>CAZRGL010000130.1:0-21005 GCA_964599485.1 uncultured Polyangiaceae bacterium
AAACGGGGTCGACGGTTGAGCTCGGCGTCGAGGCAAGGGGCAGCCCAAGCTCCGTCACGCCACACGCGCTCGAGCACGGTTGCAGCGATGGCTCGGGCGACAGTCACAGCAGTCATACAGTCACAGTGGTCATGATGAAGAGGCGAGCCGGCGGCTAGTCGAACAGCTCTCCAAATTGTGCGCCAATGATGTCCCAGCGTTTTTCGACGTCGTTCTTTACTGCCAGACCCATGAGGACCACGAGCGCGACGAGTCCGAACAAGCTGGCCACTTCCCGTACGCGCAGAGGCAAGGGGCGGCGCAAGATCGCCTCTGCACCCAAGAACAGCAAATGACCGCCGTCGAGGCGCGGGATGGGAAACAAGTTGATCAATCCCAGGTTGATGCTGATGACCGCTAGAGCCCAAAGCAAATAGCTGGTGCCGGCTCGGCGTTGCTGCACGATGACGTCGTAGACGGTGATGGGCCCGCCGATGGTCGACAAGCTCAGCTCTCCTTTGACGATCTGTCCCAGGCCGACCCCAATGAAGCGGATGACGTCCCAAGTTTCGTCCAGGGCGCTCGGCAGCGCGTAGCGAAACAGTGAAGGCCGGGCGACGGATTTCTGGGGAACGCGGTGTGCCCAATTGCGCGCGCCGAGCTTGGGTGGTCGCGTCTGTTGCTCATCGCCGACCTTGTCGGCCCTAAGGTGAATGAGCGCCGACATGGGCTTGGTGTTGCGCGTCCAGCTGACTTTGTGCGCGCGCAAGGGATGCCGGGTGAGCGCTTCGCGGTACATCGACCAGCTCGTGACCTCGACATCGTCAATGGCGGTTATCCGATCGGCTGGCCGCAACC
This sequence comes from uncultured Polyangiaceae bacterium, assembly GCA_964599485.1. Classification (GTDB taxonomy): domain Bacteria; phylum Myxococcota_A; class Polyangia; order Polyangiales; family Polyangiaceae; genus JAPYTK01. Next base: position 838 of record CAZRGL010000130.1, read on the forward strand.
CGGCAGCCCATTCCTGTGAGCCCTCGTCGACATCGGCGACAAAGAGATCAGCCAGCTCGATGCCGGTACGCTGCTTGAGACCCTCGCCTTCTGTTTCTGGTGTGAGCGCTGCGAGGCCCGACTCGTAGACGTACAAGTCCATCAGCGCGCCGACTGCGCCAGCGATCTTGGTGGGGCGCAAATAGGTGACGGGGACGGTCTCGCCGCGGTTGTCAGCGACGCGTTTTTCGAGCTCGGCGAGGGTCTGCACCGGCTTGCCTCGGACGCTGGTGATTACGTCGAAGGTGCGCAGGCCGGCGCGGTAAGCGGGCGAGCCGGCATCGCTGATCCCGACGACGGCGGCGGGCCGATTGGGGCCGACACCGATCGAGCCGATCTTGTCTACGATTCCCAATCCGCGACTATCGGTCCGTTCGTCCGGGGTGAGGGTGACCGGAACGTGCTTGTTGTTGCGGAATACCTTGAGGCGCAGCTCACGGCCGGGACTCTTGCGAACCGTTCGCATCAGCTCGGCGAAGGTGGTGATTCGTACGTCGTCGATAGCCAGCACTCGGTCGCCTGGTATCAGTTTTCCATGGGCGGCGTGGTTGGGAAGCACCACGCCGATGGTTGGTGGCGCGAACTTCGATTGTCCGGCAAATACGGCCACATACAGTAAAACCGGAAACAACAAGTTCATCGCCGGTCCAGCCAGCACGATGATGGTGCGTTTCCACAGGGCTTGGGCGTCGAAGGTACGGAAGCGGTCTTCGGGCAATACCGGCTCGTGGCGGTTCTCCTCGAGCATCTTGACGAAACCGCCCAGGGGAAACAGCCCCAAACAGTACTCCGTCTCGCGGCCACGGATCCGCAGCAGCTTTGGTCCGAAGCCCACCGAAAACATGAGCACTTTGACCCCGAAAAGCTTCGCGAAGACAAAGTGACCCAGCTCGTGGACGAAGATCAGCACGGACACGAAGACGGCGAAGTAGACCAGGTCCACGGGCCAGCTATGAGGGCAAGGCGTCGCGGGGTCAAGAATCCTAGAGCGACAAACGGTTTGAAACCTGCTGAAACCCTTGCATTGACACGGTCTTCGCCGCGTACTCCAGGCGGCCTCCTAGATGCCCCCGGAGGTTGGTTTCCCATCTTCCTGCTCGCTGGGTGGCAGGGGGCTGGTGCTACGATGAAACGGCGCGGGGCTCGTTGCAGCGAGCCGAATGACCACGCCATGTTTGCTTCGCTGAACAGTCTCTCACGGATCGTCTTGCTCGTCGGATCGGCGGCACTGCTCGCGGCGGCGTGCGAGAAGATCGCTGGTCTCGATCGGGATTTCGTGGCTGCTTCCACCGCTTCAAACAGCTCGGCGGCTGGGGCCGGCGGAAGTGGTGGTAGCGGAGGTCTGACCGGCGGCGCGGGGCAACTGCCATCCGGGGGTTGGGGGGGAAGCGGTGGTGAGGCCGGAGCGCCCTGCACCGGTGGAGCGGCGGGTGCGCTGGTCGGAGAGCAGCTGTTGGCGCGTTATCTCATCAACGAAGCGGACAGTGGCGCGGCTAAGGGACAGCTCGACGATGCGAGTGCCGAACCGCTTCCACTCGAGCTCTACGGTGTGAAGGAAGAGCTCATCTATATGGAGCCCAGTTGTGGGCATCGTGCCCTCAGCTGGTCAGCGCCGGGCCTCGATGCCCGCGCTGCGGCGCTCATCGGCAACTCCAAGCTCGCTGCGCTCCACGGCTCGAAGCAAGCCACCATCGAGGTCGTGGTCAAGATTGAGGCTGTTGCTGATGCAATGCAGACCGGACCGTCGCGCTTGATGCACATTGGGCCGGATTTTCAACAGGATTGGTTCTCACTCGGCCTGGCGCAGCCCGAAACGCTCGACTTTTTCTGGAAGGGCGGCGTCAATGCAGGCCGCTGGCCTTTGCCAACAGGCTCCGATCCATTCGTGCTGCATCTGGTCTTGTCGACGAGCGCTTTGAACACCCTCATGCTCTACATCAACGCCACGCCGCAAGAGCCCTACAACAACGTCCCGCTTCCTGCGATCAACGAAACCATCGGCATCTTTGGCGGCGCCAAGCTAGTGCTGGGCAATCTTCCTGACGGCAAGCATTCTTTTCAAGGCGAGCTGTACTACTTAGCCATTTACAACGCGGCCTTGAGCCAATCGGAAATGCTCCACAACGTCGACCGCTTGTTGGCCAACGACGATGTGGATTGAAGGTGGTCCGCAGCAGAGCACGGTCGGACGTGGCCGCTCGGCGAATAATGAGGTAGTCTCGGCCTGTCGCTCCAAGCGCACACGTTGTCTTGATTGGGGGTCGCAGGGGTGAGGATTCTGTTTGTAGACGACGATCCGCGCATACTCGAGGGTATCGAGCGCATGCTGTTCCACCTGGAAGATTGGGACATCAGCTGTGCTGACAGCGGCTCCGAGGCGCTCGAAGAGCTCGCCCAAGACGACTACGACGTGATCGTAACGGACATGCGGATGCCGGGCATGGATGGCGCCGAGCTGTTGCGACGGGTGCACCGCGACCATCCCAGCGTCGTGCGTTTGGTCCTCTCTGGCCACGCCGAGCTCGAGGCAGCGCTGCGCGCAGTTCCCGTTGCCCATCAGTTTCTTGCCAAGCCGTGCAAAGCCAAGGTGCTCGAGGAGGCAGTCGAGCGGGCCTGTGGCCTGCAAACGCTGCTCAACGACCCTGCTGTGCGCAGCGTCGTTGGTAAGATCGACAAGTTGCCCTCGGTGCCGCGCGTCTATGCGGAGCTGACTCGAGCGCTCGTCGATCCCGATACGGACGCAGAGATGGTCAGCGACATCATCCTGCAGGACTCGGCGATGTCGGCAAAAGTGCTGCAGCTAGTCAATTCAGCCTTTTTTGGTCGCCGTGTCGCCATCAGCAGCATTCGCCAAGCCGTCGTTCACTTGGGCTTTCGCATGGTCAAGAACCTGGCTCTGTCTGTCGAGGTCTTCAGTGCTGCGACGTTGTCCAAGCAGGTGAAGGGTTTTTCGATCGAGCGTCACCAAGCACACGCCAACCACTGCGCCGCTTTGGCTGCAGCCATGTTCGATGAGCGACGCGCTTCGGACGATGCGTTTTTGGCAGCGATGTTTCACGACATCGGCAAGCTCATTTTGGCGACCGAGCTGCCGCAGCTCTTCAGCAAGGCTCTGGCGGATTCTCAACGCGAACAGGTGCCCCTTTACCAGGCGGAGGTGGTTTGTTGTGGTGTCAGCCACGCCGAGCTCGGGGCCTATTTGCTCGGGCTTTGGGGAATGCCCTATCCCATCGTGGAGGCCGTGGCGAACCACCACCAGCCGTCCCGCGTAGGCCGTAGCAGCACATTCGGCGTGCTCGAGGCGGTCTACGTCGCCAATGGGCTGTCCACCCAAGCTGCTTTGGATCGGAGCTATCTTGCAGCGATTGGCGTGCAGGATCGACTGGATGACTGGGCCGAGCTATCCGAGAAGTTGCGGGATGAGGCCAGCTGAGCTTGAGTATGTGCTGATGTTGGATGACCTACACCATGAGTAGCGAACAGCATCGCCGTGTCCTGTTCGTGGATGACGAACCGCATGTGCTCGAAGGGCTCGAGCGAATGCTGTTCGATAGCGACTTCGAGGTGCTCACAGCACCCTCGGGAGCTGCAGGGCTGGCGCGCATCGAACAGGACGGACCGATTGCGGTGGTGGTGTCCGACATGCGCATGCCCGAGATGGACGGCGCGGCATTCCTCTCAAAAGCCCGGCTGCTTGCCCCTGACTCCGTGCGGATGCTGTTGACGGGCTATGCTGACATCGATGCTGCCATCGCTGCCGTCAACAAGGGCAACATCTTCCGTTTCTTGTGTAAGCCTTGTCCCGAGGATGTGCTTTCGGGCGCACTCCAAGCCGCCGCTGAGCAGTACCGCTTGGTCACAGCAGAGCGGGAGCTGCTCGAACGCACCCTGAAGGGCGCCGTCAAAGTGCTCACCGAGGTGCTGGCCATCACTTCACCGGCAGCGTTCAGTCGCGCCAGCCAAATCCGGACCTACGTGAGGCACATGGCGGAGCGACTCAATCTGCCAGCCCCCTGGCGTTTCGAGCTCGCCGCCATGTTGTCGCAACTAGGATGCATCACCTTGCCCCCTGAGCTTCTGGACAGGCTCTACGCGGGCCAAACGGTGTCTGCAGCCGAGCAGCAGATGTTTGAGCAGCATTCCGAAGTGGGCCAGCGCTTGTTGCAGCACATTCCCAGACTCGAGCAAGTCGCCGCGATCATCGGGGGTCAGACCGCAAAACGCGCAGCGCTCAGCTCCGAGGAACGGCTGGGCGTGGCGATGTTGCAGGTGGCCTTCGCTGTCGACGAGCTGGTGATCAACGGCATGAGCATTGCCGATGCTACCAGCGAGCTCGCGCGCCAAGGTAAGCACCATTCGCGTTTGGTCAGCGCACTGAGCGACTGTCACGAGCACGAGCGCGGTGAGGTGATCCAAGCGGTGCAGGTCAGGGAGCTGACGAGCTTCATGGTGCTCGATCACGATGTGCGTAGCATCAAAGGAAACGTGGTGGTGGCCGCTGGTCGTGAGCTCAGCGCCCCGCTGATCGAACGGATCAAGAACTTCCACAAGAGTGTGGGTATCCAAGAGCCCGTGCGGGTTCGCGTCGCGGGAGTGACCACCCGACGCCGAGTTGTGGCCACCGCTGAATCATGGGATTGGGAGCTAGAGTTATGACCACCACCATCTTGTTTGTTGATGATGAGCCCGCGCTGCTCGAAGCGATCGAGCGTGTGCTGTTCGAGGAGCCGTACAACGTGCTCACTGCGCCGAGCGGGCAGAAAGGCCTCGAGCTGTTGGCGACCGAGCCGATCGACATCGTGGTGAGTGACGAAATGATGCCGGCGATGACAGGCTCGGAGTTCCTGAGCCACGTGCGGCGCGACTACCCCCAGACCGTTCGCATTCTGCTGACCGGGCACGCCAACATCGAGGCGGCGATGCGCGCCATCAACGAGGGCGAGATCTTTCGCTTCTTGACCAAGCCCTGTCCTCCCGAATTGCTCATCGGGACGCTCGGAAAAGCGGTCGAGACCCAGCAGCTCTATCGAGAGGCTCACAGGCTGGCCTCAATGGCGAGGCAAAGGAGCCAAGCGCTCAATCAGCTCGAGCGCGAGAACCCAGGCATCAGCGATGTGCAGCGAAATGAGGATGGCGCCATCGTCGTGCCAGAGGCCGACATCGATCCGGTCAGCTTGCGCAGCGAGATTGACGCCGCCATCGCCGCATTCTCGCAGCAGTCTGAGGACTAGAACACATCCGAGCCCACGAGTGCTTACCGCCGCGGTGATTGTCAATCCGGATTGGTGCCGCGCCGAATAGGCATCGTCAAGCAGCGGCCCCCGCCGCGCGCCCGAGATAGCTCGCTACCGGGGAAGCTGAACACGGCGCGGTCGTGTTTCATACCAGCCTTGATGAGCGCGGATCGTTGTGCGACGGGCAAGACCATGTGCAAAGGGATCTCGGCAAAGCCTCGATCCACCAAAGCGGCGATGGTGTGGACGTTGCGCGCGTAAAGAAAGATGCGGCCGGGGGCCAAGCACAAGGCGTTGGCGCCGTCGGTCCATTGCTCGCGTTGTTGGTGGAGCGGATTGGCTCCACCGCAGGCGACCAGCTCAGTCTGCGCGCCCAGCTCCTCACGCAGCACATCCATGATCGTTGCTTTGTGGTTGGCTGAGCGTACCAAGCGCGGCTCGCGGTCTCGCTCGAGTAGGGCGACGGGCAAAGCGTGCTCGCTGCTGGGTGACATGGACCCGTCCGCCCGTTGCACCGCGCCGGCGATGGCGGGGGCGTGGCCCAAGAAGAGCTGCTCGTCGACTTGGGTCAAAATGGTGTCCAAGTGCATCACGGTGCGCTGCTCGGGCATCAACACCACGTACACGCGTTCGAGCTGCTCGAAGGCTTCGAACAAGGCTTCGCGTGCAAGCCTCTCGATGGTCTGGGCCGAGGATCGCTCCGAGCAGCCGATCAGTAGCAGCTTCGGTGAGAGCACCAGCACGTCGCCGCCCTCGAGACAGCGATAACTGGGGTGGCGTTGGGCATCGTCGCTCGCGAACAACAACCGTGGTTCTGCGAACAAGCCGCCATGAGAAATCGCGAATGTTGCCAACAAGGGCTCGGCGGCCCGAGCCGAAGTGGCCATGCGACCCACCACCAGCGAATCAGCCACGGCGAAGCATGGGTCGCGCATGAACATGAGGTTGGGCAGCGGTGGCAGTGCGGTCGTCGTGCCGTCGATGCGGCGGCGAATGCGCGCCAAGGTCATCGGTGGCTCGTCAAGCTCGTTCCAATCCAGCCCACAGATCAGCGCTTGCGCCAGTTGCTGGGCTGGCCAAGGCTGAAGCACCTCGCTCAGCTCGGCGGCGCCAGCTAGCTCGCAGATCGCCTCGAGCAGTCGTTTGCGCGCCAGTACGGGAGCGCGGTCGAGGGCAGCAACGAGCAAGGCTTCGATGTCGACGACCTGGGCGCCTGCGCCGGCAAGCAGCTCGGTCATCAGATCGTGCTCACGAACTGCCTCACCCGGCGACAGAATGTCGTCGAACAGCAGCCGATGCAGATCGTGTTGGGTCATCCGAGCCAGCTCGTTGCCGGGTCGGTGCACCAAGACCTGCGCTAGCGGGGCAATCTCGCTGCTCACACCCACCTCGAAGTTGGGCATGATGGGTTCGGTCGGAGGCGTGTCGCTCACGTTGCCATCCTACGTCACCCCTCAGAAAGGACAGTTGTTTTTCAGCCCGAACCGTCTGGATGAGCTTTTGCCGTTGACACATGCGCCCGCTGTCGAAATGCTTGCACTCTTGAGCTCTCGTCTACCGCAAGACCCCGAGTTGGAGGATCGCATGTACTGCCGTGTGCTGGTTCGGAGCTTGCTTGGCTTGTTTACCGCTGCAGCTCTGGTCGGCTGCGCCGGCTCTGCGCCACCAGCCGAAGGGCCCCGGGACGCAAACGCCGGGGCCAATCGAAATGGTGCTGGGATGTCGGCGAGCGCCGAGATCGGAGGCATGAACAAGGCTGAAGTTGCCGAGAAAGGCTTGGAGACTCTGGACGAAGCAAAACGTTGCGTCGATGAAGCGCGCAAGCGGCTGCCCTATTTGGGGGGTGACATCGCCATATTCATGCGCGTCAATCGACAAGGTCGCGCAGTGACGGCATATTTGACCAAGTCCACGCTGGGCGATCAGCAGACCGAGACCTGCATCATCAAAGCGTTCAGATCCAAGACCTGGCCCCGACCCGTAGGGGGAAAGCTCGGCGAGCTGAGCCAATCCTACGGCTTCGATGCCCCAGCCGATGCCCCCACCCTCGAGTCTTGGTCGAGCGACAAGCTGGCCCGTGCCATGGCGGCTGATGATGACGGCTCCCAGGCAGGCTACGACGAGCTGGTGAGCAAGCTCGACGGTTGCCGCAAGGATGCGGGCAGCGAGCGAATCGAGCTGACTTGGTACCTCGACGAGGATGGCATGGCTCAAGCGGTGGGTTTGTCCAGTAGCGATGACAAGGGCAGGGCAGCCGCCGACTGCGCAAGCATGGTTGCCAAGACGACCAGCTTCCCGTCGCCTGGCCCGGACGTGCGTGCCAAGGTAACGGTGGTCGTGCCGTGAGCACGCGGCGCTGCAGCCGTCCGTTGCTGTTGCTGTTCCTCTTGGCAGTGCTGGCGCTGCCTGCAACGAGCTGGGCTGCCGATAGCGTCGCAAAACTGGCCACCACACTGTTGCGCAGCGACGATTTTCGCTTGCGCACCCAGGCTGCGCTGGCGCTCGGCGCCTCAGGCAGCGCCAAAGCGGTCAAGCCGCTCTGCAAGGGTCTAGACGACACCAACGATGCGGTTCGCGCTGCGGTAGCGGCAGGGCTCGGAAAACTGCAGCGCGGCGGCGTCGACTGCATGAAGAAGCGTCTCAAGAAAGAGAAGAGCCGCAACGTCAAGAAGATGCTCAGTAAGGCGATCCGGCTCGTCAAAGAAGCGGCTGCAGGTCCGCGATTGGGACGCAGCACCAAGGTCTACGTCCCCATTGCCCCGCCACGGAACAAAACAGGGCGCAGCGATCTGGCTTCCGTCGTCCGTGCAGCCATGGTTTCGGCCATGAGTCGCCAGCGAGGATATGTCGTGGCGCCCGTTGGCGAAACACCACAACAGGCAAAGAAACGCCTCCGCAAGCACCACCACATTGATGCCTATCTGCTTGCAGCTACGCTCCATCCGCCCAAGTACGGTGGCAACCAGCTGAGCGTTCGCATTGAAGTCGAGCTGTTTGGCTACCCCGACAAGAACCTTCAAGGCTCAGTCGGGCGAAGCTCCACGATGCCGGGGGTCGGGAGCAAGAACAAGGACAAGGAAAGCGAGCTGTTCACTGCCGTAGCCAAAGCTGCGGTGGCGGAGTTCGTCAAGCTCGCCGCGCAGGTCAACTGAGCGCGGCACGGCAGATCAACTGTTCAAGCAGGAGACTCGTGATGACTACGGCAGCAAGCGCAAGCCCACCGAAGCAGCGGCGACAGCTACGCAACCTCCTGCTCGATAGCCGCTTTCAGCTCAAGTATGCCGGCTATCTGGTGAGCATCACGCTGATCGTTGGCGCTACGCTGGGCTTCTTCTTGTGGATCACCAGCGATTCTCTGCTGCAAGAGAGTCGCCGCGCGGTCGAGCAAGGCCAGAAGGTCGTCGCGCTGAGTCAACGGGTCACCAAGGAGAGCGCCAAGGTTCGCGACATGGTCAAGATGAACATCGTCAAGGCCTACGGCAACGATCCGGTGCTGCGCCAGACCTATGAAGCCGCCGCCAAGAAAGACGACAAGCTCGTTCAGCAGCAACAGCGCGCGCTCGAAGAGCAAACCAGCGCGCTGGTCAAGCAATCGGAAGTCATCGCTCGACAGCAACGCACCATGATGGTCGCTCTGTTGTTGGCTCTGGCCCTTCTGGTGCTCGCCGTGGGACTCGCCGGCATTGTCGTCACCCACAAGATCGCTGGTCCCATCCACAAGATGACGCGTCAGTTGCGCCGCGTGGGCAAAGGTGAGCTGAGCGTGCCGGAACCGCTGCGCGCTGGCGACGAGCTGAGCACGTTCTTCGCCGCCTTTGGCGATATGGTCGGCAAGCTGCGCAGCGAGCGTGAAGAACACATAGCGCTGCTCGACCAGGCGCTCGAAGAAGACGCGGACACCGACCGCGTGACGTACCTCGAGCAACTTCGCCAGCGATTGGCCAGCTCCTTGGACAAACCCACCGCCTAGCCACACTGCTCCAAACCTAGGCGAACCGAATTTGGGCTAGGCTAGTTACCGGCCCCAAAGACCCGCTTAGGGCTCGACGGTTTCGAGTACCTCGAAGCAAGGTGTGGAGCCGCTGCAATCGCCGGCTTGGTTGGAGGGCTTCCACACCTCGATTGGGGCGGTCGTGTCGCCGTTTGACACATCGAAGTCGAGCGGGCCCGACACGCCCACGATATTGATCTCCTTGTTGCCCGTGGTCAGGCCGTTTTTTACGTCTGACCAGGTGAGCTTGCCTACCCGCACCGTCGCGCCATTGATTAGACGTGCCAGTCCGCCGGCCACGTGGCGGCCGTTGTAGGCGCTACCGTTTTGGGCGGCGAACACGACCGCGGCGGCGCCGACATAGACGGCGTCATAACCGTTGGCTACGAAAGCAGAGTTGGCAGCGGTCGACATGAATTCGCTCATGTAGCTTGCCGCGAACAAGTCGTAGTCCGGGCCCGCAGGCGCCGCGGCGACCGTTCCGACTGCTTGGTTGAAGATGATCGTCTTGACCTCTGCGGTAAGCTCCGAATCGAGCAGCGAGCTGTTCTTTGAGCCGTCAGCCAGGAAGAGTGGCTTGGCTGCGATGGCTGGGCTGGCCGCCATTTCTGTCATGAACGCAACGGCGCGATCGCCGCCGATGTCCACAAACATCACCCCGTCTGGGTTCATCGCTGCAGCTTCGGTCGCTAGTGGTGCGAGCGCTGCATCCACAGCGAACTTGTGGAGCGTGGTGGTGCCGCTGAAGGATTGTTGGAATGCGGTGGCCAGCCCAAGTCCGTAGGCGTCGTCGCGATACACCGCGGCGATTTTCGTCAGTGTCATGTCTGGGACGGGGAGCTTGCCGACCACGTTGTTGGCGAGCACCTTGCCTTGCAGCTGATCACTGGGAGGCGTGCGCCAAAAGAGGCCATAGTCCTCTTCCGACAGCTTGTCAGGCTCGTTGGTCAGCGCTGGGCTGGTCGCCGATGGAGAGATCATGACCGTGGGGTAACCACGCGCCAGCATCCACTGCACGGTGTGCAGCGAGTCGCCCGAGGTCAGTGGCCCTACCATGAATGGGACGCCCAAAGTTCCGGCCAAGTAGTCAACCACCGCGTGAATGTGCGCCAGGCGGGCGTCGTCGACCAAGGCGTTACCGGGGCCACCATTGTCGCAGACCACCATGCCGATCGGCTGGCCTTCGATCAGGCCGCCCACGTCGTTGATCTCTCGCAGCGCGAGCTTGGCCGCGTCCACGATAGGCGGTCCGAAATCGACCTCGAGCAAGAACATGCCGCCGATAATCAGCGGGGCGGCTTTGCCCGTCAGGGCCTTGTTGGGCAAGTCGGTCGGCTCGAACACCTTGCACGCACCAACCGGATCAGCTGGCAAGTGGTCGACGCAGCGCTTGTCGACGCAAGCGCCTCCTCCGTGACGGGCGCGACAATCATGACCGGTCTGGCACGCTGTAGGCTCCGAGCAGTAGCTTTCAACACAGCTGCTGCCGAGCCCGAAGGCTTCGACGCAAGCGCGGTCGGACTCGCAGGCGTCCGGGTTGATGTTCGTGAGCAGACAAGCGCTGCTGCCCAGCGCGCTCAGGCCCAGCAGCACAGCTATCAGCAGCCCGAGGACGGGATGGTGTCTTGGTCGCTCTACGTGGTGGCGCTTGGCCGCTTTGCTCGCCATACCTACCGGTACTCGAGACGCAGTGTATCTGCTCGGCTCCGTGCCGGGTAGGACGAAACGTGACTCTTTGGGGTTGGGGCCCGCTACTTGAGGTCTTCGGTCGGGCAACCGTTGATGATGTGCACTTCGGTGGCCTCACCGGCCTTGAGCCTGCTGCATGCATCTCCGTGAAGCCAAACCGTGTCATCTTTCCAGGTCCAGCCGTTGGCTGGGTCGTAGTTGATCAGCTCACAGTCCATGTACACATTGGTGAGGGTCTTGTCCTCGGGCGGCTCCTTGAGTGGAAACAAGCAGCTGATGGCGTCGCCACCGATCTTGGCGAACACCTCTTGGAGCTTCGAGAGGTCTGTGACCTTGTGATACTTGCTGCCGGCTTTCTTGGCCGTGCCCCCGGCCTCAGCCATCGCGTCGAGGACGCCGCTGTAGTACTCGCTGCCGGGCACTCCAATCACGTAGACCTCGATGCCTAAGCTTTGAATGTCCTCGATGGCCTTGATGGTGGCAGGCTCATCGACACAATGCTTGGGGCCGTAGCTGTCCGGGGCGCAGCAGCCCTGTCCAGTCTGGCATTTGCCATCCAAGACGAGTTGGCAGGTCGCGTCATCGCAGCTGGCGTTGGCGTTGCAGTTGGGCCCGCCATCGGTGAGCAACAACACCATGACACGGCCCTCTATGGCAGCGAGCGTGGGCTCGAGGTGCGATAGGGTTGCCGATACGGGTGTGCCGCCGCCGGCAGTGAGATTGGTCGCTGCGCTGAAGCCAGCCAGGGTGGCTCCGTTGTCTTCGCTTTTGCTGTCCCCCGCGCTGACTGGGAACACCTCCACGCCGCCCGCGCAGTCGCTGCCGTAGGGCTTCGGGAACACGGCCGCACCCACGTTGATCAGTGGTCCCAATGAGCCGACAACGTCGATCGCGGCGTCGCGAACTACTTCGTAAGCGCTTTTTTGGGGGCTCACCTGGGCCACCGTGTTCATGCTTCCAGAGCGGTCGAAGACGAAATACAAGGTCGGCGCATCCCAAGCCAGCTCATGCAGCTCGTCGCCGCACAAACCTCCATCGACGCAGGGCCCAGAGCTGGATGTGCTCGGCGTGCTCGATGCTGTGTTGCCACCGCTCGTTGTGGGCGATCCCGACCCAGGGGTCGGGGCGGAGCCAACGTCGCCCGTCGGCCCGAGACTGGAAAACGAGCGCCCATCGCGTCGTGAGCCGCACCCCGCAACCATCGCCAGGCCGGCCAGAAGCGCCAGCGCCAGACCCAATGCACGCCTACCCATGTTTATAGGAGTCGGCTGCCCTGAATTGTGAACCTATCAGGCCGCTTCGAAGCGGCGGCGTGCTCTGTTGCGGTACATGGCCGTCTCTGCGGCCACCATCAGCTCGCTGGCCGACTCGGCCTCGAAAGGGGCCAGAGCGGATCCCAGGGAGATCATGATGGGAACGCGAAACAGCAAAGGCGGTCGTCCCACACCTTGCTCGAGGCTCTTGCGGACGGTCTTGCCTACTCGCGCGACGCCTACACGACTGACATCGGGCATCACGAGGGCGAGCTGGTTGACCTCCAGACGCCAGCGCAAGTCGCCGACGCGCGCCGCGTTGTTGAGCAGCCGGGAAGCCCAGGTCATGGCTTGATAACCCGCTTGCAGTCCGAGCTCGCCTACGATGTCGTTGATCCGGTCGATATGTAGGAGCAACAAGCCGACTGGGAGAACCGACGTACGTGCCCGTTGGATGTGGCGGCCAACGCATTCGAGAAACGCCCCTCGGTCATCGCGGTGGACGAGATCCTCGAGTCGTTGGTCCAGGGGCACGAGCTCCCGGATCCCAGACTCGGTGCGACCGCGCAACCCGCTCAGTGGGCGAACACCACTCTCCGCAAGCACATCCTTGTGCATCGTACCCCCTTGGTCTTCAAAGGCTCTGTCGGCTATGTCCCCACAAGAGACAACGGCAGTCAGAGCGAGAACTTGAGCCTGTAGTTCGATAAGCGACAACTTTGTCGAGAAATCGCGCGGTTGAGGCCGTCAGAACTGGAAGTAGATGAACTGGCTGATCGGTCTTAGAAACACGAAGACCAGGCCCACCACCACGGTCAGCGCCAGCGTTTCGATCGGTTGGTACAGCTGGGGGTGGCGCTTGAGCTTGGGGATCCAGTGCCGATATGCAAGATGGGCGATGATGGTCAGCAGTAGGACGACCGCCGCGGCGACGTAGGTGTTGGCGCGTAAGCCCAATGACAAGTATTGCCGCGGCTGTAGCAGCTTGCCGTACATGTACAAGGTGTCGGTTAGGTTCTTGGCGCGGAAGGGGATCCACGACAGCATCATCAGTGGCAAGGTGATGGCCCAGCCGCCGAGCTCTCGGAAGCGCTCAGAGAAACGCAGGCGTAGGGGTTTGAGTGAGCGGTAGCCGAACACGCACACTGAGTGGTAGAGGCCCCAGAAGACGAATGTCCAGTTGGCCCCGTGCCACAGTCCCATGATGGCCCAGGTCAAGAACAGTGCACGCGTGCGGGCTAGTGGCACGTCGGTGTCGGCCGCCGTGTCCAACCCCCCCGTCGAGCTGGTGCGGAACTTGGCTCCGGCCAAGGGCAAATACAAGTAGTCGCGAATCCAGCTGGACAGCGAGATGTGCCATCGCCCCCAGAATTCCTTGGGAGAGCTGGCCGCGTAGGGGAAGTTGAAGTTCTCTGGGAACCTGATGCCCATCATCCGCGCACAGCCCAGCGCGATATGGGAGTAGGCGCTGAAGTCGAAGTAGATCTGGAAGCCGAACATGAACGCCAGCGTCCAGACGTCGAGGGCGCTGAGCGTGCTGACTTGTTGGGCGAATCCGGCGTCGACCGATGAGGCGATGTTGTCGGCGAGCACAACTTTGAGAAAGAGGCCCGCGAGCACGCGGCGAAGCCCGACGGCAATGTCCTCGCGCTTGAAAGCGGGGCGCTCGTCGAGCTGGGTGGTTACCTCGGAGCAACGAAGGATGGGCCCCGCCACCAGCTGCGGAAAGAACGTGACGTAGCAGCCATACAAGACGAACTCTCGCACCGGCTCGATCTGTCGGCGGTAGACATCGATGGTGTAGCTGATCGTCTGGAAGGTATAGAAGCTGATCCCCAGCGGAAGGATGATGTCGAGCACAGGAGGCGTTGATTTGACGCCGAAAAGTGCCAACCCGAACCACACGTTGTCGAGGAAGAAGCTGAGGTACTTGAAGTAGAAGAGCAGGCCCAAGTTGACCAGCAAACTGATGGCCAGCAATAGTCGACGGCTGCTCTGCTTTTCGGTTTTGGCCAGCCGCAAGGACACCAGATAGTCGGTGACCGCCGACAAGAGCATGATGGGCAGATACTCGACCTTCCAGAAGCCGTAGAAGGCCAAGCTAGCCAGGAAGAGCATCCACAGCCGCGTGCGCCGCCCGAGTCCCCAGTAGGCCAGGGTGACGATGAGGAGGAAGACCAGAAATGTGACCGAGTTGAAGATCATGGCCTGGGCTCCGTCATGCGACGACCGACCTGCTGCGCCAGGGCTTCGGCGAGCAGCTTGTGGCCTGCTGCCTGGAAGTGCATGAAATCGAGCTCGGCCCGCTGACTCATGGCCGCTGCGTTCTTCGTGCCCCAGAACCTGCCGGGTACCAGCCCTCCCAGATCGAGCAGGCCCACCTTTTCCTGCTTGGCCAAGGCTGCGCAATCCTTCCGGAAGCGGTCGTAATCAGCCTTGATGTAGGGTGTCTCGACGTCGTCACGTAGCGGCGCGACGTAGAGCAGGACGTCGATGCCAGCCTTCTTGGAACCTTGGATGAGGCTGCTCAACGCTTCCAGGTTGGCCCGATAGGGGGCCTCGAGCAACGGTCGCTTGCTTTGTGCGTCGATGCGTAGCGCGGTGTTGCGTAGTCGGAACAGTGTGGCGAAGAGTCGACCCCTCGCTTGAGGCCGGGCACGCCAGAGTTTCCAGTGGGCGCTGAGCCAGTCGTTGATGGCGCGTTCGGAGCGCTCCTGAATGGTGGCGCGCAAGCCGCCCAGATCTGTAGCGAGCTCGTCTTTGCCGAGCTTGGCGGCCGCGGTGACGATCTTCCGCCCGATCTTAGTTGCCTGAAGTGCTTTGGCGACCTGTGGGCTGCGCGCCGCGGCGAGCCACTCGTCGCGAATCTCAGCCTCGCGCGTGTCGTCGAACACGAGAGAGAGCACGACCAACTTCAGATCGGTGAGCAGCCCACGAGCGTGGTGAAACGCCAAGAGGTGTTCCTGCAGATTGGCGTTCGGAAAGCTGACCGTGAGCAGCTCGGTTCCGCTCGGCTGCAATCGGTCGAACAGCAGAGCCGACGCGGTTTGCTGTCCTTTTTTGAGCTGGTTGATGGCGTGCAGCTGTGAGTTGCCCAGCAGAAGAGCCCGTCGCTGCGGTTTGCGCTTGGCGGAGCCTGTTGCGAGCAGCTCGACCTCGGCCAGCTTACTGACGTGAATCGGACTGCCGCTACGGCGTGCGAACAACGACTGGGTCTGTCGGCCCAGCGCCAGCTCGTCGAACTTGGTCTTGTCTGAGCCGGCGAAAAGCTCGAGCAACAGCACCGCAACGACGGTTGCGACGAGCACAGGCCAGATTCTCTGTGTTGGCAGCGGTGGCTCCGGGGTCTCGGTGGGGGGCTGTGGGCTCGCCGTCTTGGGCGCGCCCTCGAGCTCTTCGCCGCCTTGCGCATCCGGCTCTTTGCCAACCGACTCCTCGCTCATCGCCACCGACCTAGCCTAGTCCGGGCAATTCCATCAGCCCACATCTGTGTTGCCAGCCCCATGTTCCGCGTTCAAACCGCTGGCTTGGTAGCGCTTCGTCACACCAAGTCGTCGATCGCCCCGGCGCCCTCACGCAGTATTTCGACATCACCGTTGCTCAAATCCACCACGGTGGTGGGCACTGTTCCGCAGACGTCTGCTTCGAGCACCATACCCAGTGTGGGAAAGGTCGCATCGATGGTCCAAGGGTCGATGATGGCGTCCTGCCCGAGCTCGCAGGCCGTCGTATTGATGAGCGGCCGGCCCAGCTCCCGGACCAGGGCTTTGGTCACCGGGTGGTTCGGGATCCGAATACCGATGGTTTTCTGCTTGGTCTGCAGCGTCTTGGGAACCTCGCGCGTGGCCTGAAGCACGAAACAGTAGGGGCCGGGCAAGAGGTGCCGCAGTACACGGTAGGAGGCGTTGTCGATAATGGCGTACTTGGAGATGTTGCTCAGATCCTCACAGATGAAGGCCAGCGGTTTTTTGCGTGGCATTCCCTTGAGCTGATAGAGCCGATCGATCGCTTGCTTGTTGGCGGTATCGCAACCCAGCCCGTAGACCGTATCAGTTGGATAGGCGATGAGCTCCCCTTCCTCGAGAAGCTGGGCAGCGCGGCGGATCTTGCGCGGCTCGGGGTGGCGGGGATTGATCGATACGAGCATGAACGAGGACCCTCGCTGCCGTCAAAGCATGCCCATCGAAGCAAGCCCATCAAAGCAAGCATTGTGCGGGGTATACAGCAGGAGTTGGTTGTCAGCCTTTGAGCGCCTCACTACCGCCGATGATTTCCATCAGCTCCTTGGTGATCGCAGCTTGTCGGGCCCGGTTGTACTGCAGGGTGAGCTTGGCGATCATGTCGGTGGCATTGTTGGTGGCCGCATCCATGGCCGTCATTCGCGCACCGAGCTCGCTTGCCATCGTCTCGAAAAGCGCTCGTTTGATTGAGACTTGCACGTACATGGGCACCAACTGGTCCAGTAGGGCATGTTCGCTCGGCTCAAAAAGGAACTCGTTGTGCTCTTCGTCGGGTCGTTGCTCTGCTTGTAGGTCCTCGTCTTCGTCGGCTACCGGCAACAAGCGCTCACAGACCACTTGCTGGGTCATCGCGCTCTTGAACTCGTTGTAGACCATGTAGATGGCGTTTGCCGGGTCGCTCTTGCGCATGAGGGGGGTCAGGATTTGCCGGCCGAGCCTGCGGGCGCTTTCCCAATCGAGGTCAATCCACACCCCATCGATGTATTCCATCGGGGCGCCCCGCCGCTTGAAATAGTCACGCCCCTTGCGGCCAATGACGAACATCGTCACCTTTTGACCGTCGGCTTCGCGACTGTGCCACTCGTGCTCGGCGCGCTTGCAGATGCTGGCGTTGAAGCCGCCGCATAGACCGCGGTCACTGGTCAGCACAACCAACAGCACGTGTCGCTCCGGGCTCATCTCGAGCAGGGGATGATGGACCTCGTCTGCCGGCAGCGCGACGCCTTCTTTTTGAGCCGAAGCCATGGCTCGCGCCAGTTGCCGGCGTCCTTCGAACGTGACCTCGGCGAGTACGTCCCGGGTCTTGACCGCGTAGGGGCGAAGCTCCGTGATGCGCTGCTGAGCACGGTTGAGCCGGGCTCCAGCGACCATCTTCATGGCTCTGGTTATCTTCTGCGTCGATTTGACGCTGCTGATGCGCTTGCGAATCGATTTGAGGGATGGCATCGCTGCTCGCTTCTCGCTCTCGGAGCGATGGGACTAGTCGTCGTCCTCGTCGTCGTCGTCCTCGTCGTCGTCCTCGTCGTCCTCGTCGTCGTCGTCCTCGTCGTCGTCGTCCTCGTCGTCGTCGTCGTCGTCCTCGACATCTTCGTCGTCGTCATCGCGGCTGTCGTCAGCCGCTTCTTCTTCTGTGTCGCTCTTGACCTCGAAGATGTCGGCGAACATCTTCAAAGCCTCATCGAGCTCGTCGATGATGTCGTCGCTGAGCTGCCCCTTCTTGGAGATCTTGGCCAACAGATCGGGGAACTTGGCGTTGATGAAGGAGCTCAGCTCAATCTCATATCGCGCCAGCGTTTCTAGCGGCAGGTCGTCGACCCAGCCACGGGTAGCCGCGTAGATGATGAGGATCTGGCGGGTGACCTCTTGGGGCACGTACTGTCCCTGCTTCAGGATTTCGACCAAGCGCGCCCCGCGTTCGAGCTGCGCGCGCGTCTTGGCGTCGAGGTCGGAGGCGAACTGAGCGAATGCGGCCATTTCTCGGTATTGGGCCAGATCGAGTCGCAATGTGCCGGCGATCTTCTTCATGGCCTTGATCTGCGCGTTGCCACCCACGCGGCTTACCGAGATGCCGACGTTGATGGCGGGCCGGACGCCGGAATAGAACAGGTCGGACTCCAAGAAGATCTGGCCGTCCGTGATGCTGATCACGTTCGTCGGAATGTAGGCCGACACGTCGCCGGCTTGCGTCTCGATGATTGGCAGGGCTGTTAGAGAGCCTCCAGAATGAGGGTCCCTCTTGATCTCGTAGTCGCTTGCCAGCAGCTTGTCGTTGAGCTTCTGGGCCAGCTTGGCCTTCTTCTTGTCGTTCTCCTCACGGTGCCACTTGGCCGCAGTTTTGCTGTCTACCAGCTCGAAGGCCGCCTTCTTGGAGGTTTCCTCGCCTGGGACGCCCACGTGAACTTCGTCGTCCACGCCGCGAAAGTCGGCTGAGCCCGCCGGGATCTCAGTGCCCTTCTTGACCACGTAGACTCGGTTGGCCATCTTCGCGGCGCGCTCGAGCAAACGCGAGTGCACGTAGAACACGTCGCCGGGATAGGCCTCGCGCCCAGGAGGTCGGCGCAACAGCAACGAGAGCTGCCGGTAGGCGACAGCTTGCTTGGACAGATCGTCGTAGATACACAGTGCGTGGCGACCCGTGTCGCGGAAATACTCGCCGATGGTCACGCCCGCGTAGGGGGCGATGAACTGCAGCGGAGCCATCTCGCTTGCTGACGAGGCGATGACCGTCGTGTAGCCCATCGCACCGTGGTGCTCGAGCTTGTCGACCACCTGCCGCACCGTGGAGATCTTCTGGCCGATGGCGACATAGACACAGTACATGTCCTTGCCGCGCTGGTTGATGATCGTGTCGATGGCGATGGCCGTCTTACCCGTCTGGCGGTCACCAATGATCAACTCACGCTGGCCTCGACCAATCGGAATCATCGAGTCAATCGCCTTGAGGCCGGTTTGCATGGGCTCCGAGACGGGTTGTCGGGCGATGATGCCAGGAGCCTTGACCTCTACGCGACGCCGTTGGTCGGTCTCGATAGGCCCCTTGCCGTCGATGGGTTGTCCCAGGGCGTTGAGCACCCGGCCCAGCACCTTGTCGCCCACTGGCACGTCCATGATGCGGCCTGTCCGCTTGACCTGCGAGCCCTCGCGGATCTCGGTGGTCTCACCGAACAGCGCGCAGCCGACATTGTCCTGCTCCAGGTTCAGCACCAGGCCGAAAAGGCTGTGGTGCTCGCTACCGGTGTCGAACTCGACGAGCTCACCCGCCATCGCGTCGCTGAGCCCGTGCACACGTGCGATGCCGTCACCGACGGTGAGCACCGTGCCCGTCTCGGCCACGCTGGGCGCGCCCTCGATGTTCTGGATCTGCCTCTTGATGATTTGCGAGATCTCTTCAGCTCGGAGCTGCATGCTGTCCTCGGATGGTGTCTATTGTTGTCGAAGCGAAGCGGCCAGCACGTTGAGCTTGCCGCGAATGGATCCGTCGACCACACGGTCGCCGATTTGAGTGACGATGCCTGCGATGAGCGATGGGTCCTCTTCGCATTGCATGACCACGGTCTTTCCCGTGGCTTCTTCAATTTTCTTCTTGAGCTGCGCTTGGTAGGCAGCGGTGAGTTTTTTGGCACTGCGAACCCGCGCGCGCAGCACGCCAAGGTGCTCATCGCTCAGCTCGGTCAGCCGATCCAAGATTGCCGACAAGGCGGCGAGTCGCTGTCGGCGCGCCAGCAAGCTGACGGTGCGGATGGTGGTCTCGCCAGCACCCAACTTGGCGCCCAGCGAGGCGACGATCTGGGCGCGCTGTTCCTCGTCGAGGGAGGGCATCTGGTCGAGGGCTTGGAAGTCCTCGCTGCTTTCGTAGGCCTCGACGAAACCGCGCAGACCCGTTTCGACCTGCGCGAGCTCGTCGTTGTCCTTGGCGATCTCGAAAACCGCCCGCGCATAGCGCCGCGCAACCGCCTCTTGGCTCATGACTTGTCTCCTGAGCTGCTCGTCTTGCGATCCTGCTTGCGCAGTGCCGGACCGATCTGGTCGAGGTACTCCTGGGCGAGCCGCTCGTGGTCAGCTGCGCCGACCTTTTCGAGCAGAAGTTTCTCAGCGGCGCTGAGCGCGCCTTCGAGTGCTTCTCGAGACAGCTCGTCGCGCGCTGATTTGCCCTCTTGTGAGAGCCTGAAATCGGCGTCGGCCAAGAGCCGCTCGCGGGTGCTGGCCATCTCTTCACGAAGGC
>CAZRGL010000131.1:0-20987 GCA_964599485.1 uncultured Polyangiaceae bacterium
CCTCGATCCAGTTCGTGTAGTGTTCACCGTTCGTGATGACTTCCTCGGCCGATTGGCTGTTTGCCAAGAGGCGCGACAAGCGTTGCGGGACATCACCGTCTTGCAAGCACCTGAGCGCCACGCCCTCGAAGAAATCCTGCGGGCACCTGCCCACGCTGCTGGCTACCAGTTCGAGGATGACGAGCTGGTCTCTGAGCTCATCGCTGCGGTCGATGGCGAGTCGGCCGGCTTGCCCTTGCTGCAGTTCGCCGCGCACAAATTGTGGGAAGAGCGCAACGTCGACGAAAAGACCCTGCTGCGCTCGGTGTGCCGACAAATGGGCGGGGTGGAAGGCGCCTTGGCCACACATGCCGATGGCGTGCTGAGCGGTTTTTCTCCAGACGAAGCGCGGATCGCACGTCACATATTCCTGCGCCTGGTCACCGTAGAGCGCACACGCAAAGTCATCCCCCACAGCGATGCCCTGCAAGGATTGGCAGCGGCTGCTGAGCAGGTGCTCACGAGGCTGACCGAAGCGCGTCTGCTGACGGTTCGCAAATCACTCGACGATCTCGATTTGCAGGAGCACACCTTCATCGAGCTCGCCCATGAATCGCTCATCCAGCGGTGGCGCACCCTGGCCCGTTGGCTGGACGAATCCCGTGAGGAGCTCGCGGTGCTCGAAGATGCCAACCAAGCTGCTCAACGCTGGCAGCGGCATGGCAAACGCGAGGACGAGCTCTGGCATGGCGA
Organism: uncultured Polyangiaceae bacterium; assembly: GCA_964599485.1. Lineage (GTDB taxonomy): Bacteria > Myxococcota_A > Polyangia > Polyangiales > Polyangiaceae > JAPYTK01. The sequence continues at coordinate 733 of CAZRGL010000131.1, forward strand.
AGCACTGCGCGAGGCAGCACGGGCACTGGAGCGAACTTTGATCGAGCCGCCTGTGTTGGTCAAACGCTTCCTGAAGGCGAGCGTGCAGTTGGCAAAACGCACGACCCAGCGACGCCGACGAGCGCGTGGTTCATTGATAGGCGCATTGGCTGCGTTCGCAGTGGCAGCCATTCTCGCCACGTTGGTGATATCTGACAAAGAGCGGGAGGCCGGTGCACAGCGAGACCGCGCCGAGCAGCGTCACAGTGAATCCGAGAGTCGCCGTGCAGAGCTACTGCGGGACGGTGCGCGCATTGCGCTCGCTGGTAACGAGCTGTTGCGTGCCCGCTCGTTGCTCCGCGTGGCGCTCGAGGCGCAAGACCACCCGGTGGCGCGGGCTGTGTGGTGGCAGCTTCAATCGGTGCCACTTCGCTGGCGCAAGAAGCTGGGCGGTGTTGCCCAGCGCTGCGTCTGGTCCGTCAACGGCCGCGAGCTGGCGGTGGCACTGCAGGACGGGACTGTCTCGATCTACGATACAGTCAACGGCTCGCGACGGCGATTCGACAGCCTGAAGAGCGGAGCGACGCATTTGGCGTTCACGCCTGGAGGAAAGCAGCTGGTCGTGGGCAGCTGGGAAGGCGAGGCACGCTCCATCGACTTGAGTCCGGGAAAAGGCCAATCTCGACCGTTGGCCCCATCGACCAAGGCCGCCCGTGTGGTCGCCCTGAGCCCAGACGGCAGGCTGGTTGCATCTGAGGAGCCAGCTGGCGCCATCCACATTTGGAAACTGCACAACACTGAGCGCGTGGGTCGCTACGAGCACCCGAAAGGGGGCATCGATCACCTAGTGTTCTCGCCCAAAGGCCAGCGCATCGCCACAGCCGGAGACGATGGGACAATTCGGATTTGGAAGCTGGGCGATGAGACCGAGCCCAAGCTGTTGCGCGCTGAGCCGTCGGCGAAGAACCCTCAGGCGAAAGGTGGTAGCGCCGGCTTGCAGAGCATGGTGTTTGCCCCTGGCGGCGCGACGCTGCTGAGCAGCCATAGCGACGGGAGCATTCGCCGGTGGCGTGCTGACACAGGTGCAGCCATCGACACACGTTTCAGCCACCCGAGCGGAGCCCGTGAAATTGCGTTCAGCCCCGACGGGCTCTCCCTTCTGTCGGTGGGACGCGATGGCACGCTGCGTCTTTGGAACATGCGTAAACGCAGCCTGGTGGCGACTCTCGAGGGCAACAAGTACCGCAGCGCACAGTTCAGCCCATCAGGCGATAGGATTGCAGCACTTGCATACGACGAGCTCGAGGTGTGGTCGCCTGCAGCGCTAGCTCGACCACGCCCCACGGCCGGCCACGACAAGGCCGTACAGAAAGTGCAGTTCGCGCCGGATGGGCGCATTGTTGGTAGCGGCGGCGTCGAAGCTCAGGTTCGCTTGTGGGACGTTGCAAGCGGCCAGTTGCGGCATGCGCTCGCAATGCCGGGCCCCGTTGGCGCGCTGGCCTTCAACCCAAAGGGGGAGACCTTGGCAGTGGGCGGCAGACGCTTCGCTGGGATTTGGTCGCTCGGCTCACACAAGCAGCAGCGCCCCTTTGGCGACGCTTGCAACACCAGCGCCCTTCGTTTTGGCCCCAAGAGCCACCAATTGCTCAGCGCATGCGACAACGGCGACGTTCGCATGTGGGACGTACGGCGTGCGGCGACCGTGTGGCGCTTGTCAGGCGACGGTAACGGTGTTGTCGCGTTGAGCAGCGACGGCGGAGGGCTACTCGCCGGCTCAGGCAACAGCCGCAGCGTCCGCATGTGGGACATCGCCAGCGGCGAAGCCAAAAGCGTGCTGCGCCATCGAGGACGCCTGCATGGGTCGAGTCTGAGCGCCGACGGTAAGACGCTCGTTGCAGCAGGCGCGGATCGCAAGCTCGTCTTCTGGAATCTCGCTGAGAACAAGTCGCGCCCAACAACCGTCGACCACCCATGGGGCAGGCCGCTGCACGTGGTTTTTCAAACCGACGGCAAATGGCTCGGTGTTGCCAGCACCGATCGGGATGCGCGCCTGTTCGCCTCCAAGAGCAGTCAGCCTGTGACGTTGCGCGGCCACCGGTCGCAGGTCAATCACATCGCCTTCAGTGCGGATGGTCAGCTGGCGGCGACGGGCAGCGATGACGGAACGGTCCGCGTTTGGGAGCTGCCCAGCGGACGGCCCCATTGGAACGCACCCGTGCTCATCACTGCGCCGGAGCCCAAGCTCCTCACGCGAGCCGGGTGGTCGAAAATGGGTCCCTCTTCTGCCGCGAGCACGCCGCCCGCCATACTCCGACCGAAGCTGTCCAAGTTGCTCAAACAAGACGTACGCGTTGCGCGACTCAGCCCAAAGAGCTCCGAGCCTTTGATGTGTGCATCCCTCTTCGACGGTCGTTTGCAACTATGGCACGTCATCACAGATGAGCTGATTGCGGAGCAGCGCGCGCCGCAGGCGCGATCGATCCACGTCAGCGCCGATGGCTGCGCCGCGATCGCAGCCGACAAGGTAATCGTGCTTCGCGCTAGTGGGCGCGCCGATGTCCTGCCGTCGAAGCACGCCGCGCGCGCCGTGTCCTGGGCCAGCGACCAACTGCTCGTGGCAACCACGCAGGAGCTGTTGATCTTGGAGCAGCCCCGCCGCCCGCAGGAAGATTGGGACATGAAGACTGCCGCGCGGCGAGCAGTGGGCAGGGGCGTTTCGGCCATCGCTGCAGCCCAAAACGCAGGCGAGCGCGTCTGGGTGCTCGGCTACCGGGACGGCCGGATCGAAGTTCGAGGCGACGGTCGTCACACCCTGCTCGAGCAAACGGTGGCGCGTGAGGTGCTGCGTATCGTCAGCGGTCCGATGGGGACCTTGCTGGTCAGTCATGCCGACGGCACGGTGGGTCTGTGGACGCTGCTCGATGGCAAACGCCTAGCCACGGCTCGGCTGCACGGACCGGCCATCCACTTGGGGCTCCAAGGCCAGCTTGTGTACGCCGCCAGCGAGCTTGGTGCACGACTGGTCTGGGACTTGCGCACGTTCGGGCGCGACTACTGCGAGCTACTTCGCGAAGTGTGGCAAAGAGTACCAATCATATGGCAAGGCGGACGAGCCGTTGAGCGCCCAGCTCCACCCAACCACCGTTGCCAACAGTCCACCACGAAGAAATGAGCGACGCGGCGGAGGGCGCTCAAAGTCCGGCGTAGCTCGCAACTACCTGATTGGGGTCAATCACTGCCCTCGAGAAGGACCGCCTGGCAGTGGCCCTCGTGACACTCGGCGATGGCGTTTTCGGGGTAGCTCGGCACACAAGGCGGCGGAGGTGGCTCGTTGGGACCGCAAGTCAGCTCTTGGAAGCTCTTCTCTGCGTCCTTGCGAATCGCCGTCAGATCGCCACAGTAGGGGCTACCGCCGCAGTGCTCCCAACACGCCGTCCCCCAACGCAACTTGCATTGCGAAGCTTCAGTGCAGCTGGACAGCTTCTGTTTGCTGAGATCTGCCCCGACACACGCGCCCCCATCGCAATATGAAAACAGCGCGCCATTGGGGCAAGCCTCGCAATCGGGACAAGGCTCGGGAACGGGGCACTGGCTCTGGTGGTATTTGTCTTGGCTCGACTTGTTGATGGCTGCGAGCCCGTCGAGCTGGGGTGTTTCACAGCCCGGACAGCAACCTGTCCACGTGAGCATGCATTGACCTGGGCCGTCACAGCTTGCGAAGCCGCCCGCGCCGCTGCTGGACGACGAGGAGCTGCTGGTGCTGGTGCTGCCTGACGAAGATGTCGACGAGCTGCTGCCGCTCGAAGATGACGAGCTGCCACCGGCGCCCGTCCCGCCAGGATCGACGACCGCCGTACCCGAGCAGCTTGCAACCAGCGCCAACAACCCCGCGATGAGCCAAGTACGTTCAAACATGCTGCCAAGTCATTTAGCATGCACCATGAGCTGGTTGTTGGCAGCGATCTACGATCCCATGATCAAAGAGGTCGAGCGTGCGTGCTTGAAGCAGTGGCGGGCCGACTTGTTACAACATGCCCAAGGCGCAGTCTTGGAGGTTGGTGCGGGCACTGGCGCGAACGTGGCACACTATCCGACTGGGCTCGAGAGCTTGACGCTGACCGAGCCGGATCCGCACATGCGCGCCAGGCTCGAGCGACAGGCCAAGGACATCGAGGTACGCGACGCCTCAGTCGAGCAGCTCCCTTTCTCTGACGGATCCTTCGATACCGTCGTGTGCACGCTGGTGTTGTGCTCCGTGACTGATATCGACGGCTCGGTGGCTGAGCTGTGTCGCGTGCTGCGCCCGGGCGGCCAATTGTTGTTCATCGAGCATGGTGCGGCCGAGGCCGGCAGCTCGCGACTGAAGTGGCAGCGCCGCTTCGAGCCGCTCTGGAAAAGGGTGTTTGGCAACTGCCACTTCACCCGGCGCGCCGATCGCGCGTTCGAGAAGGCCGGGTTTCAGCTCGAGCGGATCCAGCGAGAAAGCATGCGCAAAGCGATGCCGTTGGTGCGTCCGACGGTGCGCGGCGTCGCGCGCCGACCATCCTCCTAGACGGGGTTGGCTCCGAAATACCGGCACGCCTTTTGATAGGGAAAGCTCTCGGCGGCCTCAGAGGTGTGCCAACCCGGAAGCGGGGGCGTCTGGTGTGACGCGGATGTCGCGGATTTTTCGGAGGACTTATCAATGAACAAGCTTGCTTATGTGATCGCGCTCGGAGCGGGACTCGCTGTCACGGCTCACGCCAATCAGGCGGCCGCTTGTGGCGGATGTTTCGTGGGAGAGTCGGACAGCACGGTGGTAACCGGCCATCGCATGGCCATTTCGGTATCCCCAACACAGACCGTGCTCTGGGATCAAATCCAATACGCCGGCGACCCAGAGGAGTTCTCTTGGGTGTTGCCTGTGATGCCGGGAGCGCGCATCGAGCTCGCCAACGACGCCTGGTTCGACGTGCTCGACGCAGCAACAGCTACGACGGTCGGGCAGCCTCAAACGTTCTGCTACCAGGACTGGGGCGGGGACGACTATGAGGGCAGCGGCTTCGGCTGTTCGGGCAGTCGCGCGACCATGATGGCTGACTCGGCTAGCGGCGGCTATGTACCCCCGCCGCCCGATGTTCAAGTTGTGCACAAGGGCACGGTTGGCCCCTATGAAACCGTTACGTTGTCGGCCGACAAGCCCGGCGCCCTCAACGACTGGCTCGAACAGCACGGCTACCAAGTGCCAGACGAGATTCAGCCGACCATCGATGCGTACGTCAGCGAAGGTTTCGACTTCATCGCCTTGCGACTGATTCCCGGTAAGGGAGTAAGCCAAATGAAGCCGGTTCGCATCGTGTCGCCCGGCGCTGGGTTCACCCTGCCACTGCGGATGGTTGCCGCAGGCACCGGCGCGTCGACCGCGCTGCAGTTGTTCGTCATCGGCGAAGGCCGCTACGCCACATCGAACTTCAGCAATACGCAGGTCGCCACTACCAGCGTCGAGTGGGACTTCAAGACGAGCTCTTCCAACTACAGCGCACTGCGTGTCGAGGCGCTCGAGAAGGACAATGGCCACACCTGGCTGACGAGCTACGCGATCAAGGGCAGCTTGCTCAACGCCATCGACGACAACATCGCGCCGATGTGGCAGCTGGGCTACCAGGTGGGCAATCTGACCCCCACGACCATCGCTGAGGCGTACGTGCGGCAAGGCGTCCTCAACGGTGAGGGCAGCGACACGAACTGCCTCAGCGAGCTCAACAAGGTCGCCTACTCCGGCTCGAAGGTCGTCGACAACTGTGATGAAGAAGGCTGCGCACCACTCGGGTCAAGCGAGATTTCTGCTGACGCGCTCGCCTGTGGCAAGCTCGATGATGTAGCCGTCGCGCTGACCGGACTGCACCCTCGCGATGTCTGGATCACCCGCCTCGAAGCTGAGCTGCCACGCTCGGCACTGCTGACGGACCTGCAACTTTCGGCAGCGAGCTCGCAAACCACCGTGCACCATCGCTTTGTGGCCGAGTCCTACGTCAACGGTCCGTGCGATAATTCAGCCAACGGAGCCGGGCTCACGCTCGGTTCGAAGCGAACAGGCTGGCGGATCCAAGGCGGGCTGGTTCTGCTGACCCTCGGACTGTTCGCGATGGCGGCACTGGCTCGCCGGCGGAGGCTTCACCCCCGATAGCTGACCCGCAGGTCTAGGGCCCATGGCGACGCCGAGCTCCATGGCCCCAAAAAAAAACGCGCCCAGTGAGCGCTACCGCTGATAGCTGCGGATGATTTCTTCGGCCGGGTTGAGCTTGGCGGCGCGGCGCAGCAGGGCGGCCGCGCGGGCAGGTTGACGGCGGACCTGGGCGATGGCTGCGCGCAGCGCGAAGCCGCGAGCTTCGAAGTAGCGCCGGTGGGTCCGGTTCGTTGCCTCGTCCGCAGCGGCGAGCCACTTCGTCGGCGATTGGCGCTGCTCGAGCAGCGCGTCGAGATTGGTAGCCGCGTTGACGTAACCCTGCTCACGAGCCGGGTCGTAGGTCAGCTCGGCGATGGGTCGGTCGACGGTGGAGCTGCCGACGCTTCCGGCGAAGGCGCGGATCTGCTCGTTGCCGAGCGCGTAGCCAGCCAGCCAGCCATGCGGATCGCCCAAGCGCAGGCGCGTGGTCTCGCCAGCAATGGCGGGGCGCTCGAGCGTTTTGGCGATGGTTGCAAAGCTGACGTCGGCGTCGCCACGCCAGCCAACGAGTGCGAGGTATTGCGCTTTGATGAAGGCGTGGCTCTCATCGAACGTGCTGACGAATGCGCCCATGATGGCGCGCAGCGCTTCGAGGCTCAATTGGTTGAGTGGCAACCAATGCACGGTGATACCGCCTTCGGTGGAGCGCGCTCTGCAAACTTGATAGAGCTCGCGACTGAATAGAGAGCCCGCGCCTGGCCGGTATGGGGTGAACAACCCCAATACGATGATGTCGAAGCGTTGCGCGGTAGTCCTCAGCCAATGACGCCCGTCAGCGACGACCACTTCTGCCTTGGGGTGTTCGACCAAGCCTTGGTTGTGGGGAGCGAAACGCTTCGCCGCCTGAACGATCGCGGGTGATATCTCCACGGCAACGACGTGTTCGACGCGCTCGTCTCGAAGGAACGGCACCATCTGGATGCCAGTCGCCAAACCGATCTCCACGACACGCTTGGGGGCAGAATGGAGCAACAGTGGGAGATAACCTTGCTGCTGCATCGAGCGAACCATGAGCTGCGTCGTCGTGCCCCAACGGTTGACGCGATCGACGATCAGGGCGAGCCGCCCGCTCTTTTCCCTCACCTCGACCAACCCGCTGGCGTCTTCGACTCGCATGATGGTGATGCCGTCCTCTGTTCTGGGCGAAGAGAACGGATCTCCCCTCCAGAAAACGAGGACAGCTGCGAGGAATACAACCGCGGCAACAGCCCATCTTGCAGCCGGCGCATGCAGCGAATCGCGCTCTTTCGAACGAGTCAGCGCCAGTCGGCTCGCCAGCACGTTGAGGGCGGCCAGGACCAAGAGGGTATGGTGCGAGCCCACCGTCGGGATGAGCACCACGCCAGTGAGAATCGCTCCAGCAACTGCCCCCACCGTATTGGCTGCGTAGCCGGCCCCTGCCCCCATCGACACGTTGCCGGCGGCCCGACCGTACAATCCGATGGCCAGCGGCAAGCTGGCGCCAAGCAGCGTAGCCGGCAGCAGCATGGTCACGCCCCCGACAATCATCAACGTGACCAGCGACGCCGCCGGTCCGCTCGCTCGTCCCCAGATCGCATCCAGCCCGCGCAACAGGTGCGGTGTCAGCAGCGCCGACGCAGCCACCATGACCTGAGCGCCACCGAGCAAGGTCCATGCGCGCTTGCGAGAAAACGAGCGCGTGGTCAACGAGCTACCAAGCGCGATTCCCGTCAGAAACACGGCCAGCACGATGGCAAAAGCGACGGTCGTGTTGATCGTCATCAGCCGCAGCGCGCGAAACCACACCAGCTCGTAGGCCAGCGCGGTGAGCCCCGACAGCGCCGCAATCACCAGCGCAATGCTGCCTCCGGGCCGCTTCTTATTGGACGCCTTGGCACCAACGAGTCGGGTCGACTTCGCACGACAAAGCGCCAGCGCCCCGACACCAATGACGACATTGCTGACCGCAGCAATGGTGTTCGAAGCGCGCACACCGAGGGCGGGCAGAAGCAACAGCCCGGTCGCTAGCACCCCCACGGTCGCCCCAAGTGTGTTGGCAGCGTAAAGCCTCCCACTTGCCCGCCGCAGCCGCCCCGGGCGCACGGTGTGAGCTTTTATGATGCCAGGAAAGAGCGCGCCGATGCCTGCAGCCGGAACGCCCACGACGATGATCGCCAACGCGAAACGAAGCGCCGTGAGCACAGAGGGCGAGGACACCGAGCCCGCGAGATGAACATAGGCCCCGTCGATGAAGCCGAGCAGTGATGGCAGCGCCAAAGCGTAGAGCCCCACTCCGATTTCAATCGCGCCGTAGATCGCCAATGGATGACGCTGCTGCTGGCGCGAGAGATAGCGACCACAGGCGTACGCGCCGATCGCCATGCCGCCCATGAAGGCCGCCAACGTGGCACTGGTGGCATGCAGGGTCGTGCCCATCAACCCACCGAGCATGCGAAACCACACGAGCTCGTAGGCAAGCCCGCAGGCGCCTGAGGCGAAGAAGATCAGAGTCGGAAGAGCCCTCAGCATGTGGGTATTGACCGTTCGGAGCGTTGCCAGTCTACTTCCAGGATGGCGCGAGCATACTGGCACTGGCTTTCATTCTCGATCCTCGTTGTCGCTGGGGCGGCAACAGCAGCAGCTTGCGGCGGTGAGGACACGACCAATGGGTCCACCACATCCAGCTCTTCGAGCGGCACCACAACCGCAACATCGTCGGGGGGCGGTATTGGTGGCCATGGCGGCAGCAGTAGCGCATCGAGCTCCTCGAGCGGCCAGACCGGCGGCGCCACCAGCAATGGCGGCGCAGGAGGCGCGGGCGGCGACGGCGGCGAGATGGGCGGCGCAGCACCCGAAGTGAAGGTCGCCTTCTTGGCAGACACCGGTTACCTGCTGGGCTTCAACGCCAACCTCGACTTGATCAAAGCAGAGGGAGCGGACTTCGTGGTCCATCCCGGCGACTTCGACTATTCACAGCTGCCGTTCCTGTTCTTCGGCGCTGTGGATCTGAAGGTCGGCCACCAATACCCGTACTTCTTGGCGGTGGGCAATCACGACATCTCTGCTTGGGACGGCTATTCGAAGCACATGATGAATCACCTGACACCACTCGGCGTCGTGCTAGATGATCCTGACCTGAGCGATGAGAACTATGCCACGGAGTTCATGGGGATCCAGCTTGTGGTCGTTGGTCAATCGGCCAGCAAATTGAGCACCTTCGAACCCTTCCTCCTCGACAAGCTCGACGAGAAGGACAAGCGCTGGAAGGTGTGCGCGTGGCACAAGAATCAGTCTGCCATGCAGGTCGGCTCCAAAGGCGACGAGATGGGCTGGGGACCCTATGAAGCCTGCCGCCAGAAAGGCGCCCTCATCGCTACAGGGCACGAGCACTCCTATTCACGCACCAAGACGCTCATCGACATGACGAATCAAACCGTCGATCCGAGCTGCTCCGATCCCAAGAAGGTCTGCGTCGGACCAGGCCGCACCTTCGCCTTCGTCAGCGGGCTCGGCGGCAAGTCAATCCGCAAACAGAGCCGTTGTTTGCCAACCACTCCGCCATACGGCTGCAAAGGCGAGTGGGCCTCGATTTACGCCGAGCAACAAAACGCCAACTACGGCACGCTGTTCATCACCTTCAACGCCGGGGGCAACCCGAACAAAGCCCACGCCTATTTCAAGGACATCGGCGGCCAGGTGATCGACGAGTTCGACATCACCAAGGACTAGCTACAAGTAGCTGGCGAGGCTCGCCTTGCGGCCTGTCTCCTGGATCCGTTTTTGGTGAGCGATGGCCTCGCGACTCGTCGTGAAGGCGCCGACTATCACGCGGTAGAAGACGCCACGTCCTGCAACGTTTACGCGAGCTAGATACGCCACGTCGTGCAGGGCCGGAAAGCCGCCTGCCGAGTAGAAGGTGTGGTGTTCCCAGGGTAGCGAGCCATTGGCGTGTTGTTGATTGATGCGATCCGCCATTTTCTGGGCGAAGCGACGGGCTCTGAACGATCCAACCTGTACCGAGAACAAGCGACCTCGCGTGCGAAGCGCGGCGTTTGCCACTGAGGACAGATTCAGCTCTGCAACCGTTTGACGAAAGACGCGCTTCAAACGCGCGTTCAGCTTGGGCTCGCTGTCCGAAGCGGCACCCGACCAGTCCTTCAGCTCGAACGACTCGCATTCGTCGTTGGCATTGCAGAGCGAAACCTGGCCAAAGCCCACCTCGAGGGTCGTTCCAGCTGGCAAGAGCGCGTCCAGCCTTGCTCCCCAGCGCGCAACAGCCTTGGCCGTGCCGAAGCGTAACACTCCATCGCTGTCGTTGCCTGGAGCAGAGAAGGTCACGCGCCCTACCGTAGCGCTGAAGCCGTCCCAACAAGCACAAGCTGAGCCGGCGATGAGCGTGGTGATCGTCGCGGCGACGATGGCGAGCACACATTTGCGCATCTGCATGAACATACAACGCCGACCACGCTGCTGCGCTTCCCAAGGGAGAATTGTCGGACGGGGGAGATTTGTCGGCCCAGTCGGGTATGCTGCTTGGCCATGCGTCACCGAATTCTGCTCGCTGCTTTTGTCATACTGTCCGCACTCTGGCTGAGTGCTTGCGCTGACGACAAGGCCGGATTCGACGACGATGGCTCTGGCAACGCGGGCTCCGGCAATTCGGGCGCAGCCTCGTCGAGTGGCTCGAACAGTACGGCGAGCAGCACCAGCTCAGGAAGTGGCGGCGGCGCGCAAGGTGGCAGTGGCCCAGGCGGTGGCGGCACGGGCGGCAGTGTCACGTTGCCTCCCTATTGCATGCCAGCTTGCAGCACGACCGCCGACTGCAACTTGGGCTCGGCACCGTACGATGCCGACAATTACAAGTGCGACAAGGACTACTGCGAGTACACCGGCTGCAATTCGGACGCCGAATGCAAGACCATCGGCAACCAGGTTTGCCACGATACGATGGGCTTTTCCACGTGTTTGCTGGCGTGCAACAAGCCGGCCGACTGTAACATCGGCGGAGGGCTGGCCTTCGATGCCGACAACTACAACTGCGAGCAAGGCGCCTGCGTGTACACCGGTTGCAACTCCGACGCGGAGTGCCAGAGCCTGGGCAAGTATGTGTGCCGCGACTTCTCAGGGCTGTCTATATGCGCACTGTCGTGCATCACCACGGCCGATTGCGATTACGGCGGCGGCGCAGCTTACGACGCCGACAACTACAAATGCGACGCTGGCGCCTGCGTCTACACAGGCTGTAACTCAGACGCCGAATGCAAAACCCTCGGCAACTACGTCTGTCGCTGACGGTCGTTGCTGATGGGTTGAGCTACAGCGAAGCTGCCAGTGCTCACGCTCTTCACATGGGCGTCAACGCTCACACACGCTGTCGCTTGCCGGCCGTAGCTCTGTGGCGGCCGCCACCCTCCGCCATGGCGGCCGCCACCTTTTGGCGACTCTGCCCCATGTCATTTCCACCACTTGGCGTTGGCACGCCACTCGCTATGTCAATGCAGCATGAACGCTTCGGCATGTTGGGCCTTGTTGATGATCGCGATCACTGGTTGTGCGGCTACAGCCGCCTCGAGACCAAGGCCCAGACCGCCACCCACCCGGGCGGGATTGCTTCGGGACGATGTGACCCTCAGGACGATTTCGCCCCGCGCAGGGCCCGAGCGGGTGCAGCTGGTTTGGAACAGCAGCCCAACCAGGGTGCGTCCAAAGCTCACGAAGCCCCCTACACGGCTACTCTTTTTGGGGGCTTGGAAACACGCCTGGTGGGCTGAGCAGCAAGCCCCGGCGACGGGCGCACGGCCACGCTGATGGGTTGAGCAGCTGCTCGCCCACCCGTTCTTTGACAACCGAAGCGCGGGCGGCACCGGACCGCCGATCTGGGCCGCCCACTGCGATTACGCAACACAAGCTGGGCCTCGTTTGTCGTTCGCGCTAAAGGGAGGCGTGATTTCCGGACGGCATCGCACATGACGGAGATCTCGCAGCGGCGAAAGCACCTTGCCATCGCGCTCGTCTCGGCCGCGATCATCCTGCTGCAGATCACAGTCACACGCATTCTCAGTGTGATGCTCTGGTATCACTGGGCGTTTTTCTCGATCTCGCTGGCGATGTTGGGTGTGGGCGCCCCGGGCGTCTGGTTTACCTTTTCCAAGAAAAGGCTCGAGCTGCTGCCCGGCTTGTTGCTCGCCGCAAGCGCGCTGCTGCCACTGGGGGTCGCGGCGATGATTCAGCTGCAGCATCACTTCGGCCTGTGGGCGATCGTTTTTTGCATGTTCTGTTTGCTGCCCGGCGTGCTGGCACTCGGAGCGTGCGTTTGTCTCCTGCTGCTGGCCGCGCCGGGGGCTGCGGTGGGGCGCATGTACGCCTTCGATCTGCTCGGCGCTTGTGCGGGAGCGCTGCTGGTGGTGCCCCTGATGAGCGCGGTACCGACGCCGCAGCTCGCGGCCGGTGCGGGGCTGTTACCTTTGATCGCCTATGTCATGGTGGTGGCTCGCGGCAGCCGGCCGGTGGCGCTGGGGATGGGCCTGGCGCTGTTGGGAACATTGTTTTGGACCAAGCCCTACGAAGTGAAGCGCACCAAGGAGTACGCCGAGTCCGGGCCCGCGCTGACGCCAATATTCCAGAAGTGGACGCCCACCGCGCGACTCGCTGTGTTCAAGTCCATCCCCTGGGCTCCCGACGTCGCCTTCCGCTGGGGGGTGAGCGGCAGCAGCGGCTCTCCCGCACCAAAACAGTACTGGCTCGAGCAAGATGGCTCGGCGGGCACACCCATCACGCAGTTCTCGGGCGACTGGAGCAAGCTCGACTACCTGCTCAGTGATGTGACCAGCGTCGGTTATCAGATACGAGCGCCGAAGCGCGTCGCCATCGTCGGTGCCGGCGGCGGCCGAGATGTGCTCACCGCGCGGCTCGCTGGCTCCGAGCACATTGACGCCATCGAGCTCAATGGCGGCATCGTTGCAGCCATGCGCGGCCCCTTCGCCAAGTTCAGTGGCGGGGTCTACGATCTGAAGGGAGTCGAGGCAATCGTCGGCGAGGGGCGCAGCGTGCTCACGGCATCGAAGGGCGGCTATGACCTGATCCAGATCTCGATGATCGACAGCTGGGCGGCCACTGCTGCTGGCGCCTATGCGCTCTCGGAAAACAACCTCTACACGCTCGAAGCCTATCGTTTGTTCTTCTCCAGATTGTCCGACAATGGGCTGGTCTCTACGAGCCGCTGGATGAACCCGCGCTTTGGATTCGAAATACCACGACTCCTCTTGATGGTTGTCGCTGCGCTCGAAGCAGAGAACGTCGCCGCGCCCAAAGAGCACATCGCCCTTGCTCAAGCCGGCACGGTCGCAACCGTACTGATGTCACGCAGCCCGATTGCGGCGGCCGACAAGAAGCGCTTGGCAGAAGTATGCAAGCAGCGAGGCTTCGTGCTGCACTTTCCGCATCGGGGAGCGAAACCAGCGAACAAGCACTGGGTCGACGGCTTGCTGAACAACAGCGCCGATGCCATGGCCGTCAAAGGTCTGCGGCTGACGCCTCCTACTGACGACAAGCCATTCTTCTTCCAGATGCTGTCGCCATTTGACTTCTCACCTCCCAAGTTCGTGGAGCAAATGGGCTTCAACGCTCAGGGCGTCAGCGCGTTGCGCAAGCTCATGGTCGCGATGACGACCGTGACCTTGTTGTTGTTCTTCGCGCCCTTCCTGTTCCGACGCTGGCTACCACGACCGGCCGGATTCTGGCAGGGCAGTCTGTTCTTCACCTGCATTGGACTGGGCTTCATGCTGGTGGAGATCGCATGGCTGCAACGCTTCGTGTTGTATCTCGGCCACCCGAGCCTGGCGACGACGGTTGCGCTTGGCTGCATGCTGCTCGGTGCGGGTATCGGCTCGATGCTCAGCGGACGAATCGGCATGGCCCGGGCAGCCCGGTGGGGTCTGTTGGTCGCCCTGAGCACTGGGGTGGTCAGCACGGCGCTATCGCTAGTGTTCTCGACCAGCTTGGGCTGGCCTTTGCTGCTGCGGGTTCTGCTCACCGCCACGTTGTTGGTACCATGCGGGCTTGGAATGGGCCTGATGTTCCCCCTCGGCATGCGCCGTTTCGGGGAAGAGGCCAAAGCCTGGTATTGGGCGCTCAACGGCGCCGCCAGCGTGCTCGCCAGTGTGGTATCGCTCGCGTTGGCCATGGAGATCGGCTTTTTGATGGTGGCCTACCTCGGCTCGGCAATGTACGTGCTTGCCGCTGTGCTGCTCGTGGCGGGGGGCTTACCGAAGGGAGCGCCCGCGCCGTGCGAAAGCTAGGAGGCTGGGCCCTCGTTGCCATGGCGTTGCCACTCGCCTTCATGGCGGGCTGGCAAGTGCTCGAGCTGCTGCGTGTGTTCTCGGCCCGAGCCCTCTTTCCCATGGACATCGAGTGGATGGAGGGAGGACAGCTCTACACTGCGTATCGCTTCCTGCACGGGCTGCCGATCTACGACGCTTGCAGCGATGGCTTTCTTCCTTTTGCCTATCCGCCAGGTCATTTCGTAGTGCTGGCTCTGTTCGGCACAGTGTTCAAGCTCGACTACGGGATGGCCCGCTCAGTCAGCATCGGCGCGTTCGCCCTCGCTGGACTGGTGCTCTGTCGCGAGGTGGCCAGCTTGGCGAAGCGAAGCGATGGAAACCTCAGCAAGGGCCTGTTGGCGGCGCTGGTTGCCGCGGGCTCAATCGCTGCAAGTTATCCAGTCGTGGGCGCGTGGTACGACGTCATTCGCGTCGACTCGGTCTTCGTGGCGTTCTTGTTCGTCGGCACGGCGCTTTCGCTGCCCCCTTCGCATCATGCAGCCACAGCCTGGAGGATCCCGCCAGGCCGCATGGTGCTCAGCGCAGCAGCCTTGGCGGCCGCTTTGTTCACCAAACAGACAGCGGTGTTTTTCATTCCGTGGGTTTGTTTGCACGCAATTCTGCGCGATCGCCGAAGTGGCACCTGGCTTTCGCTACTCGTCTCCGCCTTTTCGGCCGGCTTGCTGCTGCTGCTCATCTGGCTCAGCAATGGGCAGTTCTGGACCTTGGTCTACGAGGTCATGTCGCGGCACGAGGTGTTTTTGCTACGCGGGCTGCAGAACACCCTGCTGACACTGGTGTTCGCGCCCTACCTGCCGCTGGTGCCCCTGGTTGGCTACTGGATTTGGCGCAAACGCCAAACGGGAATGCGGCTGGCCTTCTGGGGAGGCATCGCGCTGTGTGTGACGCCAGTTTTGGCAGTGGCTGTGGCGAAAGCAACCGGCGTACACACGCTGATCACGCAGTGGGCCATGGTGATAGCAGGGCCTTCGCTAGCGTTTGCCTCCTACTTGCCGCTGCTTCCGCTGACCGCTTATTGGATTTTGCGCCGAAGCCGCTTCCGCTCGCGTTCTTCGCTTTGGCTGGGCATGTTGATGTGCGCCGTGCCAGCGTCGATCTTCACGGCAGCCAAGATCGGAGCGTTTCGAAACAACTTGATGACCGTGGCGATGCTCGCAGGACCAGTCGCGGTGATGATGGTCTTCGAGCTGCTCGCCAAGCTGAGTCGCCGACGCGTGTGGCTCTACGCCTGCGCGGCGATCCTGAGTATTGGCGCGACGCGCTTGCTCTACCAGCAACGCTACGACAGCAAAGACTTCGCGCCCACCGGCCGGCAGTGGCGGGCCGCGTTCAAGATCAACAAGCTGGTAGCGTCCTTGAAAGGGGGCGTATTGATCCCGGCGCATCCCTTCGTGGCCGTACGCAATGGCCACACCCACACGCAGATCCATGAGCAGGGCTACGTCGATGTGATGGGTGCCGGCGTCGAGGCAATCGACGTGTCCGAGTGCCTCGCTCCCGTCGAGGCCGAGTGGTTGATCGTCAACAACATGGCCGAGCCACACCTCCAGGGCTTGCTCGAGGTACGCTTCGAACACGTGCGCGCGCTGCCCAGCTCCGTGCAGATGTTGGTGGGGATGTACACCAAGCCCAGAGCGCTTTTTCGGCGCAGGCGCAATGTGCCCAAGCGCCGCGTGCGACTACGTCGGCGCATGTTGTTCGACTTCGAATCGGGCGACTTCGCAGGCTGGGAGCGGCAAGGCGAAGCCTTTGCGGGCGGGCCAACCATCGGCCGCAACGGCTTCCAGATGCCCATCGTGGGCCACCACGGCCATTGGCTGGTCAGCTCCTTCAGCCGAACCCGCTACGACGGGGCTACGGGCTTGCTACGCTCGCCCTCCTTCATCATCGATCGTAGTCACATGGCGCTGCGGGTGGGCGGCGGCCCATCGCCTGAGCTGCAGGTGCGCTTGGTGGTCGACGACGAAGTGGTCCGCACCGTCAGCGGGGTAGGCCGCAGCATCGAGCTGCTATTCCCCTTCGTTTGGGACGTTTCGGCTTGGCGCTCGCGCCGCGCACACATCGAGATCAGTGACGCATCAGCCGAAGGATGGGGACACTTGCTGGTCGACGCCATCGAGCTGTTCGATGTGAAGCCGTAGCTTCGGTGGCAGCGAATCAAACAATGGCGATCTTCCCTGGTCGGGTGGCATGCGCAGCAACCTGAAGCCAATTGCCTACGCCTTCGCCCTCATAAAAGCCCCACTTTTTGTGCCACGCCACATAGGGCTCGAACCCTGGCATCTCGACCAACAACAGCAGCTTGATGGTTGGCTTGCCTTGCTTGTCGCGCCCCGTCACAAGTGCGTTGAGCACGAGCGCCCTGCCGCGAATTCGCTGTGCTTCGGGCTCGGCGCGGGCGTACACCGAAGCTCCCAAACCCATCATTTGGTAGGCCACTACCAGCTCGTGTAGCTCTTGCTTGCGCGCCTCGACCATCAGAAACGGATACAGCTGCCGAGCCGCGTCGTGGGCCTGCCGCATGTTCTCGAGCGCGTGGGCGCGCAGCAGAGCTGCCAATACGTCGTGCTCGTCTGCGATCGGCACGTCGCTGACGTTCAGCCCAACCGCAGAAAGAACCGTGCGGAAATCGCCGCGGCGCACGGCAATCAGAGCGCGACCCAATCGATATGCGGTATCGCTTCTTATCTCGTCGGAGTGCGGGCTGCTGAGCTCGAGCCAGCGTTCAGCAGCGTCCACATCGCCGTCTCGCGCGGCCTCTTGGGTCAATATGGCGTGCAGCACTTGGCGATGATGACGGTCTTGCAAATGCTCGAGCGTCGTTTCGAGCATGGCGCGTAGCGGAAGCCGGTGCTCTGGCGGCTGAAAATGCGGGCGCAGTGCCAAAGTGAGAAAATAGAGCCGCTCGGCTGCCGCGAAACCGTCCGAGAGCGCCAACTCTGAGCGGGCGCGCTGCCATTCTTGTCGCGCTAGGGTGACGTTCTCGGCACTGATGGTCCCATCGCTACTGAGGTGCTGCAGTGACGGCGGTGTGGGCAGAGGTTTGCCGTCCTGCTCACGAAGCTTCGCGTAACGTTGTGCTTCGCTCAGTGTCGCGGGGGCTTGGGCCAGCGTGCGGGCTTGCCCGTCGTCGCGCTTGGTCACTTGGTTGGTGGCCTGACAGTACTTGCACCGGACCGTGCCGCCTGCGGCGCTGCACTCGAGAGGAGCCCCACATTGGGCACAAGAAACGACCCGCGTGTGGTAGCTGAAAGCGCCCATCGACGCAGTATAGCCATCCGTGCAATGGGCGGGGGATTGCTTCATGCCCTGCCGCGTGTGCTCGAGTGATCCCCGCCACGGAGGACATGATGGCCTCCCCACTTCGATCCGCTGTTTTGGAAGGGCCCGCGACGGATGTACACTGCCGGCCATGAAAGGGATAACCCTTGTAACAGTCGGTGTGCTTCTACTCGCCGCCTGTGCGGATGACGGGCAGACGGGGGTCCCACAAGCAAGCGGCGGCTCCGGAGGGGCGGACGGCGGCAGCGGCGGTCAACAAACGGCTGCAGGCGGCAGCGGTGGTGGACTGGTAGGCGGCGGGGGCGCAGGGGGACAAGATTCAGCGATGTGTCCCGAAGGAGTCACCTGCGTGACGAGCTTTCCCTTCCACGACGCCCGCGACACCAGCAAAGAAGGCGACGCGGTGCTCGACGGCTACAGCTGCAAGCCCAATGCCGATGAGTCCGGTCCAGAGATCATCTACCGGGTCACGGTGCCTGCCGACGGATTTCTCAGTGTGGCCGTATACGACGGAGATGGCGTCGACATCGATGTGCACATTCTGTCTACCCTGGAGCCGAGCGCTTGCGTCGACCGAGGCGATCTGCAGGCGCGCGCCGACGTCACGGCCGGCGACTGGTGGGTGGTTGCTGACACCTACGCCGATGGCGCTCCCAAGTCGGGCTCGTTCGAGCTCGACATCGGCTTCGTGGAGCCGTCGGTGGGCCCCTGCGGCATGCTCAGCGGCGAGATGCCGCGCGTGGGCGACAACGGCAATCACCTGAAGATGCCCGCCACGGGTCCCATCGTCGGCGAAGCGCACCTGGTCACCCAAGAGGAGCCAGCGCCATATCCGAGCAGCTCAACCGAAGAGCTCGCCGAGCATTACGCACTGTCACAGAAGACCACTGGCTTCGTGATGCATCGCAAGGAGCACTGGGCACCGCTCGAGGGCGGGAGCTTCTACGGCGCCGGCATCGGCAACCCGAGCGCCTTTCCCGTCCTGCACGAGGCTTGGTACGTGAACATGTACTGGACCAAGGAGGGCCGCCCCGACAAAGGCACCCGCATGATTCTGCGCGAGCCAGGCAACGGATCACGCGCGGTGGTCGTCGCCGCAGGCTACGAGACCGGCCCGGGAAACCTAAAAAACATCGGCGGAACACCCGAAGAGAGTCATTTCTACCTGGGCACCGGCCACCTCGACTTACTGCAGCTCGGCATCGCGACCGATCAGAGCCTGCCTTTCGGACCGCGCCGCTGCCAAGATTGAGGGCTGTTGTTGGCAAGCGTGCTGCCCGGCGCGGGTTGCTGCTACGCTGTAGCCGCAATCTGACTTGGAGGACTTATGAACGAAGCCCGACGGCTGAGGGCCAAATCGCGACGACGCACCGTTATGCACCTACTGCTGAGCCTGGCGTTGCTCGGCCTGTGGTGGCCAGCGTGCTCCTCGGAATCCGATCCTGCCGATAGCAATAACGGCGCAGGAGCAGGCCCCGCGAGCAGCTGCCCCGCTGGCAAGCCCGCCGACGGCGCCGAATGCAGCGGACTGCTGAGCTGCTCGTACGGCGAGGACACGTGCGGTCCGGGTGTCTACGGCTACACCTATGACCACTGCTTCTGCGAAGGTGAGGCCTTCAAGTGCTCGCCCGCCGAAGTGCTCTGCGATCCCGGCAGCGGCGGCGGCGGTCAAGGCGGAACGACCACGAGCAGTGGCATCGGCGGCACAGGTGTGGGCGGCAACGGCATGGGCGGCAACGGTGTGGGCGGCAACGGTGTGGCCGGCAACGGTGTGGCCGGCAACGGTGGTGGCGACAGCGCCTGATCCCAACACCACACGAGCACCCTGCACGACGAGGAGCCGCGAAGCGGCGAGCCGAAAGCCCAAAAAAGAAACTCAAAAGAAAGACCGTCGTCGTTGCCCCGCTGTTGGCAGGTGAGCAAGCGGTGGGCAAGCCCTGCAAGACGTCGCCGGTCTCGCCATTCCGCCACCGGCCTGTCCACGGCTTGGTCAGCTGTCCACAGCACCCCGCCACCCGAGCATCATGCCCCACCCACGTGGGCTGCCCACTGACCCACGTGGGCAGCCCCCACTGACCCACGTGGGCAGCCCCCACTGACCCACGTGGGCAGCACCCACGATTGACCCACGTGGGCCGCCCCCATGACTGCCCCCCGTGGGCAGCCCCACGACTGACCCACATGGGCAGCCCCCACGACTGACCCACGTGGGCAGCCCGCGAACCGGAAAGCGGCAAGCCAAGTGCAAGCCGCGAAGCGGCGAGCCGAAGGCCCGAAGAAGAAATTATTTAAAAAGTCGTCGTCGTCGTCCCCGCTGTGGGCAGGTGAGCAAGCGGTGGGCAAGCCCTACAAGACGTCTCCAGTCTCGCCATTCGGCCACCGGCTTGTCCACGGCTTGGTCAGCTGTCCACAGCACCCCGCCGCGTAGAACGGTGGTAAATGCTCGCCGTAGCCCGTCGTGACGCCAGAGCGCGACGCGAGTAGCGCGC
>CAZRGL010000132.1:0-20952 GCA_964599485.1 uncultured Polyangiaceae bacterium
GGTCGCAGGAATAGACATCTGCCTCGCTATTGGGGGGAGCAGGTGCCGCGCACGCGAGGCCTTCCCCGTCGCGCGAGTCTGCACTGATGTCTGAGCTGCTGAGCATTCTGCTTGCCTATCCAACCGTGATCTACACGGCATTCTTGGGCCTGGTGTTGCTCTATTGGCTGTTCGTGATCCTCGGCGCGCTCGATATCGACCTGTTCCAAGGAGACGCGGACGGGATGCTCGACGCGGCTGCGGCCAAAGGCGAGGCGATGGACGGACTGCTCGATGCCGCGGCCGCCAAGGGTGAAGCAGCGGGCGGGCTCATCGACGCCGCAGCCGCAAAAGGCGAGGCCATGGACGGACTGCTCGACGGAGCAGCCGCCAAAGGCGAAGCAGCAGGTGAGTTGCTCGACGGCGTCGCCGGCGCCCACGTAGGCGCCGAAGGCTTGCTTCACGCAATCAACCTGCGCCGCGCCCCCATCACCGTCACCTTCAGCTTCATCATCTTCTTCAGCTGGATTGCCAGCTATCTGGCGGTGACTTTTGCTGGACCAGCGCTCGCCGGGATCCTACCCGCTTGGCTCACCAACACCTTGGTGCTCGTGGGCGCGCTGTTGTTGTCGCTTCCGCTCACTTCACTGGCCACCAAGCCGCTGGAGTCGGTGTTCAAACAACAACCCGGTCAGAGCCGCAGCGACTTCATCGGTAGCATGTGCCGCATCAGCACCGGCCGCGTCGACGAACGCTTCGGCCAAGCCACGGTAGAGGACGGCGGCGCCGGCCTCATCATTCAAGTCCGCGGCGAGGGGGCGAACCTCAAGCGCGGCGCCAGGGCGCTGATCATCGATTTCGATCAAGAACGCGAGGCCTACGTTGTGGAGGCCTACGACACGATGCTGGAAGAAGAGCAGGCGGACCAACGAGCCCGCCGTTGACAAGGAGAGCTCTGGATGTCGCAAACAGTTCAAATGGTTCTCGTCGCCGGTGGTGTGGCCGTCGTTATCCTCATTGGAATCGTGGTGATGATTGCCCGGTTCTTCCGAATGGTGGAGCAAGGCAAGGCCCTCATCGTCAACATGCGCGGCAAAGATCCACTGGTGACCTTCACGGGCACGGTGGTCTTCCCCATCATCCACAAGGCAGAGGTGATGGACATCTCGGTCAAGACCATCGAGATCGACCGCCGCGGCAAAGAGGGGCTGATCTGTAAGGACAACATCCGCGCCGACATCAAGGTCACCTTCTTCGTGCGGGTCAACAAGACGCAGGAGGACGTGCGCAAGGTGGCCCAATCGATCGGCTGCGATCGCGCCTCACACCAAGAGACACTCGAGGCGCTATTCGCCGCCAAGTTCTCCGAAGCGCTCAAGTCCGTCGGCAAGGGCCTCGACTTCGAGGAGCTCTACACCCACCGCGAGAAGTTCCGCGACGACATCCTCAACATGATTGGCCACGACCTGAACGGCTATGCCCTCGAGGACGCGGCCATCGACTATCTGGAGCAAACACCGCTGGAGCTGCTCGATCCGCAGAACATCCTCGACGCCGACGGGATTCGCAAGATCACCGACATCACCACCAAGCGCAACATCGACACCAACGATCTCAAGCAGCAAGAGCGCATGCAGCTCGGCAAGCAGAACTTGGCCTCGGACGAAGCAATCTACCGCTACGACGAGCAGCGCGCCGATGCGGCCGCCAAGAAGGACAAAGAGATCACCATGGCCCAGGCCCGCGAGTCGCAAGCGGCCAAGCGAGTCGAAATAGACGAAGCGCTCAAGACCAAAAAGACCCACGAGAAGGCCCAAGAAGAGTCACTGATCGCCGAGCAGAATCGCATGCGTGCCGTGATGGTCTCGGAGCAAGCGCGACTGCGCGAGCTAGGCGTCGAGGAGACGCGCGTCGCCAAGGCCAAGGATCTCGAAGAGGTCAGCCGCAAGGACGAGGTGCAGATCCGCGACATCGAGCGCGAGCAGAAGATCGAGGTCCGCAAGAAGCAAATCGCCGACGTGATCCGTGATCGCGTGGCGGTCGACAAGACCGTTGCTCAAGAAGAGGAGAGCATCAAAGATCTGCGCGCCAACGCCGGCGCCAAGCGCGAGAAGGACGTGCGCATCATCGGTGCTGAAGCCGAAGCGCAGGAAGGCCTCGTCAAGAGCATCAAGCAGGCCGAAGCCGCCGAAGAGGTCGCCAAGCACGCAGCGCGTCAGCGCCTCACCATCGCCGACGCCGAGCTCGAAGCTTCCGACCGCGACGCCCGCGCCAAGATCCGTCTCGCCGAAGGTACGCAAGCGGAAGCTGCCGCCGCTGGTCTGGCTGAAGTGCGCGTCAAGGAGGCGGATGCATCGGCCATCGAGAAACAAGGCCTGGCACAGGTGAGGGTACGCGACGCCAACGTCAACGTGCGGGAGCGCGAAGGCTTGGTCGAAGCGGAGATCATCAAGCAGACCGCGCTGTCCGAGGCGGCCGGCCTCGAGCAGAAGGGGCTTGCCGACGTGCACGTCAAGGAAGCCGACGCGTCAGCCACCGAGAAGATGGGCGTCGCGATGGCGGTGGGCGTACGGGAGGAGCTGCTCGCCAAGGCCACCGGCCAAGAGGCCGAAGCCGCGGCCATCCAGAAGCGCATGCTCGCCGAGGCGGAAGGCTTGAATCAAAAAGCAGCAGCCATGAAGGCGCTCGACGGCATGGGCCGAGACCACGAGGAGTACCGGCTGCGGCTCGATGCCAACAAGGAGATCGCGCTCGAACAAATCGAGGCGCGCATTTCGATTGCCGCCCAGCAGGCCCAGATCCTCGCCAAGGCCTTCGAGAACTCCAAGATCAACATCGTCGGCGGCGACGGCGAGTTCTTCGAACGCTTCGTCAACGCCGTAGCGGTAGGCAAGTCGATCGACGGCACTGTCGACAATAGTCAAACCTTGCAGAAGGTGCTTCACGATCACCTCGAAGGCGACGCCAACCTGATCAGCGATCTGAAGGGCGTGCTTGGCGGTCTGAGCGCCGGCGCGGTGCGGGATCTGACTTTGTCGGCTCTCCTCGGCAAGATGCTGACGGGCGCAGACGAAGAACAAAAAGGAAAAATCGCCGGCCTGATCGAGCAAGCCAAGAAGCTCGGCATCGACAAGATCGCCCTCGGCTAAACAATGGCCGACGATCCTTCAGCCACGACCGAGGCTGCCGAAGGCAGCGCGGAGGCGGAGCTCGAGGGTGGCAACTACGAAGTCATCCGCGCTCGGCTCGTCGAGCAGGGCCGAGCCTTGTCGCGAGGCGCCGGCGCGCTCAACAGCAAGCGAAAAGAGACCTTCGGCGGCACCGAGCTGCAGGTCATCGCCAACGAGCGCATCCGCACTGAGAACAACTGCGTGCCCCGCGACATCATCCAAGTGGGGGGCTTGCTGCTGCTTGGCTACAACGTGTTCATCGGGCTCAAGAGCGAGACACGTGTTTCCGATGTGTTCGCCTTGCACCGCTTCGTGCCCAAAGAAGGTGGCGGCTTCGACTGCTCGGCGGCGCAAGCCGAGGGCGGCGAGCTCGATGCAGTTGGCGACTTGTTCACGGGTGAGCGCTTCCTCAAGGACTTCACGACCCTCTACAAGTTCACCCGCGACGCGCGCTTGTTGCAGCTGACCAAGGGCGACAAGCAACTGCTCGCGGTCTTCCAAGTCGGCGGCAGCTACCTCGACATCAAAGCGTTTCGCTGGCAGATCCGGGCCGACGGCTCGATCGCCTACGAGGACGACCGGGGCGAGCGCGACTATGTCTACCCGCCGCGCTTCCCCTTCGAGTGGGAAGAGCCCGACATCGACTGGCAGGTCGAGGGCCGCCATCTGCACATCCGCAACAAGGTGTTCATCTCCAACCTCGACGGCTCCCTGACGCTGCATGTCGAGGACAACACCGAGCGCGGACGAACAGTCCTGTCCGAGCCGCTCGAGGATCACAACCAGGTGATCAGCGATCTGGGTGTTCGCTATGCCGAGATCGGCCCGCTGGTGCTCCTCGATGTGTTGCCTTTTCGTGAAAAGACCCACCGCTTCTACGTGTTCAACACCAAGTCGCAATCAGCCGATCGGGTCGACGCCATCGGCCTGTGTTGCCAGGAGCTGCCCGAGGATCACGGCGTCATCTTCCCCGGCGGCTATTACCTGGCCACCGGCGACCACAAGGTGTTCGAGACTGAGACGGCGGATCTGGAGTTCAAGCGCAAGATTCTCTCGCCCAATGGCGAAGACGTGCTCTACGTGTTTCACCGGCGGCGTGACGGGCACTACGTGCTGTTTCCCTACAATTTGATCCGCAAAGAGGTGCAAACGCCCATCCACTGCCACGGCTACAGCTTGTTCGACGACGGGCGCATGGTGGTGTTCCGGGCGCTGAGCGAAGAGCCCACGCGCGTGCACCCGATGCAGGTTTGGGACACGCCCTTCACCTCGGCGGAGTTTGCAGCGGCAGCGCCGACCGATGGCTCTTTTTTGGCCAACGTGGGCAACGCCGAGCTCGTGCGCGGGATCAGCGACGCCTTCAGCATCTGCCGGCTCATCGCCAACAGCGAGCCGACCAGACAGATCTTCGACGATCTCATCGGCAACTGCGGGCGCGTCATCGACAGTTATTTTTGGCTCGATCACGCCGAGGTGGGCGACATCAGGAGCGTCGTCGAGCAGATCCGCGACACTGCCGAGCTCATCATCGACGAGTTCGAAAAGGTCCTGGCCTTCAAGGAGCGCGCCAAAGCAGCTTTGGCTGAAACCGAGGAACAGTTCGCCGAGCTGACTCGCGATCTGCGTCCGGAGCATTGGAAGAAGGTGGACCCCTTCCTCGAAGCGCTGACCTCCTTGCGCAGCTTTCGGGGCCAGATCATCACCCGGCGCGAGATGCGCTACATCGATCTGGCCAGGCTCGAGCAGCTGGAAGAACAGACCAAAACGCGCTTTGACGAGGTCAGTAAGGACTGTGTGAGCTTCTTGCTGCGTGAGGAGGCACTCACGCCGCTGACCAACGATCTGAAAGCCATCCTGGGTCAACTGGACGGCATCGAGAAGCTCACCGACGCCAATCCCCTCAAGGACAAAGTCGACGCCACCGCCGAGGGTTTGGCGCTGCTGAGCGAGGTGGTCCAGAACCTGAAGATCGACGACGCCACCCAGCGAACCAGCATTCTCGAAGGGATCAGCGAAGTCTTTGCCCAGCTCAACCGCACGCGCGCGACCATCGAGAGCCGCCGCCGCGAGCTGATGACCCGTGAGGGTAAGGCTGAGTTCTCCGCCCAGTTCGCCTTGCTGGGCCAGAGCGTGTCGAGCGCGCTGAGTCTCTGCGACACGCCCGAGCGCTGTGATGAGCAGCTCTCGCGTTTGATGGTGCAGCTCGAAGAGCTCGAGGGACGCTTCAGCGAGTTCGACGAGTTCTTGGAGGATCTCGCGAGCAAGCGCGAGGAGATCTACGACGCTTTTGGCGCCAAGAAGCAACAGCTGCTCGACGAGCGGCAGCGGCGCGTCCAGAACATCGCCTCGGCGGCCGAGCGCATCCTCGACGGGGTGGCCCGTCGGGCGCGCAGCATGAAGTCCAACGACGAGCTGAACGCCTACTTCGCCTCCGACGCGATGGTGATGAAGGTGCGGCAACTGTGCGAGTCGCTCACTGAGCTCGGCGACAGCGTAAAGAGCGACTCCTTCTTGGCCAAGCTCAAGAGCGCCCAACAAGACGCGCTTCGAGGCCTGCGCGACAAGCTCGAGCTGTTCGCCGATGGCGACAATCTGATCAAGCTCGGGCGCCACCACTTCAGCGTCAACAGCGAGCGGCTCGAGCTGACCATGGTGCCGCGCGATGGCAAGATGACGCTGCACCTGACGGGCACCGATTATTACGAAACAGTCGCCGATGCGTCGTTTCAACAGACAGCGCGCTTTTGGCCGCAAACGGTAGTGAGTGAGAACGCCTCGGTGTGCCGCACCGAGTACCTGACAGCGTGCATCGTCGACGACGCTGAACGAGGACAAAGCGGTCTCAATCTCGGACTGCTGCACGACCACTTGCGGGACGGCACGCTTTTGGATCTAACCCGAGCCTACGCCCAGGATCGTTACGACGAAGGCTACGAACGCGGCCTGCACGACGCCGATGCGGCGCTCATCCTAGAAAAGCTCATCAACCTGCGAGAAGCGGCTGGACTGCTCCGGTTCGCGCCCACACCGCGGGCCCTCGCCGCCCTGTTCTGGGCTTCGCTGTCAGCCACCTCCACAGCGCGCTCGCAGAGGGCGGCGCACTGGCATTTGCAAGCCCGCAGCCTCGGTCGACTGCAGAGCAGCTTGGGTCACACCAAGGCCATTGCTGCCTTGGCCGCTGAGCTCGGCGACGCGATCGCCGCGTTCCTAGCCGCCGAAGGCCTCGAGCAGCTGGGGCTGTTCACGAATACCGATGCGCGCGTTGCGGGCGAGTATCTGGTCGAAGAGCTCAAGGTCGAACAGCCGCGTTTTGCAACCAGCAGCGACGCGGTGCAGCTGCGCGACGCGCTCTTGAAGCACATCGATCTTCGAGGCAACCGCGCCGCTTTCGAGGACGATCTGCGGGTACTGGAAGGACAACTGCGACAGCGCTTCTCACTGGCGTGCGCTTGGGTGGCCGCTTTTCTCGATGCTGACGAGGCGCGCCAGGAAAAGCACTTCCTCAAGATCGAGATTGCTGCGCTTCTGTGCGAGCCGAACCTAGACCGCGACACCTCCAGTGCCTTGACGGAGGCTCAGGTCAGCGGCTTGTTGGCTCAACACGCGCGGGTGGTGGACCGCACGATGTCGTTGCGAATCGATGAATTCCTCACGCGCCTCGATGCGTTTCGCCATCAGGAAGTGCCGGCCTACCGTGAGTATCGCAAGCAGCGACACGATTTGCTCGAGCAACACCGCCTGCGTTTGCGACTCGAAGAGTACATGCCACGGGTGATGACCACCTTCGTACGCAACAAGCTCATCAACGACGTCTACCTGCCGCTCATCGGCGACAACCTCGCCAAGCAGATTGGCGCGGCGGGCGACGCCAAGCGCACTGATCTGATGGGGCTGTTGCTGCTCATTTCGCCACCTGGGTACGGCAAGACCACGCTGATGGAATACATCGCCAACCGCTTCGGCTTGGTATTCGTCAAGGTCAACGGCCCGGCGCTCGGCCACTCGGTGGTGAGCCTCGATCCGGGCGAAGCGCCCAATGCGACTGCCCGGCAAGAAGTGGCGAAGATCAACATGGCCTTCGAGATGGGCAACAACGTGATGCTCTACCTCGATGACATCCAGCACACCCACTCGGAACTATTGCAAAAGTTCATCAGCTTGTGCGATGCCCAGCGCCGCATCGAAGGCGTGTACCGGGGGCGCAGCCGCACCTACGACATGCGCGGTAAGAAGTTCTGCGTCGTCATGGCGGGCAACCCCTACACCGAAAGCGGCGAGAAGTTCCAAATCCCGGACATGCTCGCCAACCGCGCCGACACCTACAACTTGGGCGACATCCTGACAGGCAAAGAAGAGGCCTTCGCGCTCAGCTACCTGGAAAACGCGCTGACCAGCAACCCGGTGCTCGCCCCTCTGGCTACGCGAGACCAGGCCGACGTTTACAAGATCGTCCGTATGGCGCAGGGTGAAGAGATCCCCGCCACCGACTTGTCGTACGGCTATGCCGCCGTCGAGCTGAACGAAATCAAGGCGGTGCTGTCGCACTTGTTCACCGTGCAGCGCGCGCTGTTGATGGTCAACCAGATGTACATCGAGTCGGCTTCCCAAGACGACCGCTTCCGCACGGAGCCTCCGTTCAAGTTGCAGGGCAGCTATCGCAACATGAACCGTCTTGCCGAAAAGACGGTCTCTGCCCTCAACGACGATGAGGTCGAGCAGCTGATCACCGATCACTATGTCGGCGAATCGCAGACCCTCACGACCGGCGCCGAGCAAAACCTCCTCAAGCTCGCCGAGATGCGCGGGATCATGACCGAGGAGCAGCAAGCGCGCTGGGACGAGATCAAAGCCGAGTACGTACGCCACAAGCGGATGGGTGGCGGCGCCGACGATCCCGTCACCCGTGTCACCGGCTCCTTGTCGGGTCTGAGCGAAGATCTCAGCGGTATCAAACAAGTGCTCGAAGCAGGAACCAATGAAGGCCTCGACAGCAAGCTCGAGGTGCTGGGCGAACGGCTGAAGGGAATCAAACTAGCGTTGACCGAAGCCGGCCAGGCCTTTGTCAAAGCCCCCACCAGCGACGATGAGACCGGCCCGCAATTTGCCGATCTCGAAGCCAACCCCCGTGTGGGTCGTGCCGAGCGGCTAGCTGGAGCAGAGCAATGGATGACGCCCTATCTGTTGCGCATCGAAGCTGCGCTCGAAAACGTGGGCCGACCCAAGGTCGAAATCCGCTACCACGCGCCGCAAGACGTAGAGGCGCTGTTTCACCGACAGGCCCTGCTCATCGAAAAGACGATACTGCCCATCGTCGAGGAGGCCAGCACGCGATTGCAGGACGGCGAGCTGACGAGCGCGCTTCAGCAGGTAAGAGAGCTGCTGGAACAGATCGACTCGCGCAGTGAATGAACCTGAGCAGCTGAACCAGAGCCCGTCATGGACCTGAGCATTGCGCAAATCGACTACCCGGCGGGCATGGCGCCTGACGATACCGAGTTCTTGCTCGGTCTCGCGGTAGGACTCGATGGCAACTACGGGCAGACCTTCTTGGTTCGCCACGACGGCGCGCTCAAAGCGCTGCACCGCGGCGGCATGGTGGGCAGCTTCGAGCAAACCCTGCTTCAGGCGCCACCCAGACTCGAGCCCGGCAAGTGGGGCGACCATTTCCTCGTACTGTCCAGCCCCGCGGGGGAGCATCGGCTGGAGCTATCCCATTCGGTGCGCGAGGACGCGCTACTGGTGCTCGAGCCCCTCTATTACGACGAAGAGGCCTGGAGCGAGCTGGCGGCATTGCTCGAAGGGCGCTTGGAGCTATTGCGCGACGACGCGGCCCGCTGCTTGTTGCTCGCGGAGCTGGGGACCATCTACTGCCAGCGGCTCGCCGACTTGGATCGCGCCGTCGCCCACTTCGACACGTTGCTGGTCGCGCGTCCCGACAACGACACCGCGCTGACGAGCCTCGAGGGATTGGTTGGCCAACACCCACGAGCCGCGGAATTGCTCGAAAGCAATTTTCGCGAGCACAAGCGCCATGAGCGGCTGGTGAGCTTGCTGCTCCGCCTCGCCGAGCTCGAGCCACAGGACAGCGCGCGGCTACTCGAGGCCGTTCGGGTCCTGAGCGAAGAGCTGGCAGCGCCTGATCGCGCGCTATCGGTGGCCCTTCGCGCCCTCGCGCTCGTCCCGGGCGACGATGACGCACTAGCCTTGGCAGACGCGCTGGCTGCCCGCAGCGCACGGTGGTCCGAGGCGGCGGCGGGCTACCGCCAAGCCGAGCAGAACACCGAAGAGCCCGAGCTCGACGTGAAGCTGCTGTCGCGCGTTGGCGCCGCGCACCACAAGGCTGGCGAGCTCGAACCGGCCACCCACGCGTATGTCGAGATCCTCTGGCTGCAAAACGACCATCAACCGGCGCTGTGCGCGCTCAACGAGCTCTTCGAGCAGCAGCAAGAGCACAAGCAACGAGCGAAGATACTGCTGCAGCTCATCAACACAGGCGCCGACACCAAGGAGCGAATCGAGCACATCCATCAACTGGGCTTGTTGTACGAGCAACGACTCGACGACGTGGACCGCGCGATTGAGCAACAGCGCCGCATCGTCGAGCTCGATCCGAGCAACAAGCGCGCCCTCAAGGCGCTGTGCCGCTTGCACCGTGCGAACCAGTCGTGGCCCGAGCTGCTCACGGTGTTGGAGCGGCGCGTCCAGCTGACCGCGAGCCCTGAGCAGCTAGCGAAGCTGCATGCCCGCTGTGCCAAGCTCGCTGCCACCAAGCTCGACGATCAGCCGCGCGCGATCGATTATTGGAGCAAGGCTTTTGCGCTCAATCACGGCGACCAACAGGCCGCCGACGCCCTCGACGCGCTCCTCGCCAGCCACGAGCGCTATCAGGAGCTGCTCGATGTTCTCGAAAAGCACGCCGCAGCGAGCGAGCTCTTGCGGGCAGTTGCGCTGCTGAAGCGCGCAGCGCACAAGGCGGCCGAAAACTGCGGCGATGAGCTACGCGCGCTTTCTTGCTACCAGAAAGCCGCGAAGCTCGACCCAACAGATCGCGAAGTGCTCCGGGCCCTGCAGCGTCACTACCAAGCCCATGACGATGACGAGGCCCTGCTCGAGGTGCTCGACATGTTGCTGGCGTTGAGCCACGCGCCGGACGAGGAGGTCGAGCTACGGCTGTCGCGGGCGCAGCTGTACGCCGATCAGAGCGGCGACTTAGAACGCGCCATCGAGGAATTGCAGCGTGTTCTGGCTCTCGACAGCCAGCATGCTATCGCGCTCGAGACCTTGGTGACCCTGTGCTGCGGTGTCGAGCTGTATGAGGCCGCGCTCACCGCCATCGACGCCGCCATCGACGAGGCTGACAGCGACAACCAACGCATCGGGCATTTGTTGCGCAAGGCCACGGTGCTGGAGCAGACGGATCTGGACGCGGCCATTAGAGCGTGTCGAAGCGCGCTGCGGGTCAATCCGGCCGGCTCCCGCGCCTTCGAGCAGCTCGAACGACTGTTGCAACGAACCGAGCGCCACGCCGGTCTGGTCAAGCTCTACGAGCGTCGCGCCAAAGTGGGCAACAAGCAGTGGGCCAAGTTGCTCTGCAAGGCGGCAACGTTGGCAGCTCGAGAGCTCGGCGACGGCGAGCGAGCGCTGGCTATTGTCACTCCAGCCGTCGAAGAAGCGTGGCGTAAGCCCAAGGTCATCACCGCTTTGATCACGGTGGCCACCACACCGGGCGGCTGGCTCGGAGCGCTGGACTTGCTCGAGAAGCAATACCAGTCGCTGCGAAAGAAAGACCGTCGCGTCCTGGCCCAGCACCTCGACAAGCTCATCGCTGCCCTCGAGTCCGCCCCTGAGCTCGCGATCGATGATGTGGTGGTGCGCCTCGCCGAGCACTTCGACCGCGTGCGCAATGCACCCAAGCGCGCACTGAGTTACTACCAGCGGGCCCGCGACCACAAACCCACCGCTGAGCTCGACAACCAGGTCGGCATGCAGCTGCGCCGCCTCGGACTCTACGCCAAGCTTGCCCAGCATCTGCAGCGCATGATCGACAGTGGGCGACATGACCACCGGCTGCGCTTCATCAAGTACCAGCTCGCCGAGCTACTCGAGCACCACCTCGACGACGCCGAAAAAGCAGCCGAGCTTCGCAAAGAGCTCGCCACGCGCAGCTACCTGCTGGCCGCGTTGCTCGTCGCTCTGCTCATTGCGGGCGCGCTGATCCTCTTGCTGTCGCGGTAGAGACCGATTCGGACTAGCAGTCACGTGCCCGAGCAGGGGCCGACCATGCGGAGCCAGGACTCTTGACGAGCCGCCTCGCTCAGAACGAAAGCTGAAGCTGCACTCTGACGCGGCCGTCGGTGATCGTCGTGGCTGCGGCCTCCTCGAGCAGGGCGCCGCCGTCGATTTGGGTTTTTACGTTGTGCTTCATTGCGTAGATGCTCAGGCCGCCCAGTATTTCTTGCTGGTCGCCCCCACCTTCCCAGATGACCCGTCCGTAACGGACGGCGGGCTGCACGTGTTTGCCGATGAGGTAGCCAGCCTGGGCGTGAAAGCCCGTGGCCGAGTAGGCCTGGCTGCCAAACTTCTTCTCACTCAGCTCGTCCTGATCCCAGGCCATGTACAAGGCGCCGTTGAGAGCAATACCGTGGGCCTTGAGATAAAGGTCGAAGTTCGCCCGCACGAGGCTGTCTTGGTCTTTGTCGAAGTCGAAGTGAATTTGGGTGCCGACCGCCGCTCCAAAACGCAAGCCACCGCCTTCGAAGTCCACCTCACTAAAGCCATTGGGCGCTTTGCCTTTCTTGTCCTTACCCACGTTGAAGCCGACACGCGCAACCACCGCCGGGTGAAACTGATCGGGCACGTTGCTGAGCTTGCCGCTCGCGATGCTGCCCTCGAAGTCGCCGCTGTCAGCGTCTTGGGTGACGTCCACATCGCCGCTGAGCTTGCCTTTCTCACCGCTACCGTTGAACACACCCAGGGCGTACTCGAAGGGCGGTGACTTGCTGTAGTTGTTGTGTAGTCCTAGACCAATGTCGCGCCCTGCTCCGAAAGCCTTGTCGGTGAGCGCACGGTCCACGAATTGGAGCTTGCCCGAGCTGCTGATCTGTTGCCGACTGAAAGGCTTCTTCCACTGCCCGGCCCGAAAGTGCAACCACTTGTCGACCACCTTGTAGCCGACGAAGAAGTCCTTCAACGCCACCTGACCCTTGCCGAAGTCTGTCTGGAACTTGTAGGTCAGGTCCTTGGTGAACACGTTGCCTTTGAGGGTGAGCCGCGCGCGTGGAATCGTAAAAGCGAAGGTGTCGCTGCCGCTCTCCACGCGGTGGAACGTGAAGAGCGACTGCACTCTGGCGCCGATCTTCAACTTGAACCTGTCGTCGGACGAGCGGAGAAAGAACCCCTTGTCGTAACCCGCGAGCGGCTTGGACTCTGGGGCGGCAGGCGGCGGCTCAGGTTGGGCTACTTTGGAGGGAGGCGCTTCCGGCGCCGCAGGTGGCGCCGAAGGAGCCGCCTCGGGTGGGGGCACGGGTACCGAGGGCGGGACCGGCGCAGGGGGCTGGGCCAAGCTGGTGGCGGACAAGCTGGTGGCAGACAAGCAAGTCGCAAACAAGCAGAGTGGCGCCAGCCTTGCGGCCGGGCGTTTGGTGCGAAGCAATGTCGTCATTTCCTCTCGTCTCCCTCGTGAGCGTCGATGCCCGCCCGATATTGCTTGCTCAACCTAGCCAACACCGCCCAGCGGTAGCAACCTACTTCTTCCAGGCTGTCCAGAGGCGATCGCAGGCCTCTTTCATGCCGTTGCGCATCGCTTCGATGTTCTCTTCTTTCCACTCGGACCGATCGGCGTGAATGAACGAGGTCAGGTCCTTGCGATTGTCGAAGCGAGCGACCGGAACATGGAAGGTCTGGCCTTGGCTGGAAACCGTGACGGTACCTGGAACCTCGGAGGCCTCCATCAGGTACGACAAGTCACAGCAGCCATATTCCTGCCGCATGACTTGCTCGGGAACGCCGTGGAACAGAATCGAGCTGTCGCCATCGGGGCGCGCCCGGGCGCGGTTCTTGCGACGGCTCTCTTCGGGCGTAACCCACACGTAGAGGATGGCTGCGCGCTGCAATAGCTTGGGTGACAAGTGAGGGAGCGTGCCGGCGTAGCCGTAGCCGCCTGTCGCTGGCATCGTGCAACCTTCCGGGGCCCCGCGGGCGAACTCGATGACCACGGTCTTACCGTCGAGCGAGCTCGGGCAGCCGTCGGCCTTGGCGTCGAAAAACTCGCGCGCTTCTGGCTCGAGGCGAGTGATGAGCTTGTCCATGACCTCACTAGGAAGCTCGTCGAGCTTGGCCGCTGCGCCCGCCGCGACGCTGGCACGGTCAAAGCGCTCGAGCAGTCGCTTCGCAGCACGCTCGGGTCGTTCGGCTTTGCCGGCAAGCAGCTCGTCGTAGTCTTCGCTCAACAGCCGTCCCAATCCGCCCAGCTCACGGCCGTCGATGAACGGCCCGTTGCGCGCTTCGTCGCCGCGCGCGTGAAACGCTCTTGGCAGGCCGGCCTCTTCGAGAACCTCGTCGACGACCAACTGCATGTGGACGTAGGGATAGTCGTCGAGCTGAACCGTGGGCCCCATGTGAAAGGCCTCGGGGCTGATTTCGCTGAGGAAAGTACGTACTTCGGACTTGCCGGAGGCGGGCAACGCCAAAAGCAACAAGGTGTCAAAAATCTCGGTCATATGGGCTCCGCGTTGCTGGCCGTGGTGGCCTCGGGTGGCAAAGCCGCATCCTAGTCGCGGTCCTGGCGCTGCCGCAAATCGCCCCGCCAGCCGACATCTGCCAACTCAATGATCCAGCCAGTATGCCCCGCGGGGCCCGAGCGGCTACGATGGAATTGCCGCCGATGCCCTTCGCCCCTGCCATGCCCGAGTCGCTAGTCATCAATTTGGCGGCCCGTACAGACATCGGCCGAGAGCGCGCCAAGAACGACGACACAGTCTTGCTGGTTGATCGGGACAAGGGTGAGTTCCAGATCGAACGCTTCATGGGGGTTCAACGGGGCCATCCAGCCGGCGTCGCCGTGGCCGTGCTCGATGGCATGGGCGGTGCCCGCGGCGGCAACATCGCCAGCCATCTGGCGGCCCAAACCATTGGCCAGATCTTGCTCGATGGCGGCCAGCTCGCCAGCCCAGACGAGCTCGGGGCGCGGGTGTTGCACAGCTTGAAGCGAGCGGGCGCGAGGATTCGCAGAGAGCGTTTGCAACCCGGGCTCGGCGAAATGGGCACAACCGCCACGCTTTGCGCGCTGATGGACTCCAAACTCGTCATCGGACAGGTAGGCGACAGCCGCGCGTACTTGTGGCGCGCTGGCCATGTCACCCAAATTACACGAGATCAGACGCTCGCAACGCTCCTGGTCGAGCGAGGGCAGCTGGCACCAGAAGAGGTCGCGACCTTCGAAGATGGTCACATCATTCTGCAAGCACTGGGCACAGAGGAAGAGATCCATGTCGACCTGACCAGCGTGCAGGTCCACCGAGACGACGTGCTTCTGGTGTGCTCAGATGGCTTGTCTGGGATGATCGACGACAACGCCATCAGCCAAGTGTTGACCGAAGTCACCGATCCTGACCTGGCCTGTCAGCGGCTCATCGAGCTGGCCAACAACGCCGGCGGCCATGACAACATCAGCTGCGTGGTGGCCCACCTGAGCGGAGCGCTCCTCGAAGAAACCCAAGAGGTCACGATCGAACCTGAAAAACTGATTCTGCCCTCCGAGTTGATCATCGAAGAGCCCGTCGACGAGCTCCCCCCCGTGGCGGCCGAGCCGCCGCCCAAAGGCATCCTCGCTTGGTTGTGGCGCTTGCTGGGGCTTCAACGCTCATCATAGGCGAGGTTGGTTCGAAGCCACCTCTCGGCCTCAGCCACCTCGATCCCTTTGCGCCTGGCATAGTCGGCGACCTGGTCACGTCCGATTCGACCTAGGCTGAAATAGCGCGATTGGGGGTGCGCGAAGTAGATACCGCTCACACTGGCCGCAGGGTTCATCGCGCAGCTCTCGGTGAGCTCGATGCCGAGCGCAGGAGCTTCGAGCAACTCGAACAGCTTGCGTTTCTCACTGTGGTCGGGGCAGGCCGGATAACCATAAGCGGGTCGAATCCCCCGATATGCTTCTCCGATTAGCCCATCTTTGCCCAAGGCCTCCTCGGCGCCATAGCCCCATTCGCTGCGCGCGCGGGCATGTAGCCACTCGGCGAAGGCTTCCGCAAGCCGGTCGGCCAGCGCACGCACCATGATGGAGCTGAAGTCGTCTTGTTGCTGCTCGAAGCTGGCGCTGAGCTCGGCCGCACCGACCCCAACAGTGACCGCAAAAGCTCCGAGCTGATCCTCGAGACCGCTATCGCGAGGCGCGAGGTAGTCCGCCAGCGAGCGGCAAGGCAAACTGCTGCGTTTGACCTGTTGCTGACGCAGCATGTTGAAGCGCATTCGCTCGCGCTCCCGCTGCTCGTCTTGCCACACCACGATGTCCTCGCCGTCGCTGTTGGCTGGCCAGAAGCCGTAGACGGCGTTCGCGGTGAGCAGCTTGTCTGCAATGATGCGATCGAGCAGCTCGTTGGCCGAGGCGTGTAGCTCGCGTGCCACTTTGCCTTTCTCCGGGTCGTCCAAGATCGCGGGGTATGAGCCTCTGAGCTCCCAGGTGGTAAAGAAGAAGGTCCAATCGATGAGCGGACGAATCTGCTCGAGAGGCACCTGGGCGAGCACCCGGCGACCGGTAAAGCTGGGCTTTGGGATATCGCCTTGGCCGAAGTCGATCTGGAGTCGGCGTGA
Source organism: uncultured Polyangiaceae bacterium (assembly GCA_964599485.1). Lineage (GTDB taxonomy): Bacteria > Myxococcota_A > Polyangia > Polyangiales > Polyangiaceae > JAPYTK01. The sequence continues at coordinate 15,957 of CAZRGL010000132.1, forward strand.
CTGAGCTTGCTCGAAGCTGAGCAGTGGCTTGCGTTTCTTCCCGCCGTAGATCTCGCGCAAGCGTTCCTGCTCGAGCCGGTTGTCAGCATCGAAGCGTTGGCGCTGCAGCGGATCGAGCAGCGCGCTGACCGTGTTGACGGCCCGCGAGGCATCGAGCACGTGCACCGCGCTGCCACCGTATTCCGGGGCGATTTTCACGGCCGTGTGTTGGCGACTGGTCGTCGCACCACCAACCAACAGGGGAACCTTGAGCCCTTCGCGCTCCATTTCCGAGGCAACGTGGATCATCTCGTCGAGGCTCGGCGTGATCAGCCCACTCAGTCCGACCAGTGCAGCTTCTTCCTCGACCGCAATCTGCAGGATCTTCTGCGAAGGCACCATGACCCCGAGATCGATAATCTCGTAGTTGTTGCATCCGAGCACGACGCTGACGATGTTCTTGCCAATGTCGTGCACATCACCTTTGACGGTGGCGAGCACAATCTTGGCCCGCGGGCGTACGCGCAACTGATCCTCCTGCATCCCGGCGGTGAGGATGGCTACGCCTCTTTTCATGACGCGCGCGCTCTTGACCACCTGCGGCAGGAACATCTTGCCGGCTCCGAACAGCTCGCCAACCACTGCCATGCCCGCCATCATCGGCCCCTCGATGACATCGAGCGGGCGGCCGAGCTTGGTGCGGGCTTCCTCGGCATCTTGCTCTATGAAGTCGACGATACCTTGCACGATGGCGTGCTCGAGACGTTGTTCCACTGGGCTGTCACGCCAGCTCAGATCGATCTCACGCTTTTTGCCTCCCCCCTTGATGGTCTTGGCAAACTCGATCAGCCGATCGGTGGCGTCGGTGCGGCGCGCCAACACCACATCTTCGACCCGCTGCAACAGGTCCTTGGGGATCTCTTCATAACGGGCGAGCTGACCGGCATTGACGATGCCCATATCCATTCCTGCTTCGATGGCGTGAAAGAGGAAGACCGCGTGCATGGCCTCGCGCACGACATTGTTGCCTCGAAACGAGAACGACAGATTGCTGACCCCGCCGCTGACGAGCGCGCCAACCAGCCGTTGCTTGATGATTCGGGTTGCCTCGATGAAGCTCAGCGCCAGCCCATCGTGCTCCGCCATTCCCGTCGCCACGGCCAGGATGTTGGGATCGAAGATGATGTCGCGCGGGTTGAAACCGCACCCATCAACCAGCAGACGATAAGCGCGCTCACAGATCTCGACTTTGCGCTCCACCGTCTCGGCCTGACCAATTTCGTCAAAGGCCATCACCACGACGGCTGCACCGTAACGCTTGCACAGCTTCGCTTTGCTCAGCAGCTGCTGCTCTCCGTCTTTGAGGCTGATCGAGTTGACGATCGCCTTGCTCTGGACGCACTTGAGGCCAGCTTCGATGACCGACCACTTCGAGCTGTCGATCATGATGGGAACGCGAGCGATGGCGGGCTCGGAGGCGACGAGCTTGAGAAAGGTCGTCATCGCGTGCGCCCCGTCGAGCATGCCCTCGTCCATGTTGATGTCGATGATGTTGGCGCCACCCTCGACCTGCTGCCGAGCTACTGACAGCGCCTCGCTGTAGCGCTCCTCGCGGATGAGTCGCGCGAATTTGCGGCTTCCTGCAACATTGGTGCGCTCGCCGACCATGATGAAGTTGCTCTGTGGTCCGACGGCCAGCGACTCCAGGCCACTGAAGTAGCTGTGCGTCTCGACCTGCTCGAGCGCAGGCGGCGTGCGCGGGGGCAAATCATGAACTGCGCGCACCAAGGCGCCGATGTGCTCCGGAGTGGTGCCGCAACAACCGCCGAGAATGTTTGCCATGCCCTTTTCAGCAAAGGCCCGCAGCAGCGAAGCGGTCTGCTCTGGCGTCTCGTCGTAGCCGCCAAAAGCGTTTGGCAGGCCAGCGTTGGGGTAGCAACTCGTCAACACGGGCGCGATGTTCGCCAGATCCGTGAAGAAGGGGCGCATCTGCTCGGCTCCCAAGGCGCAATTGATCCCCACGCTGAAGGGTTGGGCATGGCTGACGGAACGCCAAAATGCCTCCACAGTCTGTCCGCTGAGCGTGCGACCACTGTTGTCGGTAATGGTGACGCTGATCATGAGGGGAGGTCGTTGGCAGCCCCTCCGATCGATTTCTTCCTCGATGGCCACCAGCGCCGCCTTGGCGTTGAGCGTGTCGAAAATCGTTTCGACCAAGAGAATGTCGACACCGCCATCGAGCAAGCCCCGCACTTGCTCGGCGTAGCTGTCACGCATTTGCTCGAAGCTAAGCGAACGAAAACCGGGATCTTCCACATCGGGCGAGATGCTCAAAGTGCGGTTCGTCGGCCCCAGCGCACCAGCAACGAAACGGGGACGGTCGGGGTCGCGATCGGTCCATTGGTCGGCCGCAGCGCGAGCGATTCGCGCCGCTTCGACGTTGAGATCGTAAGCGTACGACTCACAAGCGAAGTCCGCTTGCGCCACCGAGGTGGCGCTGAATGTATTCGTCTCGATGATGTCCGCGCCGGCCGCGAGATACTTGCCGTGGATCTGGGCCACGAGATCGGGCCTGCTCAAGCACAACACATCGTTGTTGCCCTTGAGCTCGACGGTATGGCTCGCGAAGCGCTCGCCGCGAAAATCGGGCTCGCCCAGGCTGAAGCTCTGGACCAAAGTGCCCATACCGCCATCGAGAATGATGATTCGTTGCTGGGCGATTCGAGCGAGTGCTTGGTGCGCTTTGGTCAAGCTCATGATGTGCTCGCGATTCTTGCCGCGCCCGCTGCCGGCACGTGGGCGTGGAAACTGATCACCTGAAAATTGGGCGCTCGCGCCTCGCGCGAGGTCACCTCGCAACGGTCCACTACGAGTCCAGCCCCCTCGATCATGGCAGCCAATTGCTCGGGATCGAAGCCGAGCTGCACGTGGTTGTAGGCTTCGACCACCCGCTCATGCTCGTGCTTGGCCAATGTGACCCCAACGACGGTCCCTGCTGGTCGCAGCACTCGAGCAGCCTCCGCAACCGCCAGTTGCGGCTCGCGAGCGTAGGTCAAGCAGTTCATCAACAGCACAGCGTCAAACGTCGCCGCTTCGAAGGGAAGTTGCTGCATGTCGCCCCGCAAGAAGCGCACACGGTCGAGCCGCGACAGGCGCCGCTGAGCGGCGTCGATGACACGCTTGCTCAAGTCCAGACAAGTCACGCTTTGCGCGTGAGGCGCCACGAGCTCAGCGAGCGCTCCGTCCCCGCTGGCAACGTCGAGAACGTCGCCGAGACGGCACAGGCCAAGCAGCCCTCGGGCAGTCGCTTGCCACGTGCGACCAGGCGAATAATGCCGCTCCATCTGCCCTGCAACGGCGTCGGCCCACGTCATTCCGCGCTTTCGTGCGGCCACGACATCTTGGGCGCGTCTTAGGTCTTCATCCAGCACCCCGTCGCGGGTCGTCTCCCGTAGCGCTGCCCAGAGCCGACCCGCTTGCGACGACATGCCCTCGTTGGCCGCGTAGTACGATGAGCTTCCCACGCGCCTATCACGCACCAAGCCCGCTTCACGCAATCTACCCAGATGAGTTGATACGCGCGACTGCCCTAGCTGCGTTACCCCCATGAGCTCCGCAACGGTCAGCTCTTCGGCCGAAAGCAGCGCCATCAGGCGAACCCGGGTCGGATCCCCCAACACACGCATGAGCTCAGATGTGGTTTGAAGCGCGCCCATCGAGTTCCTGAACTATCACTATATCAGGATACAATGATGGAACTAGCCTCGAGCTAAGTCAAGTAGGCGGTCTCGGCACTCGTCGGCCATGGAGGGCAGAGCTGCTACGGACAAGCCCGCAGTCGGGGCTGATAGCGCTTCTTGCGTAGATCGAGCGCGTCCTCGCGGTGGTAGTCGAGCTGGGCGATGAGCTGCTTGCTCAAGGTGCTGTTCAAACGCTGAGCCACGTCAGACTTGGCCTCAATCAGGTTGTGCTCTTCTTTTGGATCGGCCGCGAGATCGTAGAGGTATTGTTTTTCTGAGGTGCGCTCGAGGATGAGCTTGAAGGGCCAGCAAATGAGGGCATCAGCGAAACGAAGCCCTTGGATATTCATGTAAATGGGGTGGTTTCCGCCTGCCGCTGCGCGCCGCAAGCTCCGGCCCTGCCAAGATGGATGGCTCGGAAGGCCCAAGAAATCGAGCACCGTGGGCATGATGTCCAAATGGCTGGCCGGCTCCGATCGCAACTCGGGGCTACGGATCCCTTCGGGCCAATGAAGCACCAGGGGTACCCGCGCCTCGACGTCGTAGAGCGTTCGACCATGGGTCACCATGTCGCGGTCGTAGAACATCTCGCCATGATCTGAGCTGATGACCCAAATTGTGTTTTGCAGCTCGCCCGCCCGCTTCAGGTATTTGCGAAGGCGCCCCACCTGAGCATCGACGTATTTCAACGCGTTGTCATAGCGGTTGACCACGGCGTCCCGCTCACTCTCGGGGTAACCCAGGTAACCGAATGTGGACCACGTCGGCATGTCGGGTTGGTACGGCCGCTCAGCATCGAGGGGGATGTTGTAGGGAAAGTGGGTCGCCTGAAAATTCACGTACAGGGCCCAAGGGCGCTCATCGGTGCTCGCCAACCAGTCGAGCACCACGTCCACCGTCTTGTGGTCCGGAACCGACTTCTCCACTCCGCTGTCGAAGTGCTCCCCGGTGAAGTCCTCAGAGTGCCAGTAATGGGTCGGTGTGCCAGTATTCTGAAAGCGGCGCATCCCTTGCCAGGTCTCGTCTTGACTGCTGATCGTCGCGGTCTGGTAGCCCAACAGATGGAAGACGTCGTGATAGAGCATGCGTGGATAGTCGAGCCGCGTGTACTGATCGAGCCCGTGGACGCGCCGCGGAAACAACGACGAAAGCGCCGCCATCTGCGCGTAATTCGAATGGGTGGCCGTGGTCCAAGCCCGCTTGAACCAGATGCCACCACGTGCCAGGCGGTCGATCTCGGGTGTGGTGGGGCGCTCGTAGCCATACATGCTCATATG
>CAZRGL010000133.1:0-20942 GCA_964599485.1 uncultured Polyangiaceae bacterium
CGTTTCGATGCCGCTCGATCCCCAAACCTGGGCCAACGCGGCGCTAGCATCATTGTCTCCCGGCCACGGCAGCCTCGCCGGCGTGCTCGACTCACTGCGCGGCGCCGAGGTGCTGCTCAATACCACGCTGGGCGCCATCGAAGGTCGCATCGTGCTCGTCGAGCACATCGACCAAGAGCCCGACCCCACAACCGCCAGCAAGAGACGGGGACCTGGCGCAGCGCAGCCCTTGGGTAGCGATCACAAGATCACCTTGATGCAGGATCAACAGCTGCGCATCGTGCGCTTGAGCAAGGTCCGAGGCGTCACCTTGCATGATGGCGATCTGGCCATGCAGTTTCACCGCCGCCTCGACGCGACGGCGGGCGAGGGAATGTTCCAGCAAGTCGAGGTCGAAATCACGCTCGCTGGAAACGCCAGCCATGATCTGGTCGTCAGCTACGTGGTGGAGGCACCGATGTGGAAGCCGACCTACCGCATCGTCCTTCCAGAAGCCGGCAAGGGTGATGCCCTACTGCAAGCTTGGGCGGTGGTCGACAACACCAGCGGCGAGGACTGGCGACAGGTCAAGATGTCGCTGACCGCCGGCGCGCCCATCGCGTTTCGCTACGACATGCACACGCCGCGAAATGTCTATCGCGAGGATCTGTCCCACCGCGTGCACCGCAAGCGCGCTCGGGTGGCGATGGGCGAAACGACCTATGGCGACGATGCCAAGGAGGCCAAAGGCGACGCCCCGGCCAAGGTCGCCGAGGCGCTCGCCGCAGAGAGTTTCAACGGTGGCGGCGGCTACCCCAAGGCCAAACCATCCAGATCCCGCCGGCGTTCGAGCACCGCCAGGCGACGGAAAAAGTACCGCCCGAGCACCGGCAAAGATCGCGGTCGGTGGGACTACGACAAGGAAGAAGCCGAGGACCAGCCGCCGGCCTTCGGCCTCGAAGGCCTGAAACGCAGCACGGCGGCGCGCGCCAAGGCCAGCCAAGTCAGTGGGTTGACGAGCTTCGATCTAGGCGATCGGGTCACCGTGCCCGATAGCAGCTCGACCATGGTGGCGGTAGTCAACCAGTTGGTCCAGGGCGAAGAGACCTTCCTCTTCAAGCCTGGTGGAGCCGGGATTGGCTACGAAACGAACCCATATCGCGTGGTGCGCTTCAAGAACTCTACGCCGTTCGTGCTCGAGCCGGGGCCCATCAGCATCTACTCCGGTGGCAGTTTCGTGGGTGAAGGGATCAGCGAGACGGTCGGCGCAGCAACCAGCGCGACCATACCGTTCGCAGTCGAGACCGGGATCATGGTGCAACGTGAGAGCCTCGGCTTGCCCGAGGAGCTCAAGCTCATCAAGATCGTGCGCGGCGTGATCCATGTGCAACGCTTCTATCAGCGCAAGACGACCTGGAAGGTCCAAGCGCAGACCAAGAAGGACGGCTTCACCGTATTGATCCGCCACACCCGCTTGGGCAGCACCTACAAGTTGAAGGAGCGGCCGGCCGGCACGGAAGACTTGCCCGGCGCATACCTCATCCCCGTTTCAGTCCCGAAGGGCCAGCTCAAGCACAAGATCGAGCTGGTAGAGCAAACGCCCGTAAGAACAACGCTATCGATATGGGATGGGCGCACGGTCAAACTGCTGCAAAAGCTGCTCGTGGCGACGAGCCTCGACGCGGTGAGTCGCAGCAAGCTGGAGCCATTGGTCAAGCTCCGACAAGAAATCGGTAAGATCGACACAACCATCAATGGGCTCAAACGCGAGAAGCGACAGTACGACCAACGAGCCGACGAGACCCGTGAGAATCTGTACGCCATCGAGGGCGACAAGAGCGGCGACGCAGCCAAGCTGCGGCGCGACTTGCAGAAGCGCCTCGACGGCTTCACCAAAGCTGGTGACAAGGTCAGCTTGGAGATCGCCAAGCTCAACCGCGAGCGCCTTCAGATCAAGATCAAGCTCGAGGATGGCCTGAAGAATCTCAGCGTCGACGCACCCGGTAAGTAGCAGATCCATGGGAGCTGGTGGCGCGCCAGGCCTCTGGTCAGCGCGCCACCGTCTGCACTCACATCAGCACGCTTCGCTCACCTCCTCTTGCTCGACTCCGGGGTCCAATGACGGCTTGAGCCGCTCATGCGAAGCGGCCGGTGCAGGCACCTGAGCAGCCTCTTCGAAGGCGGGCTCAGCAGCGCAGCCAAAAGGATCCAGCTGCGAACGTATGGGCAACTGTCGTGCAACGCGCTCGTCTGCGAAATAGGCGAAGGTCAGCAGGGCGCGCAACGACAATGCGGCAATACGACGAAAGTAGAGCCGGCTGTTGGCCGCTGCATGAAAGCACTGTCGACGCTGCTCATCGCTGAGGCGACTGAACCGCGCCCAGCGAGGCCCAAACAGCAGCGGGCTCAACTCGGTGAATACCAAGAGCAAACGGAACAAGTATTGTTGGCGCTGCTGACTACGATTCAGCATGCGCGAGAAATAGGGCACTGCGCCGGCTTCAACTCCGGAAACCGAAATTGGACCATCCGACGGAAACAGCGCTTCTGCCGCAGCCCGCAGCAATGCGCGCTCGCCCACTCCCAATGCTCCAATCGGCGCAGCACGCCAATGGCAACGATACCAGCGAAGCACCATGAGCCCTGCCGCGACAGCAAGGCTTGCGAGAATCAAAACACAGTAGACAATCCAGTGTCGCGGCATATGGTGCGATTGGGTCAGCACTGCGCCGACCATATGATTAGCGTGACACGCGCAGCTGCACAGCGCTCATGTCAATGACCAATGCCGCGCAAAACGAAGCGCTTGGTAGCCGACTCGAAGCATTCCACAAAATGACGAAAGGCGGGCAAAACCCGCCTTCATCGATCCCTCGAATGACTCAGTTACATACGTTGTTGCAAGCTGCGTCGTTCTTGGAAGCGTCCCAGCAGCCAACACCTTCATCGTCATAGAGAACCGCCCCTGAGCCATTGCTGCAGAAGGCTGCTGCATAGACGTCGGCTTGCGCTGTCAGGGCGTTAGCGAGATCTTGCAGGTACACAGCATCCACGCTCTGGCCTTCGGCGATCGCGGGCAGCTCGCCGATGTTGCCGAGCTGGGAGAAGTCGGCTGAGAAGAAGAATCGCTGACCTTGGGAGGCAACATGCAGGGCAGCAGTGTTGGCGTGCTTGCCGCTCAGATGTGCCATCCCCATCTGCGCGGCGCCACCTGGCTTGTAGCTCCACTCGACGGTCGTCTCAGGCTTGCCGAGCTTGGCGTCTTCGCTACTCGAATACTCGTTGATCCAGCCGAGGTTGAGCGTCGCCGTGGTTGCACCGAGCCACACCGTCTCTTTGTTGTTCCGCTCGGCCGAGAGTGCCACCAAGTAGCCAACGCCGACGTACACGAAGCCAGCTTCGAAGTGATAGTTGATACCGGCGATTCCGATGTCGGCGGTGCCCACACAGCTGGGCCCATCACACTGCCAATTGTCGGCAGCAATGACCGCGCCGAGTCCGAGCGCAGGAGCAACCAGCGGGGCGAGCAACGCCACGTCGGTGACGACGGCGGTTGCGACGCCCTTCTGGTAGTTGCTCGCGTTGGAGCCTGCTTTGCCACTCTGTTGCTCTTCGCCCGTGGCCGCCGCATCTTCGAGAGCAGATGCGATGGAGCCAGCGACCTCGGAAGGATCAAAAGCGGCGACCGCATTGTAGTCGAAGCTCTCCGAGAGGGCTTGGCGGTTGACGATGGGCAGCGCTGAGTCGCCAAGCAAGCTGCTCTCCGCCTGCCCCAGCTCGTCGTCGTCGTTTTGTTGGGGTGGCGACTCTGTCGAGCCCGGGGTGCCGCTGTGGCCGCTGTCGTTGACCGTGTCCTGGCGCGCTTCGTCGGCCTCCGTGGTGAACTTGCAGCCGATCAGGCTGGCACTGCTGAGAACGAGGGCGGCGAGGACTGAAAAACGAACAGATTGGCGCATGGGTTACCTCCGGGTGGGGTGTGTTTCGCGTTGTCGAATAATAATAATGCCATCATCCGCGGTGTCAACCGGTTGAGCGATAAAATTATCATTACTGGGATGTCGTCTCGCATTTTCGCATGGTTGGCTGTACCCTGGAGCTGATGGACGAGCACACCGCGCGGCGGATTTGTGGGCTCATCGCTGGCGTCATCGCGACAGACGATGAATTCCATCGCGACGAGCTCAAGTTCTTGCTGAGAATGTTCGACGCATTTGGCCTGTCGAAATCCGACGACAATCAGGTCGTCCGACCCACTGTCAAACCGGCTGAAGCGGCCGCTCAAATCGCCGAGCTGCCCGATGACGTGCGCGGCGAGACTGTTGGTCTGTTGGTCGAGGCCGCGGTAGCGGACGGCAAGCTCTCCGACGAAGAACGCGTCTACCTCGAGGCCGTGGGCGAAGCGGCTGGTCTACCCCCTGCCGAGCTCGTCGACCGCGCCCTCGAACGCATCGCATCAAGCGATTAGCCCTTCCGGCCAAGAGATCGATCCTAGGCGAAACGGCTCATGCAGCGCTTTCTTCGGCGGTGTCGCAGCCGCAATTGTCGAGCTGGTACTCCTCGTGCTCGATTTGAATCGTTACGTGATCGATCGAGAAGCGGGTGCGAAGCTCGCTCGTAAGCTCGCCCAGCATGGTCTGCTGCTGCCCACTTTCGGCAGCGGTCACCACGTGGGCTGACAAGCAAACCAGCCCGCTGGTGATGGTCCACACGTGCAGGTCGTGCACGGCGCACACATGCTCATGCCCTCCCATCGACTCGCGTACCTCATCGACGTTGATGTGCCCTGGTGCGTGTTCCATCAGCACCGCTACGGTCTCTTTGAGCAACGACCAGGCTGAGTGAACGACCAACAGACCGATGATGACGGAGGCCACCGGGTCGGCCCAATACCACCCAAACGCCCAAATGAGCGCTCCTGATGCAATTGCGCCGACACTGCCTAGCGCATCACTGAGCACGTGCAACCAAGCACCTCGGACGTTCAGGCTCTCAGAACGACCGCCGCTGAGCACGATGAGCGCGATGATGTTCATGACCAAACCGCCCACCGCAATACAGAGCATCAGCACGCCCTGAACTCTTGGCGGTTCGGCAAAGCGCTCGTAGGCCTCGATGAAAATGAAAATCGCCACGGCGACGAGCGTCGCCCCATTGGCAAGCGCCGCGAGGATCTCGCTCCGTTTGAAGCCATAGGTTCGCTGCGCCTTGGCAGGACGCCGTGCCATCCACATGGCAAACAACGCCAGTGCGAGCGCTGCCGCATCGGACAGCATGTGGCCAGCGTCCGCGAGCAGGGCCAAGGAGCCCGACACGATGCCACCGATGACCTCGGCCACCATGTAGGAGGCGGTGAGCACCAGCGCGATTGTCATACGCTTGCGATTGCGCTCGGGGTCAGCGCCTCCGCCATGGTGATGGCCATGGCCATGACCGTGCGTATGTGAATGTCCCATCCAGCCCCAACAGAATGCTGCAGCGTCCACTTGTCAAGAGGGGTCTCGTGGCGCGAAGGCTTCGTTGCTGCGACAATATGCCTGGTGCGGCGACGAACTTGCATCTGCGAGCTGACTGCGGGGCTCGTCGGGTTGGCGATTGGTTGCCAACCCAAGCGCGGGCCGAAGCGGCGAGACAGCGGGGCCGCGAAAGAGCCACCGACCACCGTTCCGGCAGCAGCGAGCGCCTACCGATCGCCCATCGGCGTGAGTTGGACAGCACCCGCAACCATGCAGCGTTGGTACGACGCCGTACGGGCGGCGGGATCGCGCACGGGCCGCGCCATGCTCCCAGATCGCGGGCTGGCCCAACTTGCAACAGCGGTGGCCATTCGGGTGGCACGCAACCATCAGGCGCGACTTCCGAGCAGCAGCGTCATGACCCAACTATCGTGGGCATATGGCGTAATCGACGAGGAGCTCACCTGTCAGCTTTGGGAGGAAGCCGACGACAAGCTTCCCGAGGACATCGATGCAACGCTCCTTCCGTCCCCGCGAGCGATGCCCCGGCACGGGCGGAAGCCCCCTCGCAAGTCGAACGCGTATTGCTGCAATTGCTCCAACAGCAGCGACGCAAAGCAGGGCTCAAGCCGCTGACCGTTCACGACAAGCTGACAGCGATTGCCCGCGCCCATAGTCTGGACATGGCCAGCAGCGGCTTCTTTGGCCACCGCTCACGCAGCACGGGCGCGCCCGACGATAGGGTACGAAAAGCCGGGATCAGCACTCGTTTGGTGCGCGAAAACTGCGGCCGCGGCGCCAGCGGAACGTCAATTCACCAAGACTTCGTCCGCAGCCCGGGCCATCGCGCAGTGCTCTTGGACTCACGAGTCAGCCACGTTGGCATCGGGGCAGCGCCGCACCCCGACGGTTTTTTGGTAACCCAAGTCATGGTCACGCTGCCGTAATGGGCGGCGACAAGCCTCAGTGGTCGTGTTTCTCTGGCGGGCCTTTTTTCCCGGAAGGGACGATTTTCGACAGCAGTGCGTCAGCTGGCCCCAGGACCTTCTTGGCATGGCTCAGCTCGGCCTCCACAGCTTCCTCGGCGCCCTTGCGAATCGCTTCTTTCGACTGTTTGGTGCGATCGAAGGCCCACTCGTGTTTGATGGTGGCGACCTGCGGCTTGGATTTCGTACCGATCGCCGTCGAATAGGAAAACACCAGCTGCTTTCCTTTGGCGCGGTCGGTTCGCTTGGACCACAACACCAGATCAAATTGCTTGCGCTCGTCGCTGCTAGGCGCCCTCACGGTTCGACGCGTGACCTTGCAGCCAGCCATGCGTAACACCGTATCGACTCGCTCCGTAGGCAGTGACGGTCCCCGACCGTACTTGGTGAGATCGTCCGAAAGGGTCCTCATCTGTTGCGTGGGGATGTTCTTGGTCTTGGAGCGTTGAAAGAGGACTTTCACGACCTCGATATCGATGCTGTTTCGCATCTGCAACGGGTCGAGCCCCAGCTTGCGGTCGATGCGCTCATCAACGAAGAGCACCCACTTGCCCTTACAAAAGTCGCGGCGCAACGCGATTGCTCTTTCAGAAAACGGGTCCTCAGCCATGAGCCGAAGCCGCTCTTTGGGCGGTTTGTCGCGAAGCGCTGCGTATTTGTCGACGCTTTGAGCAGGCTGCGCCGCCGGTTTGGCACGGGAGGCTGTTGCACGGGCCGTGCTCGTAGTTGGAGCACGCGTTTCGCCAGACCCCTCGCATGCTGAGGCAACAATGCCAACCGTCAACATGACGAGCACGGTAGCGCCGATATGATGTCGCATAGGCGCAACTACTACCCCCGGGCTATCTCATCGTCCACCGTGCGGTCGAGGCAACGACGTGTGGCCCACCAGCCTCCTTGCTCGACTTCTCGGAACGAACACGTCAAGCTGGTGTCAGCTCATGATGATGGCCCGCCTCCGGAGTCCTGTCGCCACCTTGGGTTTGCTCGCACTCGTTGCGGGCAGCATCGCCCAACCAGCACATGCCCAATCCGACGAGCCAACCTTGCACGAGTATTTGCCGCCCGATCCCAAAGAGGATCTCGATCTGGCGACACAAACTCCTGCGGGCCTGCCTGCCGCTGTGCAGACGCCCAGCGGCACCATTACCCCGCCAGATATTCGCACCAACCCTGAGCCGGGGCGCATCTACCACAAGGCACGAACCAACCAGGACACCTACCACCCCGACCGCGATACGCGCCGGCCCAACGTCGAGAATTACGACGACCCGTTCACGCCCACGTTGACGCCTTTCAAGCGCATGCATGCTTTCGATGCGGTGCGCGCCAACTATGGCCTGTATGTGCGCGACAAGAAGCTCCGCCCTGTCGTCGTTGGGGGCAAAGCGCGCGATGGCGACGACCGCTTCTTTGGGGACATGATGATCCAGCTGCGCGCCGGCGATCCCGTGCGGCTTCCCTCGGTCGGTCCAGCTGCCCGTTTGCTGACCCTGCTGACGCGCCCGTCGGCAGAAGTCACCATCTGGCGCGATGGGGCGGACAACTGGTTCGTACGATCCGATACGGCGGCGAGGGTGCGGATGGTCACCGAGCTGGCGATCGAGCGTGATGCTTTCTCGAGCGAGTTCGCGGACGTCAGCTGGCGTGCTCTGCCGCAAGTACCCTTGCAGCCCCACAAGCACCGCGCTGCGTTCAAGACGGTGGCCAGTGCCATCGGCTTGTCCCGTGGAACGATGTCGCCTCGCGAAGTGGTCGCCAAGATGGTTGCTTATTTCCGTTCCTTCGGCCCCTCACGCGAGTCACCCGACGAACGCGGCGATATCTACCTCGATCTGGCGCTCTCGAAGAAAGGGGTCTGCCGCCATCGTGCTTTCGCCTTCTTGATCACGGCGCTCAACATTGGAATCCCGACCCGCTTCGTGCACAACGAGGCCCATGCCTGGGTCGAAGTGCGCGACAATCGTCTCTGGCACCGAATCGATCTCGGCGGCGCAGCGTTGAACTTGGCCGACGATCCCAACCTGAATCGCCCACCCCACGTGCCGCCGCCCGATCCGTTCGCCTGGCCGAGTGGCCGCGACTCAGGGTCCGATCTGGCGCACCGCCAGCGGGCCGATGCGCTCGCCGACCGAAACAGCAGCGACCCCAACGCCAAGCCGTCGCCCTCAGCCAGCGCTTCCGGTGGCGTCGATCCGTTGGCGCCGCCCGATCCGAGTCAGCCTGTCGGCCCGGCGCTGCCCGAGACCGAGCTGACCGTGGACACCATCGATCACGATGTCTTTCGCGGGTTACCGTTGCGCCTCAAAGGACGCGCAACCTCCGAGGGGAAGCCTTGCGCCCATTTGAGGGTGGATGTGGTCATTCTGATTTCCGGCGAGAATACCGAGCGTCGTCTCGGCTCGCTGTCTACCGACGACCGCGGAATGTACGACGGCGCCGTCGTGCTTCCGCGCGCCCTGCCCATCGGCGATCACGAGCTGGTCATCGTGACCCCAGGTGGAAAACGCTGTGGCATGGGCCAAGCGCGCTGAACGGACCAAGCGCCTCGCCGGGGCGTGAATGATTCGGGCTAGCCTGGATCATTCACGCTAGGATGAGGCGTGAGCGACGTCTTGGTGCCTTTCTTGTTCGAGCTGCGCAAACGCAAGTTGCGCGTCGGGCCCACGGAGCTGCGCGGCCTCGCCAAAGCGTTGATGCACGGGCTCCACGACAGCTCACTGGATGGCTTCTATTACGTTTCTCGCTCTCTCTTAGTGCATGACGAGACCGATCTGGACGCGTTCGACGAAGCGTTCGCAGCGCATTTTCGGGGGATTGAGAAGACCGCTCACGTGCTGATGCGTGACTTGGAAGATTGGTTGAGGGATCCAGCGAAGTTGGAGTACTTGAGCGCGGAGCAGCGCGCCTTGCTCGAATCGCTCGATCTCGATGAGCTGCGCGAGCTGTTCGAGCAACGCCTGCGTGAGCAGCGAGAGCGGCACGAGGGTGGCAGTCGCTGGATTGGCACGGGGGGGACCAGCCCGTTCGGCTCCGGCGGCGTTCACCCGAGCGGATTGCGGGTGGGCAAGGGCGGTGGGCGCAGCGCAATCGGTGTCGCCGACGCACGCAAGTACCGGCCCTACCGTAGCGACCTCGTTCTCGACGTCAGGCAAATCGAGGTTGCTTTGCGCAAGCTGAGAAGCTTCGTGCGCGAAGGGGCCCAGGAGGAGCTCGACATCGAAGCAACGATCGACGCCACAGCCCGCAACGCCGGCGAGCTGGAGATCATCACGCATCCTCCCCGTCGACCCAACGTGCGCGTCATCCTCATGATGGACGTAGGTGGCTCGATGGACCCACACATCAAGCTCGTTTCAGAACTGTTTTCCGCCGCCAAAAGAGCGACCAACTTCCGCGAGCTCAAGTCCTACTACTTCCACAACGCGATCTATGGCCGCCTCTTCGCAACCGAGACCTTTCGCGATCCCATACCGGTCTCTCAGATCCTGCGTGAGTGCGAAGGCCACAAGTACCACCTCATCTTGGTCGGCGATGCGGCCATGCATCCCGGCGAGCTGCACAGCGACGGGCCCTGGTACCGCGCCCACGCAGCTGGCAACGAGCGTATGACCGCGCTGCACTGGTTCCGCGTGCTCGCAGAACACTTCGAACGCACCGCCTGGCTCAACCCCGACAAGCCGCAGTACTGGTACGGGACCGTCCAGGAGATCAAGGCCACCTTCCCGATGTTTCCCCTGACTTTGGACGGCCTCAGCGACGCGATCACCCGCTTGTCGCGAGGCCAACGCCGCCGTCGCTAGAGCGCACCAGCGCTCGGCGATTACCAGCTCTCGGCGATGCCCAGTGCGATGCGGTCGGCGAGTGCCATGCACAGCAACATCGGATTGACACCGGAGCTGGCGGCGAAAATCCCAGTGTCAGCGACGTAGAGGTTGTCCAGGTCGTGGCAGCGGCCATCTTCGTCTACGACCCCACGCTTCGGATCGGGCGACATACGGGTGGTGCAAAAAGCGTGATTCGAGGCGGTGATCGTGTCTTTGGGCAAGAGCTTGTGGGTGCGGATGATTTCGGCTTGTTCCTTGCTCCGGATCATCTCGGGAAGCCCATGGAGACCTGGCAAAATGAGCTCCGCACCGGCGCCCCAGCAGATGTCCGACAGCTTGGCCAAACCCCAACGCATCAGGTCCATGTCTCGCTGATCGAAGTCGTAGCTGATGTCGGGCTCGAAGGAGCCGCCCGGTCGAGGACGCACCCGTCCGCTGGAGTTGTCTGCTGCGCAGATGACATCGAAAGGCGCGAGGTGATCGTAGCGCATCAGGTGTTCCTGATACTCGTGACCCAAGCCCGGCAAGCGCGTCGCCAGTACTGCGGGCGGTGACCACAGCACCTCGAACTTGAGGCCTTTCTCCAGGTATTCCAAGGAGTGATACCCCTGCGTGGCGCCTTTCCAGGGATCGATGCGATCGGGGAACATCGCCATGATGGCTAGGCCCGGATGGAAGCGTAGGTCTTGCCCCACCAAGCCGCTCGAGTTGGCGATACCGCTCTTGAGAAGAATGAGCGGCGTGGCCATGCAGCCCGCGGCCAGCACGACGGTCTTGGCATCGAAGCTGGCCTTTTGCAGGGGCTTCCAGGTGAAGGGCTCGATGACTCGGCCGCGCACACCGGTGGCGCGACGCCCGTCGGTAACGACTTGCTCTGCACGCACGCTGGTGTAGACCCGGGCGCCCGCGCGGATTGCTGCCGGTACATAGGAGACGTCCATCGATTTCTTGGCGCCATTTCGACACCCGGTGAAGCATTCGGACGAGCCTTTGCAGCCGCGCACGTTGCGCCACGTCGGCTCGGAGCTCATCCCAATTTCGTCGCAGCCCTTCTTGAAGCGCATGTTGCGCTCGCCTTGGATCGCTTCGGGAGTGGGCGTTACTGCGAGCTGTTGCTCGACCCGTTCGAAGTGCGGCACGAGCTGCTCCAGAGTGGTTTGCTCGCAACCGGTTCGCTCGCCCCATTTGTCGAAGATCCAAGCGGGCGGCCGCGCGCAAATGGCCGAGTTGACCACCGAGCCGCCACCCAGCACGATAGCCTGCATCGTAGGCGTGACCATGTTGCCACGTGAGGCACGTGTGCCGCCTTCGCGAAAGCAGCGCTGCATCGCCTCGCCGGCTTCCTGCACGAAGTCCTTGCGACCCATGGCCGGCCCTTCTTCGAGCAGAATCACGTCACGTCCAGCTTCGGCGAGCTCTTTGGCGACAATCGCACCAGCCGGACCAGAGCCCACAACGAGCACCTCGCATCGATCGCGAACTTCACCCTGGTAGTCGGCGATCTCCTTGACCCCTTCGTGAGGGTCGGCCGTGTTCGGCAACATTTCGAGGGTGGTCATGGGGTCGCTCCTTCAGGCCGCTGCTCCAGCACGGCGTCGCCGATGTCGTAGGGGTCGACGTCGAAGGTCATGCCCATCTTGCGACACACTTCGGCGTTGGCGCAGTAGGCCATGGTCATCATCGCGCGAAGCGAGGTGAAGGCAATGCGGCGGAAGTAGATTTGGCTGGCGAACATCCCGTGCAGGAAGGTGCGCTGCTCATCCGGGTTGAGCTTGGTGAAGCGGGCGCGGCGGGGGCCAAACATCAGAGGGCTCAGCTCCATGAAGGCGAAGAGCAAGTGCATCAGGATCCGCTGCATTCGCTGAGCACGGCGAACGTAGCCGTCGATGTAACGGAGGATCCCAGCCTCGCTCCCAGAGATCGGAATGGGGCCGCCCGGAGGAAAGAACGCGTCCGCGGCAGTCAGCACCAAGGCCTGCTCTTGCCGGTTCAGCACCGAGTCGCTCAGCGTTGGTTGCGCGTAGCCGAAGAGCCGGCGCGCAGCCACCGCGACGCCAACTGTGATGGCCGTCGTGCTCAGGCCTGCCAGAACAATCGTTGGGACACTCATGTGTCGTTCCTTTCTGCTGTGCCGCTGCCTTTTTGGGCGGTCCGCTTCGCGGCGCCGCCGACTTCTTGGGCGGTCCGCTTCGCGGCGCCGCCGAGCGCCTGCTCGATGATGCCGATTAGCTTTGCGTCAACCGGGGCGAAGTAGTCGTTGATGTGGACAACAGCCGCCTCCACCTCGCCAGCCGCGATCAAGTCGAACAGCCGCTCCATGGTCTCTTGGAAGCCGGTTTGCACGCTACCCATCGCGGGCGCGAACAAGGTGTTCATGTCGCGCAACGGTGCCCAGAAGGTGTTGACCATCCACATGGCTGGCCACATGCCGCTCGCCGCCACCAGAGCGCGGTACATCTCGAGCTCGTTGAGGGCGTGGGCGGCCGGATCGTGCTCGAGCGCCGGCGCTGCAGCGAGCAGCTTGCGTGCTTCGCCGAGTTTTTCGGGCTTGGCGTAGCGCGCAGCGAGGCGAACCGCTTCGCTAGCCAGCAGGGTTCGGATGCGGAGCATCTCGCGGGCCAGATCGCCAGCAGGCGCGTCGAAGCGACCCAGCTGGATGTACATCGGCAGCAGCGCCGGGGCGCCCTCCCGGCGAAAGTCCAGCACCATGGCGCCCGAACCTCGGCGGCTCTTGACCAGTCCCAAGCCGGCCAAATACCGCAATGATTCTCGTAGCGTGCTGCGCCCACAGCTCAGTTCTTCGGCGAGCGCAGCCTCCGAGGGAAGCCTCAACCCACAAGGATATGCACCGCTGAGAATCCTGCTCAGCACGATGTCCGCGACGCGGCGGACTTCTCCGGTGGGGGTTGCCATTGACGTGTGACCCGTGAAATCTGTCTGGTAAATTAGTCAGACTAATTCTGGGCGCAAGGTCTTTTGTCGAAAAAGTGCACCGAGCCAACAAACATTTGCTCTCGAAGTGTCCCGACTCGCTGATTCCGGCAGATAATGCCGACGTGCTTACGACTCACACAGTCGTGACCGCTGAGGAGGGGCGCGCCTTGTTGCAACGGCGCGTGTCGCAGTTTGGCCTCGCGCTATTCGGCTTGTCGCTGTTCGCCACCGTCGGAACCGCTCCGTTTGCCACCGCCGAGCAGCTGGCTCAGCCATGGTTTGTGATGTCGCTAATAGCGACGCTACCGCTGGCGGCGATCTGGCTGAGCTGCCGTACTGGGCAGCGGTCCGTTCGCTTCGTGCGAGTCGTGGAGATTGGCTGCCTATTCGCGACCGCGCTGCTTCTCGCTCCGCTCGGTCGCCTGCAGCTCGCTGGGTTCTTGCCCGACTTGATCGGCACCGAGTTGGCGATCGGCGACCCGCACTACAGCCGCTTCATCGGAATGGGCAGGCTGTTCATGAACGGCATGCTCATTACGGCTTTGGCGCTCACCGCGGCAGTGCGGGCTGCCTTCGTGCCTTCGCCGCCTTCCTACACGGCACTGATTTCTACTGTCATTGGGGCGCCAATGCTGGTCGTGCCTTGGCTCGAGCGTGTCCCCTTCGAGTATGAAGCAGCAGTTGCGAATGTCCCTGAGATGCTGGTCTTGTGGGACTTCTTCGTCATCTTGGCGTGGTGGGCCTTCGTGGTGGTGGTCTGTGTGGTCATCTCCAAAGTCGTCTATGGGCTTCACCAGCAGGTGCACGAGGCACGCAAGCTCGGCCAGTACACTTTGGAGCGTAAGCTCGGCGAGGGCGGCATGGGCATGGTGTACGAAGCCAGCCACGCCCTGATGCGCCGGCCCACCGCCATCAAGCTGCTACCTCCCGAAAAAGCCGGTGAGACCAGCTTGGTACGCTTCGAGCGTGAGGTTCAGCTAACCGCGCGCCTGACCCACCCCAACACGGTCACCATTTTTGATTACGGGCGCACTCCTGATGGCATTTTCTACTACGCCATGGAGTTGCTCGAGGGCGCCGACCTCGACGCTGTTGTCAGCCTCGCAGGTCCGTTTCCGCCGGGGCGCGTGCTCAAGGTCCTCATCGAGGTGGCCGGCGCGCTCGAAGAAGCGCACGGCATCGGCTTGATCCATCGCGACATCAAGCCGGCCAACATCATCCTGTGCAGCCACGGCGGTAGGCACGATGTCGCCAAGCTGGTCGACTTTGGTCTCGTCAAAGACCTATCGGACCACAAAGAGGATGTCGGCTTGACCAAGGAAAGTAGTGTTACCGGTACGCCGCTGTACATGCCTCCCGAGGCGCTCAAGTCGGCTGACGCGGTCGACGCGCGCAGCGACTTGTATGCTCTCGGCGCCGTGGGCTACTACCTGCTGACGGGCGAGCACGTCTTCACGGGCGATTCGGTCATCGAGGTCTGTGGGCACCACTTGC
This sequence comes from uncultured Polyangiaceae bacterium, assembly GCA_964599485.1. Taxonomy (GTDB): domain Bacteria; phylum Myxococcota_A; class Polyangia; order Polyangiales; family Polyangiaceae; genus JAPYTK01. The sequence continues at coordinate 14,674 of CAZRGL010000133.1, forward strand.
ACAGCGAGCCGCAGCGCCCTTCGGAGCGGCTTGGCGATGCCGTGCCGTCTGACCTCGAGCACGCGCTGCTCCAATGCCTCGAAAAAGTGCCTGCGAATCGACCTCAGTCGGCGGCCGAGCTGCTCGAAACGCTCGAAGCCTGTGAGAGCGCGGGGAGCTGGGATCGCCGCGCTGCCACGACCTGGTGGACCGAGCACGGCCCTGCGCTCAGTGAGGAGCGCGAGGCCAAACAGGTCAGCACACAACGCACCATCGCCATCGCCCTGGGGCGATGAGGCCTTCGGAAACGCCCACACAATGGGCGCAGCACGGCCAGCCCCTGTTATAAGGGAGCGTGGCTAGCGAACGGGAGCAGACGCGCTCCGCCGCGCGCGCAGCGATTGTGGCCGCCACCATCATGATCGCTGCCCAAGTTGGAGGCAAGGCGACGCGCGACGCGCTGTTCTTGTCGGTGTTCCCGGTCAGCGAGCTACCCAAGCTCATGCTCGCCGGCGCCCTGGTGAGTGCCGTCGGCGTGCTGGCGATGTCGCGTGGGCTCAGCGCTTTTGGCCCGCGCCGGTTGGTGCCTGTGCTCTACGCGCTCAACGGCGTGGTCTTCATTGGCGAGTGGGCACTGCTGCCGCGTTGGCCGGGCCCGGTGGCAATCGCCGTGTATATCCACGTGGCCGCTTTCGGATCTCTGCTCATCAGCGGCTTCTGGTCCGTCGTGAGCGAGCGGTTCGATCCGCACACTGCCAAGAAGGTCATCGGCGGCATTACCAATGGTGCGACCGCTGGAGGGGTCATCGGCGGCCTGACGGCTGAGCGGGTCGCGGCGTGGCTCGATGTCCGTTCGATGTTGGTGGCGCTTGCTTGTATGAGCCTGGTGTGCGCATCAGCGATATTCGCGATGGGCGGGCCAGCGCCATCCTTCGTGCCCGAGGCAGAAGAGCGCCAACGGGCAGGGCTGTCGCTGCTCACCGAAACGCCCTATCTCAAGCAGCTCGCGGCGCTGGTCGCGCTCACGGCGCTGACCGCAGGGGCGCTGGATTTCGTTTTCAAGGCCGAAGCGGCCAACGCGTTCAACAACGGCAAATCGCTGATGAAGTTCTTTGCCGTCTTCTACACGGCGACAGGCTTGTTGACCGTTGTGCTCCAAGCCTCTTTGCGAAAACGCGTTTTGAGCTGGCTCGGTTTGGGCGGCACCATCGCAGTCATGCCCCTAGCGGTTCTGCTGTTGGGCACGCTGGGCGCAGCGTTTACGCGGCTATGGACCGTGGTGCTGGTGCGCGGCGTACAAGGAGTGATCTTCAATTCATTGTACCGATCGGGCTACGAAGTGCTGTTCACGCCCTTGTCGCCCGAGAAGAAGCGCCCCACCAAGACGGTGATCGACGTGGGCTTCGATCGGCTCGGCGGCGCAGTCGCGAGCGGGCTGGTGATGTTGACGCTGGCCATGCTGCCTGCAGCGTTGGCCATCAAGGTCGTCTTGGGCATCGCCGTCAGCGCTTGTTTCGTGGCGCTGTTCGTCGCCTTTCGCCTCAATCGCGGATACGTGGCCGAGCTGGCAAGCAGCTTGCGTGCTGGTCGCGTCAAGCTCGACGACGAGGAGATCATCGACGCGACGACGCGACGAACCCTGGCCGAGACGACCGCGGCGCTCAACCGCGAGCAGCTGCTGGCACAAATCGAGGTCCTCCGCGAAAAGCAAGCCAAGCAACCTGCCGGACTGACCGAAGCCACTCTGAACAGTACGCTGCCATCGCTCGAGCCCGATCCGGAGCCTGCGGAAAACGAGTTGCTCGAGGAGTTGCGCGATCCCGTCGATGCGCTGCTTTCGGGCGAGCCTACGCGCGTCCGCGAGATCTTGCGTTCCGAGATAGATCCACGCCTTGCGGGGCTCGTCATTCCGCTGCTCGCAAGCAGCAGCTACGCGCGACACGCACGGCGGGCTCTGCGACGAGCAGCGCCCAAGATGATCGGGCAGCTGATCGATGCGCTAACCGATTCCGGCCAGGATGTGGTGGTTCGGAAACGGTTGCCGGATGTGATGAAGGTTTGCCGCAACAAGCGCGCCGCAAATGGCTTGCTCGCAGGTCTCGGTGATGACGAACGAATCGTACGAGAACGTTGCGCGTGGGCGCTGCGAGAGCTCATCGACAGTCGCCCTGAGCTCGCCCCGACCGCCGAAGAGGTGTTCGACGCGGCGGAGCAGGAGGTGCGGCGCGAAGGGGATTTGGATCTGCGACAGCTGTTCAACTTGTTGGCGCTGACATTGGACGCCGAGCCGGTGCGACTGGCTTTGAGCGGAGTGGGCAACAGCGACATGATGCTGCGCGGCACCTCACTCGAGTACCTCGAAAACGTGCTGCCCGAGACCACTTGGGAAGCGCTGTGGCCCCGGCTCAGAGAACTGAGACGCGCTGAGGAGGCCGATGAAGAACCGCCCGTGAGCCGCCGCAACCGCCAAGAGCTGGCCGAGGTGCTCAGGCGGTCAGTCGACTCACTGGAGGTTGATCGGGCGCAATTGCTCGGCCCGCCGCCCGAGTCCGAAGATGACCTCTAGCGCAACACGCCTGGCTGCTCAGCCCGCTTCGCTGGGCTTGGGCTGTTTGGGCTGGGGCTTGGCGTTCCAGAGGCGTATGGCCAGCAGCAAGCCGATGGCCGCGATGGGGACCATGGCGATGGGCCACCATATCCAGTTGTCGGGGTTGGCGGCCGCTACCTTGTCGGTGTCGTCGGGCAACAAGAAACCGTAGGTGATCGACATGACGGCCGTGCCTGCGTAGACGAAGCCGTCGATGATGCCCACGGCCACGCCCACGTTCTTCTTGCCGCCAAAGTCCATGCTAGCGGTGCCCGAGAGCATGCCGTGCACACCGATGACACACATGCTCATGAGGATCACCAGCCAGCCCACATAGGGCGTCTTGTAGAAGAAGATCAGAGCGATGCCGCCGATGAGCATGCCACCGTAGAGAATGCCCGCCACCGGCCCACGCCGCGACTGAAACACCCTGTCGGAGATGACGCCAGCAACTACGCCGCCCATGATTCCAGCGCAGCACAGCAACATCCCCCAGTTGTCGTCGACGAAGCTGTCCTTGAGATGCAGCACCGAGTCGGTCTGACGCGCAAAGGAACCAAACCACTGCATGATGGCTTGTCGCAAGTAGCCGCTGCAGAACTCGACGCAGGCGATGGTCATGATGACGGGGTTGCGCACCATCATCTTGAAGACGGAGATCGCACCGAGCTGTGGCCCATCATCGCCGGAGGACGCATCGGCAGTGTCGAAGTCTTTCAGACCTGCCTCACCAGGAGTGTTCTCGACCATCCGTTTGACGATCACCCAGAAGATGACCAACAGCACCGCAGGCACCCAGAAGACCAAGTGGATTTGCGAGATGGTTTGATCGCCGAAGGGCTCTTTGAAGAGCTTGAGGATCAGCCCGCTCCAATCGAAAGCGAAGTAGATCCCCAAAGAGATGAGAATGCCAAAGATCGCGCCGAACACGCCACGCTCGCGCACGTGGAACCAGGGGGCATTAGCCTTGACGATGGCCACCGCACCAAAGCTCTGGAAATACATGTTGGTCGCGTAGACCACCGAGAACAGGGCGGTCAGATGAGCGCGAATGAACGTCTCGCCAGGCCCGCCGTGCAGCGCCGACCAGGTCAGCGCGCCGAGCGTGAGGTTCGCCAGGGCGGCTCCCGCTGCGCCAATCAGAATGGCAGTCTTGCCACCTATGCGATCGGTGAGCGGGCCGTTGATGATGAAGGAGCAGCCGTAGACCAACGTTCCGAAGAAGAAGATGGTCGCGAAGCTCTGGTTGGTCATCATCGGGACGTCGTCGATGCGAATCTCGCCGAACGCCCGTTGGCTCATCTTGATGTTGTAGCGGCCGAAATACAGAAACGCGTAGGTCAAGCCGAGCGGCAGCCAGTTCATCACACGGCGCCGACGGAACGCTTTGCTGTGCTCGATGCCTTCGACCTTGGGTAAGCGAACGAAGACGATCGCAACAACCACCAAGAGGATGAAGATCGGCAGCAGCTTCTGCAGCCAGACAGGTAGCTCGCCCATTTCTTATCTGCCTTTCGCGCTACGGTCTCTTCGCGCTGTTGGTCTCAGCCGCCTGAGCCGCCTCCGCCCTTGGCCGCGCCACCGCCAGTCGATCCGCCGTTTCCAGCCGAGCCGCCGCCGCTGCCACTGCTAGACATCGTTGTGCCGCCACTGCCACCGTCGCCGGTGTTGCCGGCAGATTTTGGGATGCACCCGACATCGGTAAAGGTGCCGTCTTCAGGGCAACAGACCGAGGTGTTGCCATGCTCGAGCAACTGGCTCGACTTGCAGAACAAGCCATCGGCGCAATCTGAGTCCTCGCCCTTGGTGCCATTGGCAACGTCACAGCGCTCCCCTTCGCCCTGGCGTCCACATCCGGGGGCGGTCAGCACGAGTGCGCCGCCGAGCATCAGCGGGACAAGAAACACGAATATCGAGGGTCGGCTCATGATTGACGCATCCTGTTTGGCCTGGGCCAAGCGCTTGGTTACGAAGGCGAGCCTTAGCAGAAGCACGTGGCGGGCGCATCACGAGGACGCGGACTGACGTTTGTTCTTGGCCTCGATGGCATCGGCGAACAGCTGCATGTAGCTCGCTGCGCTGGTGATCGAGAAGATGATCGACAGGTAGATGAGGATGCGCCCGACGTGTACGAAGTCGACCATGCCGAAATCGATGACTCCGAGGCTGAAATGGTAAGGATAGCCAACGATCAAGCAGATCAACCCCACCATTTGCAGGGCCGTCTTCTTCTTTCCCCCTGAGCCAGCAGCGATCACCAAGCCTTCTGTGGAGGCAATGCCCCGCAACGCGGTGATGGTGATTTCACGAGAAAGCAGCAACACGACGATCCACGCGGGCATGCGGCCCATCGAGACCAACCAAACGAGCGAGGCGGCCACGATGAGCTTGTCTGCCAGCGGATCGAGGAATTTCCCCAGCACGCTCACGAGACCCTGACGTCGGGCCAGCCAGCCATCGAGCAGATCGGTGATCGCGGCGGCTGCGTAGACCAAGGCGGCCCAGAAGCAATGTTTGGGGCTGCCACGCTCGAGCAGCACCAACACCACCGGGATCATCAGGATGCGTAAGAACGTGAGCAAGTTTGGTAAGTTGCGCGCATCTTCCCAAAGGGTACGACGGTCCTGAGCGCGTCGCTGACGCAGCGCTTTTTTGGCCTCGCGCTTGGCGGCGCGACGCGTTTGGGCGGCAGCGCGCTTGGCCTTGCGCTTGGCTTGCCGAGTCGCCTTACGCGAACGCTTCGCGCTTCGTGGACCACCCATGGGAGGACCCTAGCGTGGATTGTTCACCGCGTCGCGCTGAGGCGGCTTGCTCAGCGCACCAGAGCCGACCCGCCTTTTCTCGGATCTGCAGCTGCTTGGAGGCGACGCACCCCGTCGGCCTCGCCAACACCAATCATCTGTACCGCGCTGAAATCAGGTCGGTCCGCCCGCACGACCTCACCTCTGCGACGCAAATCATCCACCAAGGTGTCTGGGCTTCCGGGTGTAAGAAGCAAACCTCCTGCGGCCGGCGCGACCAGGCGCGGCCCGGCCACTGCCTCGCTCACCGAGCGGCCGAAGACCAGCTTGGCGATGAGCGCTTGGGTGACGGCAGTGGGGATCCGTGCGCCGCCAGAAGCCCCCAGAGCCAACACGACCTTGCCGCCATCGAGCACCAACGTCGGTGTCATGCTGGTCACGGGTCGCGCACCACCGCGAGGAGTGTTCGGTTGGTGCCTGGCGCGATATCGCCGCTCGATTCGACCGGTCGTGAAGTCCGTGAGTTGATCGTTGAGCACGAAGCCGCTGCTGGTCATCAAGCGCGCGCCGAACATGCTGCGCACACTGCTCGTCATGGTCATTACGCTACCTTGCCCGTCGACCACGACAAGATGGCTGGTGCCCTTCTCGTGCAGTGGAAAGGACTCGGGGGCGTGGGTGCTATCCAGCGAGATTCGCGCGCGGCGCGCCTTCATTCGCGCGGGCGTGTAGAGCTTAGCGAGCTTTGCACGATAAAACGCTGGATCGCCCACAACGCGAATCCGGTCAGCAACAGCACCACGGAAGGTCTCAGCGAGCACGTGGATGTAAGGGCCAGTGCCGAGACCGAGCGCTTTGAGGGCGGCAGGCGCGTGCATGGTCAAGGTCTCGAGCAGCAACAAGCCGCCGCCAGATGGGGCGGGTACGGTCAGAATTCGTCGACCTGCCCAGTCCATCTCGAG
>CAZRGL010000134.1:0-20863 GCA_964599485.1 uncultured Polyangiaceae bacterium
ACCATCAGGCTACCGTCGTCCAGGATGGTGCAGGTATCGAACACTCCACTGCCATAGCTGAAGAAACTCTTGCGCTGAAGCTCCTCCCCATCGCTGCTGAAACGCAATAGGAGCGCCTTTTGGACGGAATGGCCAAGCACGAACAGGTCGCCATTTGGCGACACAGCGAGGCCCCTCGGCCATAGCGCTTCGTCTGTTGCATAGGTTCGGTCCCAAACCAAATCGCCACTGACCGAAGTGCGCACCAACCTGATGGTGTTTTCGGCCGTTGCCGTTTCACCCATCGTCAACTGCACAATGTCGCCGTTGGGGGAGATGACCATTTTGTCTTGGTTGGTGTCGGTGCCCTCGATGGCATGGCTTCGGACCCAGATCTCGCCCCCAGACCCGTCCAGGCGATGAAGGACCAGTTGCGGACCCTCGCCGCTGGAGCTGTCGAGCCCACTACCTCGTCGGCTCGACACGAAGTAGCCACCACCGGGATGAGCTACAATAGCGGTGGGCCACTCTTTGCCGATGATTGTCGAGCTCAGGAGCTCGCCATCGGATGTAGCGAAGCCAAACCAGAGCTCGCCTTCGAGATGGCCAGCGAGTACCAAGCCTCCGCCGTGCGCTCGCTCGGCTAGCTCCAAATCCAGTTGCACGCCGCTGCCTGCCACGCTCTTCCTTGCCACTACTTGTCCGTACCTGTTGACGCGCGTCAGGGCCCCCCACTCGAGTGGGTCCTCCGTCGTGCCTACCACCCAATGCTCGCCATTTTCCATCGGCACGACGGCCTTGAGCCACGAGCCTTCGCGGTATTCGTTCGACCAAAGCGTCATTGGTGCGTCACCGCAGGTGAGCGACGGACCATTTCCGTCCATGACCGCAATGCCGGAACAAGCGGGCAGAACAACCAACAGCAACGACAACGCGAGGCTGCCAATAGGTGCTCGACCAGCCTGCGCGGCGTCTGACGCACTGCTGTTGCTCATGTACAGAATGCGCAATGCGTCCGCCATTTGGGTCACACCGCTCGGTCTAAGTCGGTTGGTGCCCGCGACCACGAGGTCTTCCGCCCGCCGCATACCGGCTAGCAGGATGATGGAATAATGACCGAGCCGGTGCGACTAGGCGCCGCGTGGCCTTCTCGGAGCATTGCTCGCCATTGCCCATCGGCACAACGGCTTTGAGCCACGTGCCCCTACGGTATTCGTTCGATCAAAGCGTCATTGGTGCGTCATCGCAGGTGAGCAGAGGACCGTTTCCGTCCATGAATGCAATACCGAAACAAGCGGGCAGAACAACCAACAGCAACGACAATACCAGTCTGCCAACTAGCGCTCGCACACGGTCCCCTCGGCGAACCAAGCTTGTCCCATGAGTCCGCCACCGGCGATTCCGCCGATGGCGAAACCGCGCTCCGTCTTCGCCATCGAAATGGGGGACGCGTAGAAGTCGCTGAGATAATCCCAGCGCACCTGAAGGTCGGCGTCCAGGTGCAGTAGCCATAGCTTGCTGCCATGGGCCTCGGGGCCGTATGAGACGCCAGCTATAGCGAAGGTGCCGTCGGCGAGAACAGCAAACGCGTGGAACCGATCGCCGGAGAAGTTGCCATAGGTCTCGCGCTGGAGTTGGGCTCCGTCACTGCTCAGGCGTAGCACCGAAGGTTTGTCATCGGCTGTGCCCAGTACGAGCAACTCCCCATTTGGCAGCACAGTGAGATCCTGGGGCCAATAGAACGTCTCCGCGCCGAAGCTGCGATCCCAGATCAGCTCGCCTGCGGCCGAGGTGCGTACCAATCGGGTAACGGCCTCGTCGAGGGCAGTGCGTTGCCTGGTCAGCTGGACGATATCTCCGTTTGGCGTGATCACCACCAAGTTGTTGGATGGGTTGCTCACCACGCTCACGCTGCTGTCGATGAGGCGGCTGCGCGACCAAAGCTCGTTGCCAGATGCTTCGAGTCGGTAGAGCAGTAGATATTGCTCGCTCAACTGCTTAGCCCCAACGGGATTGCCACCGCTGAAGCTCGACACGATATAGCCGCCCTCTGGATGCGGGAGGACTTCGACCGGGTTCCAAGTATTGTAGTGGCCTGGCCCTAAGTTCGTGGAGCTGAGCAAGTCACCCTCCCAACTTGCCAACCCGAACCAGAGTTCTTGCCCCGCTGCTGTGCCGCCGAGCACGAGGCCACCGTCGTGAGCTCGTCGCGCGGACAACGGCCCCGCCGAGTAACTGACAATCCGCTCGGAAAACACCTGTCCGTGTTTTCCCACGCGGGAAATCACCTTCTGGTCGTGTTTTGAAACAGCAGTGCCAACCAACAAGCGCTCGTCACCGCCTCCGGGCAGAACGTCTCTCACCCACGAGCCGCCGGGAAATGTGTGTGACCAGAATGCTACGGGCGCGTCATTGCACGTGAACAATGGCCCCGTTCCGTCCATCACCGCTTTGCCCGAGCAGGCCGGCAGCACGAGGGCGAGGAGAAAACAGGCGGTCACACCGTGATTCATGGGCGCGCGAGCTGCAAGTCACATGCCGCGCGAAGCTACCGAAAGCAGTGTCCCACCATGTGTTTGGCACAGACGTTAGGCACAAACGGTGGCACACAACAGCATCGTGGTTGTCATGGCGTCTTGGGCGCGGTTGTAGTCAGCGGTGTTCGTTCGCCGCATTTGCGTCAGGGCGATGCGAAGCCGTAGTTGCCCGTGCACCGCAGCGACAGCCTCATCGTCGATGGGCATGTTGCGATATCGATGGATGGTCCGCGGCGCCAAGCGCAACAGCTCGCCCATGCGCCAAGCTTCGCATCGACGGCCGGCTAGCTGAACCACGGCGCGTTTGGCGCGGGCTGCACTGCGGCCGGAGGCGTGCGCCGTCGGCAGGGCGAAGGCGGCCGCGGCTGCATCGAGCAGCAGAGCTGCTTCGAAGAGAGGGGCGTCTTCGCGCGCCGGCCGAGCGGTGCCGAGCGCCCTCGCGAGAGGAGGGCTGAAGTGGGCGAGCAGACCCTCTCGATTGACCCTCGGCAGCAGGGTAGCCACGCTGTTCGCCGTGAAGCGGCCCAGCAGTCGCAGGCCCAGCAGGTCGGGTAGGTTGCTGGCTTCGTGTAGAGGGTCGAGCTCGGAGCCGTGGTGTTTCTCTTGGCCGAGGACGTAGTGAAAGGTCCTGATTAGATGCCGCTGGTTGCGCACTGGCTCGAGGTGTGCCGGCGCGAACGTCGACGGGAGTTTGAGCAAACGTCGTAGCGAGCTGCCTACTCGTTGGGCGAGTCTCCCAGCCGCTCGCCGCTCGCACGCAACCTCGATGTGAACGTGGGTGTCGGCGACACGAAAAGCCAACAGGCCGTCCGTCGTCTCACCGATTCGCAAGATGCTGCGCGCGGCGGCCCTTCGTTCGATTGGGCTGCGGGCGATGACGCGCCGGTCGGCCAGATGGAAATTGAGGTGGTAGCCAAGTGTCGTTGCCATGTCTTTTGTATCGCCACCACCGCGAGGCCAGTTTCGACAATTGGAGTCGAGCTGCTCTGACAGAATCGCCCGCAGTGCCGGCCACTGCCCCCCCATCTGTCAGAGCAAAACCCGATTTGACCCCATTTTCCCCCTGACCAGCCACCCGCGAAACGAGCTTTCAGCTACTTGCAGCGCGTTGAGGCAGGCCAGCTCTGACAGGACGGGGGGCAGTGCTCGGCACTGCGAGTGATTCTGTCAGAGCACCAACGGGTCCGACTGAAAGCAAGGCGCTGCTGTCCCAGCAAAGGTGGTGGAGTCGCTACGGTGCTTTTGGCGTGTTGTTCTTGCCGGGATAGTCGATCGGGAAGCTCACGGTGTGAATCCCACCTTCGGGCTGGGGGAATTCGAGGCCCGAGAAGACCAGCTCGACACAGCTGCCTACGGCCTTGGCCAGCGATGGTGGCGTCGATGAAGAGGAAACTCTGGTCACGGCGCCGCTGCGCTCGATGACGAAGCGCAGTACCAGCCTGCCCGCGACCTTTGGTGCCGTCGCAGCGGCTTCGGCGAAGCACTTCAGGTAGTCCGGGCGCTTCTGGCGAACGATGCGGTTGACCACTGCGTCGGGCAGCCGACCGCCGTACTTCACCTCCGTTGCCCCAAGCCGGACCTTTGGAGGCTTGCCGCTGCTGGAGCTGTCTGAGCTGGCGCTGGCAGAGCTGGTTGGAGCGGGGCTGGTCGGGGCGGGGCCGGTCGAGGCGGAGCTGGCAAAGCTGGTCGAGGAGGCAGCTTGGTTTGGCTCTGGGGTCTCTGGCGGTGGTCCACCGTACTTGGCGGCGAAATCGTGGCAGGCCCCGGCAAATGTCGTCAGCGCGCCCGTGGCTGCCACCCAAATCGCTGCCGATGAGGACAGCCATCGGCCTGGCAAGCGCAGTCGCGGATTTCGTCGTGCGTGCATGTGAGACAACGCAATAGCGCGACCCGGGTTGGGCTGGCTGTGAAAAACACGACAAAACAGCGCGAAAAGTCCGCTCGCAGCAGTTGTAAGCGCCTGCGGCGTGTGGCAGGCTCGCGCCTCGTTTTTCGGCGACTGGGCTTGGCGCGCCGAACTCCAATGTGGCCCTGCCGGCGGGGCCCACCGACACGCGGGGCGGGCAGCGTCTGGCGCTCGCGGTCACCACCAACGAACAAACTGGGTGCGCGAATCATGGGATACGAATTCATCGAGGGAAACGAGGCCATCGCTCGAGGCGCGATGATGGCCAAGTGCGATTTTTTCGCCAGCTACCCCATCACACCAGCATCGTCGGTTCTGAACTACATGCTCGAGTTCGTCCCCGAAGTGGGCGGCACGGTGATTCAAGCCGAGGACGAGATCGCCTCGATGGGCTTCTGCATCGGCGCCGCCATGGCTGGTCGCAAAGTACTGACCGCGACCAGTGGACCCGGCATCAGTCTGTACAGCGAGAACATCGGCCTAGCGATCATCGGCGAGACGCCACTGGTCATCGTCAACGTGCAGCGCCAAGGGCCGGCCACCGGATCGGCTACCAAAGGGGCAGACGGCGACATCCAGTTCACCCGCTGGGTGACCTCCGGCGGGATCCCCGTCATCGCCCTGGTTCCGTCGAGCTCAGCGGACGCATACGAGCTGACCTACCACGCGTTCAACATTGCCGAGAAGTACCGCACGCCGGTCTTCATACTGAGTAACAAAGAGGTCGGCGTTACGCGCGAGTCGACTGATCTCGAGTCGATTGAGCTGCCGCCGCTCGTGGACCGCGTTCAGATCGCAGCCGACCAAGCCCAGTACTGGCCTCACAACTTCGACACGCCGGGCCAGGTGCCGCCCATCAGCGCGTTCGGCGACGGCCGGATCGTCCGCTACACCACTTCGTCGCACGACAAGCGGGGCTATCTGACGACCAAGCCCGAGATCATCCAAGAGATGATCGATCACTACATCGCCAAGATCGACGGTGCCGTGGACGATCTGACCCTGGTCAAAGAGGACCTAGAGGAGGGGGCTGACACCTTGGTGCTCAGTTACGGCATCACTTCACGATCTGCCAAGGGCGCCGTGGCCCAAGCACGCAGCGCCGGCCGAAAGGTCTCCTCGTTGGTTCTGCAGACGGTCTGGCCCGTGCCGAAGAACGCGATCGCCCGCGCCATGCGAGGCGTCAGCAAAGTCGTCGGCCCGGAGATGAACATGGGCCAGTACGTGCTCGAGATCGAAAGGCTAGCTCCCCCCGGCGTCGAGGTCGTCAGCGTTGCAAAGATGGACACGACCCTGCTGTCACCAGGCGAGATCGTCGAGCGAGGAGGTCTGCTGTGAGCGATTCAACCGGCAAGAAGCATCTGACCTACCTGTCCGACCAGCAGGGACCGCTACCGTACTGCCCTGGCTGCGGTCACGACAGCATCGCCAAGAAGCTCAACGAAGCCCTGGTGAAGCTGCAGCTCGATCCGGCCAAGGTGGTCATCGTCACCGACATTGGCTGCATCGGGTTGACCTGCAAGTACTTCGCCACCAGCGCGTTTCACGGCCTGCACGGCCGCTCCATTACCTACGCCTGTGGTCTCAAACTGGCGCGGCCCGACTTGCACGTCATCACCCTCAAAGGTGACGGCGGCTGCGGCATTGGCGGCACCCATTTGCTCAACGTTGCCCGCCGCAACATCGGCATCACGCTGATCGTGGCCAACAACTTCAACTACGGCATGACCGGCGGCCAGCACTCGGTCACGACCCCAACCGCGGGCCTGACCTCGACGACCCCGTGGGGCAACATCGAAGAGCCGATGGACCTGTGCGGCACGGCGGTGGCGGCCGGCGCAGCCTGGGTCAACCGCGCGACTACCTTCGACAAGGATCTGGTGGATGTCCTTGCCGACGCCATCATGCAGCCAGGCTTTGCCATGCTCGACATCTGGGAGCTGTGCACCGCCTACTACATGCCCCGCAACGACCTGCGTAAGAAGGGGCTGATGGATCTGATCGAAGGCTACGGCTTCACCCTCGGTCAACAGGTCGACAAACCCCGGCTCGAGTACACGGAACGCTACCGGCAGAGCTACGAGCAGGCAGAAACCAAGCCCAAGCCGCGACCTACCATCGAGCCCGCGTTTACGAGCAAGCTGGACAAGCAGATCGGCCTCGTCATTGCCGGCAGCGCAGGACAGAAGATCAAGTCCAGCGCGACGCTCTTTGCCCAGGGCGGGATCTTCGCTGGGCTGAGCGCCTCGCAGAAGGACGACTACCCGATCACCGTGCAGACGGGCCACTCGGTGGCGGAGATCATCCTCAGCCCCGCGACGATCGACTACACCGGCATCGTCGCGCCCGAGCACCTGGTTCTGATTTCAGAAAATGGTCTCAATCGCGTGCGGGCCAAGCTCGACAAGATGCCGGCGAGCAGCGTCGTGTATGCCGACGAATCGCTCGAGCTGCCCGAGACGGCCGCCAAAGTGCTGCGCTTTCCTTTCGAGAAGACCGCCAAGAAGGTGGGCCGACTGTCGATCGGCACTGTGGCTCTGGGCGCAGTGCTTGCCGAGTCGGGGATTTATACTGCGGACGCCTTGGCTAAGGCGATCCATACCTTTCAACGTCCAAAACTAGCTGAGGCCAATGTGAAGGCCTTGGCGGCAGGCGCCGAGCTGGCGCACTGACGGAGGTGCTTCGATGAGCAAACGAACCATTGTGACCATGCCCGGCGACGGAATCGGACGAGCAGTGCTCGACGAGTCTTTGCGTGTACTCGAGAAAGTCGGCTTCGACGCCGACTACATCGAAGCCGACATCGGTTGGGAATTCTGGAAGAGCGAGGGCAATCCCTTGCCGCAGCGGACTATCGATCTGCTCGCCAAGCACCGCGTTGCGCTGTTTGGCGCCATTACCTCCAAACCGAAGAACGAAGCTGCCGATGAGCTCGCGCCCGAGCTTCGCGACAAGGGTCACGTCTACTACAGCCCGATCGTCGGACTTCGTCAGCATTTCAACTTGGACGTGTGCATTCGTCCTTGCCTAACCTTTGCGGGCAACCCGCTCAACTTCATTCGCCGCGGTCAAGACGAAGGCTTCGACGAGCCCATGGTCAACGCGGTCATCTTCCGCCAGAACACCCAAGGGTTGTACGCTGGCGTCGAGTGGACCAACCCCCCAGCCGACGTGCGCGCTGCGCTCGAGACGCACGCCAAGATGAGCAAGTTCAAAGACGTGCCTTCGGAAGAGCTGGCCATCTCGTGCCGAATATTCACCCATGAGGGCTGCCGCAGCATTTGCGACAGCGCTTTCGCCTACGCCAAAAAGCACGGCTACAAATCGGTCACCGTCTGCGAGAAGCCCAACGTCATTCGTGAGACCAGCGGCATGCTCGAGGCCGTAGCCCGTGAGGTCGCCAAGAACTACGAGGGCATCGATCTGTGGTCGACCAACATCGACGCGCAGATGATGTGGCTGACCAAGAATCCCGAAGACTATGGCGTGATCGTTGCCAGCAACATGTTCGGCGACATCGTCTCGGATGGCTTTGCAGGTCTGGTCGGAGGCCTCGGCTTCGCCTGCAGCGCCAACATCGGCAAGGACTGCGCCGTGTTCGAGCCCACCCATGGCTCGGCGCCCAAGTATGCCGACTACGAGACCTCCATCGTCAACCCGATCGCCATGATCCTCAGCGCCTGCATGATGCTCGACCATCTCGAGGAGACGGACAAAGCCAAGCGCATCCGCGATGCCATCGCGGCGGTGGTCAGCGAGAAGAAGGTACGCAGCTACGACATGCTCAAGCTGCGCGGTCGTCCCGAGGTGCTGACCCAAGGCGCAGCGAGCACGAGTCAGCTGACTGACGCCATCCTCGCAAAACTCGGCTGAGAGGAGCGCGACGAGAGATGATCGACAAGACCGATATCGAGAAGCTGTTTGCCGGACAACTTTCCAAGATTGGTGACCAAGGTCTGCGCGAAAAGGTCGTCAAGGTGTGGGTCGTTGCCTGTCAACGAGGCGGCTGGCAGAGCGTGGAGGATCTGAAGAAGATGCCCTTTACGTTGCTGACCGACACCCACGGCATCAACTTCGTAGAGCACACCATCGCCGTAACCGAAGGTGCGGTGGGATTGGCACTGGCCAAACGCGAAGCCTACGCACAGCTGCCCTATCCCATCGACAACGATCGGCTGGTTGCCGGCGGACTGCTTCACGATATCGGCAAGCGCTTGGAGATCGAGCCCGACGGATCGGGTGGCTTCCGCAAGAGCCACGCCGGCATGTGCGCCCGCCACCCGATCTCGGGCGCCATGTTGGCCGGCGAGCATGGTCTGAGCGAAGAGATCGTCAACACGATCGCTTGCCATGCCTCTGAGGGTAATGGGCGGCCCCAGGTGGTCGAGACAGTGCTGATCCATCAGGCCGACTTCGCCACCTTCAACCCGCTAGTGATGATGAGCAAGGGCCACCTCATCCAGCCCAAGGACGCCGAATAAGTCGATCCGGGTTCAGGCTAACCACAGAGACACTGAGACACAGCGACAAAGAGACACGGTGGAGGGTGTTTGTTCGAGCCCCAGCGCTTCGCCACAAACGCCTCCAAAAGCGCAAGAAGCTGACCAACAGCAACAAAATAAATCTCTGTGCCTCTGTGTCTCTGTGCCTCTGAGCCTCTGGGGTGAAAAAAAACAGCTTTCTAGAGAACGAACTATGGGCAAAACAATCATCGAAAAGATCCTCGGCGCTCACTCCGAGTCCGAGGTGTCGGCCGGCGATATCGTAGACATGACCATCGACGTGCGGGTGGCGCGGGATTTCGGCGGCGCCAACGTCGTCAAGAACCTGCGCGACAACCGCTTGCCCATCGCCGATGCGGACAAGACCTTCTTCACCTTCGACTGCAACCCTGGTGGCTCTGATCAGAAGTACGCCACCAACCAGCAGCTCTGTCGGGTTTTCGCTCGCAACAACGGCATCAAGATCTACGACATCGATGCGGGCATCGGCACCCACGTGGCCATCGACGCCGGGCTCGCCGGGCCCGGCTGCACCTTCGTGTCGACGGATTCACACGCCAACATCCTCGGCGCCATCGGGGCCTTCGGCCAGGGCATGGGCGACGTCGACATTGCTCACGCGTTCGCTTTCGGTCGCGTTTGGTTCAAGGTCCCGCCCACCGTCAAGGTGGTCTTGAAGGGCACGCCGGGGCCGCACGCTACGCCCAAGGATTTGATCCTCGCCGTGTTGCGACAGCTTGGTGCGGCTGGATTGCTGGGCACGGCGGCTGAGTTCAGTGGACCGCTCATCGACGAGCTCGATCTAGCGGGTCGCATCACCATGGCTTCGATGGCCACCGAGATGGCGGGCATCATTGCCTTGTTCGAGCCCAACGAAGCGGTGCTGAGCTATTGCGCGAAGGCCGCCGGCCGTTCTTTCGAGCCAATCGGCCCCGATCCTGACGCCAGCTACACGCGCACCATCGAGATCGACGTCGACGGGCTCGAGCCGCAGGTGGCCAGACCAGGTCACCCCGAAGATGTCGTCGAGGCGGCGAGCGTCGTCGGTACCAAGATTGGCTCGGCCTTCATCGGCTCGTGCACCAATGGGCGCTTCGAGGATTTGCAGGCCGCCGCCGAGATCTTGCGCGACCGCAAAGTCGCTGATGGCGTAGTGCTCAAGATCGTGCCGGCCACCGATCGCATTTGGAAGCGCTGTCTCGACGAGGGTCTGATCGAGATCTTCAAGCGTGCCGGCGCCATGGTGAGCAATGCGGGCTGCGCGGGTTGCGCGGCCGGACAGGTTGGCCAAAACGGTCCTGGCGAGATCACCATCAGCACGGGCAACCGAAACTTCGTTGGCAAACAGGGGCGCGGTGAGGTCTATCTCGCTTCGCCTGCGGTGGTTGCTGCATCCGCTGTTGCGGGCGCAATCGCGCTTCCGGGCGCAATTCCCGATGAGCCAGCGCTCTTCTCCGGCAGTCCCGAGCAAGAGGTCGCGACCGATGGCGAGACGCCGCAAGAGGACAAACCCCTCACCGTCTCGGGTCGGGTCTGGGTGGTGCGCGAGGACAACATCGACACCGACATGATCTTCCACAACCGCCACTTGACGGTGACGGACATTGCCGAGATGGGTCAGTTCGCTTTTGGAAACCTCACCGGTTGGGAAGACTTCAGCAGCAAGGCCAAGCCCGGCGACATCGTGGTGACCGGAGGCAATTTCGGCGCGGGCTCTTCGCGCCAGCAAGCCGTCGACTGTTTCAAGAGCCTGGGCGTGACGCTCATCGTGGCCAGTTCCTTTGGCGCCATCTACGAGCGCAACGCCATCAACTCGGGCTTCCCGATTCTGGCGGCGCCATTGGCAGAGAGCGATTTGCAGAGCGGCCAACGCATCGAAGTCGATCTGCAGACCGGCACGGTCACCCTCGAAAGCGGCAAGAAAGTCCAAGGCATCGCGCCATCGAAGGTTCAGCTGGCCATCTATCAGCGCGGCGGTTTGCTCAACAGCAAACGTTGAGCCCCCAAGCAGCTCGAGACAACGAGGCGTAGCCATATCGAGACAACGAGGCGTAGCCATATGGGAAGTACATTTGCTCAGAAAGTTCTCGCCAACAAATCCGGTCAGGCCCAAGTCGTGGTCGGGCAAATCGTCATGGTCCAGCCCGACCACTTGCTCACGCATGACAACACCGCAGCCATCGTCGGCAAGATCGGCGCTGAGCTCGAGCAGTTCGGCGTGGCCCGGCCCGAGATGCCGGTGATCGTCCTGGATCATGTGGTGCCGGCTGCCAGCGAGAAGACCGCCTTGAATCACAAGCAGACGCGGGACTTCGTCGCCAAGCATAGCCTGCCGCAGTTCTTCGATGTCGGTGCTGGGATTTGCCATCAGGTGACGGTCGAAGAGGGCTTGGCGCTGCCCGGCCAAATCGTCGTCGGTAGCGATTCGCACACTTGTTCTTATGGCGCGCTCGGCGCCTTTTCCACCGGTGTCGATCGCACCGAAGCGGCGGCTCTGTTGCTGCGCGGCGAGACCTGGTTGCGGGTGCCCGAGACCATGCGAATCGAGCTGAGCGGCAAGCTGAGCCCGATGGTCGACGCCAAGGACTTGGTGCTCAGCATCATCGGCGACATCGGCGCTGATGGCGCCAACTACCGCGCGGTCGAGTTTCACGGCGCGGTGGACTCGTTGTCGATGGAGGAACGGCTCACGATAGCCAACATGGGCATCGAGATGGGCGCCAAGATCGCGGTCTTCCCAGTGGACGAAATCACCCGGAGCTATCTTGCTTCCATTGGCGTCGCCGAGGGCAGCTACCAGCCGCAATGGGCCGACGATGACGCCGACTACGTGCAGCGGCTGAGCTACGACTTGTCTGCCGTCGAGCCGGTCGTTGCCTGTCCCCACAAGGTCGACAACGTCAAGCCAGTCAGCGAGCTCGAGGGCCTCGAGATCCAGCAAGTGCTGCTCGGCACCTGCACCAACGGCCGCTACGACGATCTGGCGATTGCTGCCGACATCCTCGACGGCCACACGGTGGCCAAGGGCGTTCGCTTGTTGGTCCTGCCTGCTTCCAAGCGGGTGTTCGAGCGTGCGCTCGACGGTGGTGTCATCGCCAAGCTATCGCGCGCAGGTGCCATCGTGCTGCCGCCCGGTTGCGGTCCGTGCCTCGGTGCTCACCAGGGAGTCCTGGCTCCCGGAGAGCGCTGTCTCAGCACCGCCAATCGAAACTTCAAAGGCCGGATGGGTTGCAAAGAAGCGGAGATCTATCTGTCAAGCCCCGCAACTGCAGCCGCTGCCGCCATCACCGGCAAGCTCAACGATCCGCGCAAGCTTGCGCCACAAAAGGAGGCATGACGATGAAGGTCTGGAGCTACGGCGACGACATCAACACCGACATGCTCTTCCCGGGCAAGTACACCTATACCTGCGGCACGGCCGAGGAGATCAAGCCTCACCTGCTCGAGGATTTGGATCCGAGTTTCGCCGGCGAGGTAGCCGAGGGCGACGTCATCGTTGCTGGCAAAAACTTCGGCTGCGGCTCCTCACGCGAGCAGCCCGTGGTGGGGCTCAAGGCGGTTGGCGTACAAGCCATCGTGGCCAAGGGCTTTGCGCGGATCTTCTATCGCGCCGCCATCAACCAGGGCTTGCTGCTGGTCGAATGCCCCGCCGCCGTCGAGGCTTACCAGCCTGGTGATGCCGTCTCTTTGGATCTGGCGGCGGGCACCATCGAGATAGGGGACGAGCGCTTCGATTTTCCGAAGCTCCCGCCGGAGATTTTGGCCATCCGAGAGGCCGGCGGCCTCCTCGCTTACACCGTGGAAAAGCTCGCGGCTCAAAGCACTGGCTGACTCAGATTTACCACAGAGACACAGAGACACAGAGACACGGAGGAGGGCAGTTTTTCAAACGAGAACGCCTCGCCACAACCGGCGAAGAAGGTTGGCCCTCTACTTGGACGATTGAGGCAGAGACGTTGCCTTGTAGCAACAACCAATACCTCTGTGCCTTTGTGTCTCTGTGGTGAAAAAAAGCGGGAACAAACCGAAGGAACAAGAGCGATGCGGCTGTACGAGTACGAAGCAAAGAAGGTGTTCGAGGCCATGGGGCTGAAGATCCCGCGTCAGTACGGGATCATCAGCGACGCGGCTGAGCTCGATGGGCTCGAGCTGGCTTTTCCGTTGATGCTCAAGGCCATGGTGCTGACGGGCGGGCGGGGCAAAGTCGGTGGCGTCAAGAAGATCGCCAACCTCGACGAGGCCCGCGCGGCGGCAAAGCAGATTCTGCAGCTGAGCATCAAGGGCTATCCAGTCGAGCAGTTGCTCGTCGAAGAGGCAGCGGCCGAGGCCGGCGCTTGTTACGTAGGCGTGACGACCGATCCGGCGAGCTACAACTTGGTGGTGATGGCCAGCGCCAAGGGAGGCGTCGACATCGAGCAGGTGGCAGTCGAAGAGCCCGACGCCATCATCAAACGAGAGGTTGCTGGTAACGATCGCGAGCTTCCTGCGGAGTTGAAGGCCGAGCTCGGTGCTTTCTTGGCCGAAGGGTTGGGCAAGAGTGAGCTGGCCAATGCGCTTGGTGATGCTGTCGCGAAGCTCTTTGCGAGCTATCAGAAGTACGACTGCAAAGTCGCCGAGATCAATCCGCTGCTGATTGGCCAGGACGGAGCGGTCATCGCCGCAGACGCCAAGGTCGTCATCGACGACAACGCGCTGTATCGGCAGGGCGAGCTGTTCGAGCTGCTGTCGATCACAGAAGCGCGACACGACGTTTCGGAGCTCAGCAAAGACGAGCAGCGGGCTCGCGAGGCGGGCTTCCCCTATGTTGATTTGCTTGCCGCCGACACTGTCAAGGATCCCGACAAGCTCTACGTCGGCATCGTACCGGGCGGCGCAGGTTACGGGATCTTCTCCATCGACGAGGTCGCCAACGTTGGTGATCGCTACTTCGACGGAAAGGTCGTGCCCGTAAACTTCATGGATTCGGGCGGCGGGCCGCCGCTCGATCGGGTGGCCGAGATGTTCCACTTGCTGATGGACAAGCCCATCGTCGATCTCGTCATGACTTCGCGTTTCGGCGGCATCTCGAGCTGCGATGTGTTCATTCGCGGCTTGATCAAGTGCTTGCGCGATCGGCATGCCAGTGGCCAGCGTATGTTGCCCGTGCATGGGCGCATGGTCGGAACCGACTTGCCGAGCGCTCGCGATTATCTCGACAAGGCCCACAAGGAAACACCCGAGGCGCTGGCCGATCTCGACATCACCGTCGGCAACCAGCAGATCATGGTCGAGGTCATTCGCGAAGGTGTCGCGAAGGGCTTCGAGCGCAAAGCAGCGGCCGCGGACGGCGACGGAGGTGCAGCATGACGCACATGACGCGAATCTCCGCCCATCAGGGCATGCTCTGCCATCTCATCCGCCATGCGCGGCCTGACTTGGTCAAGACCATCGCCGACACACAGCGTGTCGAGACTGCGATCATCGGTCTCGGCCGGCAGGGCACACGCCACGCCGGCATGATGCGCGACTTCGGTACCACGGTCACTGCGGGCATCGCCGCAGGTAGGGGTGGCCAACGCATCCACGAGACCATCCCGGTTTACGACAACGTCGCCGAGTGTCTCGAGGAGCATCCCAACATCGCTGCGGCCTCGATTTGGCGACACTACTCGAGCGCTCGCGACGCGGCCCTCGAGGTGATCGAAGCCGGCGTGCCCTTGGTCATGCTGATCAGCGAGGGGATCCCGCTGCGGGACGTGCGCGACGTGCTGGTCGCTGCGCGCAAGCACAAGACGGTGCTCATTGGCGGCAACACGCCTGGCGTGATCTTCCCGCCCGAGGGCATCAAGGTCGGCATGTTGCCGGACGTTTTCTATCCCGCGGAGCCAAGCCAAGGACAGGCCAGCCCCAACGGCGTGACCATCATCTCGCGCAGCGGCGCCATCCTCTATCACATGTCCGACGCGCTCGCTTCGGTGGGCATCGCCCAGAACGCCGTGCTTGGCATCGGCGGCGATGGCGCCATTGGCTCTACATTCCGCGATTTGGTGCCGGTGGCGATGGACTTCGAGCACACCGACTTGGTGGTGGTCGCCGGTGAAATCGGCGGCGCCCAAGAGGAGCTGCTCGCCGCCGACATCAAGGCCAACCCCGACAAGTACCCCAAGCCGATGGTGGCGCTCATCTCTGGTGCCCACGCGCCCGAAGGCAAGACCATGGGACACGCTGGCGCCATCGTCGCGCCGGGGCAGCAGCTCGGCACCTTCGATTCCAAGCGCTCCGCCTTGCGCGATGCCGGCGTCGTGGTGGTCAACAGCCAGACCGATCTCATCAAAGAGGTGAGCCAAAAGCTCGACTCCAAGAGCTACTTCGACACGGCACGCTACTACGCCAAGATGAAGAGCACTTGGGAGCACGCACCCAAAAAGCCCGGCTGGGGCACGCTCATCACCCGGGTGGCGCCCAACAGCTTGCTCATCAGTGGGTATCCTCTGGAGCAGCTGATCGACAAGGCGAGCTTGCTGCAGATCGCGCATCTGTTGGTCAAGACCGAGCTGCCCAGCGACGAAGCTCTCGAGGCGCATGGCAAGGCAGCGTATCGAGCCGCCAAGTTGCCGGCGCCGGCAGTGACGCGGCGCGAGGGCGAGGATCTATCTGCTGCCCTGGCCAGCAGCTTTTTGATGGATGATGCGCTCGCTGAGATCAAACAGGAGGGCAAGGACGGCCCGGTAAACCTGATGGTGTTCGCGCTCGGTCGTTTTGCGCGCTACCTGGCCAAGCATCTGGGCACCGAAGCAGCGCTCGATGCCGCTGTCGAGGGCGAGCCATTTGGCCATACAGTTTATCGCGCGGTCAGTGGCCAAACCGAGATCGACCCAGCTCGGGCGCGGCTCGTCGAAGCCATGATTGTCGCCTCGGTCGATCACGGCGCCACGCCTCCTTCAGCGCAAGCGACCATTCTGGCTGCATCGGTGCGGGCTTCTTACGCTATGGCCATCGCTAGCGGCGTCGGCGCGATCACCGACGTGCACGGCGGGGCCGGAGCAAAAGCGGCGGCTTTCTTCCGTGCAGCGGGGGCCAAGGCCGACAGCGACGAGCAACCGATAGCCGAAGCAACCGCTGCGCTGCTGGCGGAGTACATGCGTTCCGGCAAGCGGGTAGAAGGTTTGGGTCACCGCGTACACACGCAGGATCCCAGGCGCGATGCACTCTGGAGTCAGGTTGAAGAAAGCGGGCTGGCCGGCGCTTGCGTGGCGATCTCCAAGATCGTCAGCGATGAGTTCGAGAAGGTTCGCGGCATGAGCTTGCCCATCAACGTCGACGGCGTAATCGGTGCGATCGTCGCTGATATGGGCTTAGACGTCGATCTGGCCAAAGCGTTGTTCGTCTACGGACGGGTGGCGGGGCTATCGGCGCACTACTTCGAAGAGATGGTCTCGCAGCCGCAGATGCGCCGCATCAATTTCGCCGACTGCGAATACAAGGGTAAAGCCCAGCGTGACGTTCCCTGAGCTCTGTCGATATGCAACGACCACTGACACCACTGGATTTCAAGCGCCGCGCGGTGCAGCTCTTCGGGCGCAAGATCGGCGTGGTCGATGGTGACAAGCGTTTCAGCTACGCCGACTTCGGGCAGCGCTGCGACCGGCTAGCCAACGCGCTACGCGATTTGGGCGTAGCGCGTTTCGACCGTGTGGCGGTGATGGCCTTCAACTCTCATCCGTTGCTCGAGGCTTACTTCGGTGTGCTCGACGCCGGAGCCGTGCTCTTGCCGCTCAACATCCGCCTGTCTGCCCAAGAGCTGGCCACCATCATCAATCACGCTGAGCCATCCGTGATGCTCGTCGATCATGAGCTCGCGCCGGTGCTCAGCGAGCTATGGCCGGCGCTGGCTAGCCAACCAAAGCTCGTATGGATCGGCGAGCGACCAGAGGGCCGCGCCCCAGCCGAGCCCATCTACGACGAGCTGCTTGCTGCAGCGAGCGCCGAGCCGCCGCCGCGGGTGGGCATCGACGAAAACGATGTCGCCGAGCTGTTCTACACCAGCGGCACGACCGGTACGCCGCGCGGGGTCATGCTGACGCATCGCAATCTGTACTTGCACGCCCTCGGCATGATGGTGACCTTCCGCGCGGCGGAGCCCGACGTGCAGCTGCACAGCATCCCGCTGTTTCACGTCAACGGCTGGGGCACGCCGCAAGGCATCACCGCCGTTGGTGGCCGTCACGTGATGCTGCGTAAATTCGACGCCGCCGAGGTGCTCAGGATTATCGAGACCGAGAAGGTCACGCGCTTTTTCGCAGTGCCCACGATGCTCAACATGCTGCTCAACCATCCCGACGTGAAGCGCCGCGACTTGAGCAGCCTGGAGCTGATCAACACCGGCGGTGCGCCGACTCCGCCGGAGATGGTTCGCCAGGCCGAGCAGCTTCTTGGTTGCTGTGTTGCAGGCGGCTATGGGCTGACCGAGACCAGTCCCATCGTCACCTTCGCCGCCGACAAGACCTACTTGGCCGATCAAGACGAGGCGACCCGCTTGCGTCGACGCGCCTCGACCGGACTTCCGGTGGTAGGGGCCGAAATCGCCATCGTCGACATCGATGGTAATCCTCTCGATTGGGACGGCGAGACGGTGGGCGAGATCGTCGTTCGCAGCAACGCGGTGACCACGGGCTACTACAAGGATCCAGAGGCCACCGAAAAGGCCACTAGTGACGGCTGGTTCCACACTGGTGACCTGGCCACCATCGACGAGGAAGGCTACGTGCTGATCGTCGATCGCAAGAAGGATCTCATCATCAGCGGCGGCGAGAACATCTCGTCGGTCGAGATCGAGAAGGTCCTCTTCGAACACCCCGCCGTGCTCGAGTGCGCCATCGTGAGCGCTCCGGACGAGCGCTGGGGCGAGGTGCCCGTCGCGGTGGTCGCGCTGGCGCAAGGCGCCAACGCCAGCGCCAAAGAGCTACAGGACTTCTGTCGCGAGCGGCTCGCTGGTTTCAAGGTGCCCAAACAGGTCGACTTCATGGACAGCCTGCCCAAGGGCGGCACGGGCAAGATCATCAAACGCCAGCTACGTGAACCCTACTGGAAGGGCCGCACAGAGCGCGTGCACTGAGGCTGACGGTCGCGGCCAATCATCCTAACTGAGACAGCCAATTGCCGAGCTGTTGGCTTCGCGGCGCGCCCCGTAGCTCCACCACGAGATTTATGTGTACACTCCTGTGCATTTTTCTGGTGTACTCCCACCATGGGACGCGCGCGTCGCCAAATTGGCCGCGCAAACGCGCTTGATCTACCGCAAATTGCTACCAAATTGCGACAGAGTTACTTGATATCAACGGGACATAACGCACTATCACCCGCTTGCAGAGCGGCTGGAATTATATGCTGTCACTTGCAAGCATAGGAGCAATCGAGATGTGCACTGGTGAGGGGTCGACGCGACGTCGACGATTGGGAACTGGTCTGGCGCTTGGCGCCATGTTGTGCTGCTTTTCCACGAGCGCTGCGGCTCAAGAGCCCGAAGCGAAGATAGCGCTTCCGCGCTTCGATCCGGCGCCTGCGGGCGATGCCTTCTTCTCGGTTCCGGGGACTTCTACTCCCGGCCACTTGAAGGTGCGGACGAAAAGCTCACCGGCGGTGATGAGCGCGTCGTCCTCGAAGCTGTGCTCCACGGTCAACTTCTCGGTCTGCAGCGCGCTCAGATCGACCACTTCCCAGCGCTGGCCGGAGATGTTGTTGTGGTGCAGCAGAAGCACCTTCGGCAGCTCATCCGTTTCGTCGCTGAAGCTCTTGTCGATATCGACCACGACGGGCTGTCCCGAGGCGTAGATGGGCCAACCGTTGGTGGGGGCTGAGCGAGCCGTATCAATCAGCCGCGCTTCCAAATCGTAGCGCGCCCACTCGGTGACCCCTTGGGTCCCCGTCGCCAGCTGGCTGAGCGCAGCATAGTCCAGCACCATGTCCTCCTCGCTCAGACCGAGCTCAGCGGCGAAGGCAGGCAGCACCAGCACGCTGTTGTGATAAGGCTGCGTGTCGTGCTCGGTGGCGGGCGCCATGTTGATGAAGCGCTTCGAGCCGGTGGGCGCGCCCGTCTCGAGGTCATAGATGGTGGCAGAGAGCACGTCCGCGTAGGGCCCTTCTCGGGAAAAAGGCTCGCTGCGAATGAGGTAGTTGGCATCACCGTCCTGATCGCTGTCGACCAGCACGTTGACGGCGCTGAGCTGCCCCTGGGCGGGGGTGACCCATTGGCCGGTTACGCTCACCGCGAAGAACAACGAGACGTCTTCGAAGCTCTCGGCGGTCGCGTAATTGCTGGCGATGCCGATGGCCCGCAGGTCGGACCTCGCGGCTTCGTCGCTGGTAGCGGATTTCGGATCCTCGTCGTCGATCAACCCCAGCTCGAAGGCGGTAACGACAGGGGCCGGATGAGCCGAATCGCCACCAATGGGAATGGCAATGCTCTTGCCAGCAGTCGGCTTGTCGACACAGCCCATCGGCGGAAGCGCCGCGCGCGTGCCCGCCGCGCGCACAACGCCATAGAATGGTAGCCGCAAGGACTGGCTCGGCTGGGTTTGCTCGGTGAGCGTAACGAGCCCGGCGGCCTCGTTGAGATAATGGCGCGGCACACTGTATTGGGTGGGCGCCGTGAGCAGATCGATTGGGGGCATGCCCAGCTTCTGGGGATCGAGCGACAAGGTCACCGTCAGCTGTTCGCTCTGACCTGCTGCGAGCTCGAGCTCGGTTGGGCTCACCGAAACGGAA
Source organism: uncultured Polyangiaceae bacterium (assembly GCA_964599485.1). Taxonomy (GTDB): domain Bacteria; phylum Myxococcota_A; class Polyangia; order Polyangiales; family Polyangiaceae; genus JAPYTK01. The sequence goes on from CAZRGL010000134.1 coordinate 19,668, forward strand.
ACACCGGGCAGAGGATAGCGCTCTGCCGCCGAAGCCACGTAGCTCAAGGCGGCGTCACCGTGATTGCGCACCGTGACCGTTCGGTCGATGCTGGCAGGCACATCACTGACGAGCGCACCGAAGGAGACCGCTACGACTCGCTCATCGGAGTCAACTGCGGCGCTGGCCTGCAAACCCACCGCGGCGACGACGTTGATGCGTCCAGCACCCTGACGGGAGATTTGAAACGGATTGCCTTCGATGTCCGAGACCGTCTCGGCGCTGTTCATCAGCTTGGCTTTGACGGCTTCGGCCCCCAGTGAAGGATGGGCCTGACGTACCAAGGCGGCAGCGCCAGCCACCATCGGGCAGGCCATGGAAGTGCCCTGGGTGCGGCGCGGCTCTATCCCCGAACCGACCTGGATGGAGTCGATGGAGTAGCCCGGCGCGCTCACCTCTGGTTTGAGCAAAGTGCCCACTGCGCTCGGCCCGCGTGAGCTGAACGACGCAAAGAGCTCGGCGCCGAAGCCAGTGTAGGCTTTGCTCGCGTCGAGGGTCACGCTCACTCCATTGTCGAGCTGAGTCTTGATGCTGTCGCCATGCACGCGGCGAATCATGACGCCGGGGATTGAGACCTGACCTGGCGCGCCGCCGCCCATCACCCATGGCGCGGAGTTGAACTCGTCGTCGATCAGCACCACCGCCACAGCGCCAGCTGTTTCCGCTGCTTCGAGCTTGGATACGAAGGTACAAATGCCGCGATCGATCAGCGCAATCTTGCCGGCAACCGACTCGGTATTGGTGATGGCCGAGCAAGCAAGCGGCGGATCGACATGAACGAGCTGGCCGCTGATCGGCCCGCTCGTCGCCAACGGAGTCGTGAAGAAGCCTTCACTGGCTGGAACGTCGCCGGCGATGAGCGCAGGCTTGTCGATGCTCATCGCAATGAACTCGTTGTCGGCACTAGCAGCCACGCTGAGCGTTTGCGGGTAGTTGCCAGGCGAGCCGGTGATGAAGAAGGTGTTGGAGTCGTTACCCGCCGCCACCACGAACAAGCTTCCCACCGCGCTCAGGTTGGTCACCAACTGAGCATTGATCGGTGACTGAATCCCATATGCCGATCCGAGCGAGGCGTTGACCACATCGAGCCTGTCACCGAAGTTGCCATCTTGATCGGGATCGGCCTCGAGCGGGTCAGTGTAGTTTTCGTATTCCTC